>DASSOE010000019.1:0-27418 GCA_035700945.1 Sphingomicrobium sp. | reverse complement strand
GAGCACGCGCCACAGGCGCAGGTCGCCGGTCTCGGCGTCGAGCTTGGCGCGGATGTCGTTCTCGGCGCCGTAGCGGGCGCGGGCGGCGCGCTGGATCGCGTCCTCCATCGCCTCGATGACGATGCCCTTGTCGATCAGCTTCTCGCGCGCGACCGCGTCCGCGATCGCGAGCAATTCTGCCTTGTTGGCGCTGACGGCAGCCGGTGCGGTGGCCATTCTGGTTATTCCTCTACAGTCTCGATGTGATCAGCGCCCTCGGTACTGAGCGGCGCGGTGGCTTGAATGAGCTTGTCGGTCAAGACGAGCTTGGCCGACGAAATGTCCGAGAAGGGCAGGTCATGGTCCTGCCCGTCCTTGCCGCGGAGCTTGACGGTCTCGCCGTCGACACCCTGCAACTCCCCCGTGAATTGCTTCCGGTCGCCGCGCGGCTCGCGCAGCGTGATGCGCGCCTCGTGTCCGGCCCAGTCCGCATAATCCCTGAGCCGCGTCAGCGGGCGGTCGATCCCGGGCGAGCTGACCTCGAGCCGATAGCTGCCCTCGATCGGGTCGGCGAGGTCGAGAAGTTCCGAAAGGCGGTGCGAAATCCGTTCGCAATCGGCGATGTCGAGCTGACCCGTGTCCGGCCGCTCGGCCATGACCTGGAGCGTCGGGTCCGACGCGCCGCCGATCATCATCACGCGCACGAGATCGTAGCCGAGGCTTTTGATCTCGGGCTCGATCAGTCGTTCCAGGCCGGCAACGTCCGCCACGCGCACTCCAGTGAAAAGTCCAAAAGTCTCTCGGACCGGAGCCGTAGAGCCCCAGCCTCAGGCATCTGGCGATGTCGAGGAGAGAGCCGCGATATAGGCTCAACCTTGCCTGCTCGCAAGCGAGCATATCAGCTGGTATCGAGAGACGCCGGTCGGCAGGCAGGCCGATATCCTCGTCGTGGAGGGCGCTCCCGACCGCTTGATGGAAGATATCCGGAACGTCGCCTGGGTGTTCAAGGGCGGGTCGGCCTTTGATCCCGCGAAGCTGCGGGCGGCCGCAAAGGGGCAGCTCGGGCTGCACTGAGCGCGCGGTTCTCTTCGCGGATGCGGATGGTGAGCACCGCCGCGTTGAGCAGCGTGAAGACAAGAGCGACCTGCCACAGGCCGAAGACCAGTGGAAGCACGGCGATCTCGCCGATGACGACCCAATAATTGGGATGATCGAGGAAGCGATAGGGGCCGCCGCGAACCAGCGGTGCGTCGGGCAGGACGATGATGCGGGTCGTCCAGCGCCGCCCCAGCGTCAGCAGGACCCACAGGCGCATCAGCTCGAGCAGGACGAACAGCGCGAGCCAGAATCCGTCCACCGGACGCAATGGCGCGAGCCACCACAGCGCGGCGAGCCAGAGAGCATGAACAGCGACGATCAGCGGATAATGGCGAGGCGCATGTTCCCGGGCGCCGTCGGTGAGCAGTCGGCGCGTGTTGCGGTTCGACAGCCACAATTCACCGATGCGCTGCAGCGTGACCAGCGCGAGGATCACGATGCCGAAGGTCAGGCTGCCAACCTTGGCGCTTCGAGCAGAAGCCCGGCGCAGGTGAACCCTGGGCCGAACGCCGTCATCAGCGTCTTGTCCGGAAGGCCGCGCTCGATGAGCCGGTCAAGGACGAAGAGCACCGTCGGCGCGCTCATGTTGCCGTAATCGTTCAGCACCTCGCGCTCGAGGTTGAGCTCGCCCTGCGGCAGGTGCAGCGCCGTCTCGATCGCGTCGATGACCTTGACGCCGCCCGGATGCGAGCACAGCCGGCGGATGTCCTCGCGGCGGGTGCCCATCGCGGCGCACATTTCATCGACCGCCTGCGCCAGCTCCGCTTCGATGAACGGCGGGATCGCGCGGTCGAAGACGACGGCGAGCCCCGGGTCCTCGACGTCCCACCCCATGATGCGCAGCGTGTCGGGCCACAGCTTCTCCGCCGAGCCGGTGATGCGGGCGGAGGCCTGCTCGCCGCTGGTGACCACCGCCGCGGCCGCCCCGTCGCCGAACAAAGCGGTCGCCACGACCGCGGCCGGATCGCTGCTGTCGAGGCGGATCGAGATCGAGCAGGTCTCGACCGTCACGAACAGCCAGCGGCTGCCCGGATCGGCCGCGGCGAGACGCGCGGCGAGCGACAGGCCGTTGACGCCTCCCGCGCAGCCGAGCCCGAACACGGGGACGCGGCGTACGTCCGCACGAAAGCCGACGCGTTGCGCCGCGCGCGCATCGAGGCTCGGCGTCGCGATGCCGGTGGTCGATACGGTCACCACGCCGTCGATGTCGCGCGGCCGCAGCCCCGCCTTTTCGATTGCGGCCAAGGCTGCTTCGACGAACAGGTCCTCCGCGGCTTTCAGATAGACGGCGTTGCGGTCATGCCAGCCGTGATGCGTCAGATACCAATCGAGCGGAGCAACGATGTGCCGCCTCGCGATCCCGGCATTGTCGAATACGCCCGAGAGCCGGTCGAACAACGCTTTCCTGCCGCCGAACGCCTCGCGCGCGCATGCTTTGGCGTCGCTCTGCTCGACGACGTAAGGCGGCACGGCGGTCGCGAGCGACAGGAGGCTGCACGGCTGCATCATCGCGCTATAGAGCGGGGGAACCGCGCTTTGGTTCAAATATTCGACAGTCGGGAGGCCGCATGAGATTTCGCACAATGCAACTGGCGGGAGTGCTGGTGCTCGCGGCCTGCGGCTCGTCGGCGCCGACCAACGCGCAGGATGCCAACGGCTCAAGCGAGCGCGCGAACGTACCGGCCTCGACTCCGCCGTTCACCACCGCGACCGTCGCGACGTTCGACGCGCCGTGGGCCATGGACTTCCTGCCAGGCTCGACAACAGCGCTAGTCACCGAAAAGGCGGGGCGCGTGTGGCTGGTGGACGTCGGCAACGGCCAGAAGCAGCAGGTCGCGGGTGCGCCCGAGGTGGTCGCCAGGGGACAAGGCGGGCTCCTCGACGTGAAGGTTTCGCCGCATTTCGCGCAGGACGGCTTCGTCTACCTGACTTTCTCCGAGCCATCGAAAAACGGCGGCAGCCAGCTCGCGCTCGCGCGCGGGAAGCTGGTGCGCGCGGCTTCGCCGGCGCTGCAGGGGCTGCAGGTCATCTGGCGTAACCCCACGGGCGGGCAGGGCGGCCATTTCGGCGCGCGCATCGCCTTTGCGCCCGACGGCAATTCGCTCTTCCTCAGCGCGGGCGAGCGCCAGCGCTTCACGCCGGCCCAAGACCCAAATCAGCCGATGGGCAAGGTTCTGCACCTCACCCTCGACGGCAAGCCCGCGCCCGGCAACCCCTGGGCGGGCCGCACGGGTGCGGCGTCGGTGCAGGTCACCGATCCTCCGGCGGACAGCGTGGCCGCGAAGGAGGCGCCTTCGCGGACTATCGCCTGGCCGGGGCCGAACCTCACGCCCGCGGAGACCTGGACGCTCGGTCACCGCAACCCGCTCGGCCTCGCCTTCGCGCCCGACGGGCGGTTGTGGGAGATCGAAATGGGCCCCGAGGGCGGCGACGAGCTCAACCTCATCCTCGAGGGCCGCAACTACGGCTATCCCAAGGTGTCGAACGGCACCAATTACAACGGTGTCGATATCCCGGACCACCGGCCCGGCGACGGCTTCGAAGCGCCAAAGGCATGGTGGAACCCGTCGATCTCGCCGGCCGACCTGCTGATCTACAGCGGCTCAATGTTCCCGGACTGGAAGGGCGATGCGCTGATCCCGGCGCTGTCGGGCGAAGCGCTGATCCATGTGCAGATCAGCGGCGACGAGGCCGGCAAGGCCGATCAATGGGCCATGGGCAAGCGCATCCGTGCCGCCGACCAGGGCTCGGACGGCGCGGTCTATCTGCTCGAGGACGGCCCCGGGGCGCGGTTGCTGCGCCTGACCCCGACTCAGACACGGCGGTAGCGCAGGTAATAGGGGCGCCGCCCCTCGCGCCGCGACTTGGCGCCATAGCGGGTTTCGATCCAACCGCCCGAGGGCTGGAGGAAATCCTTCGGCTGCTCGGCGAGCCAGTCGAACTGCTGCGCGTGGCGGTGCATGATCATCAGCGACCAGGTGAGATAGGTCGGATCGTCGGTCGCGAGGCGGAACTCGCCGCCCGGCTTCAGCTTTGCCGCGAACAGGTCGACGGGGCGGTCGTTGACCATCCGCCGCTTGGCGTGCCGCGCCTTCGGCCACGGGTCCGGGTGGAGCAAATAGAGAAAGCTGAGCGCCCCGTCGGGCACGCGCTGGAGCACTTCCAGCGCATCGCCGCGCCACAAGCGGACGTTGGTGAGACGCTTGTCGCGGATGTGCGCCAGCGCGGTTGCGACCCCGTTGAGGAACGGCTCCGCTCCGATGAAGCCATGGTCGGGGAGCATGTCGGCGCGGTCGGCGAGGTGCTCGCCCGAGCCGAAGCCGATCTCGAAATGGAGCGGCCGGTCGTCGCCGAACAGCGCGCGGGAGCTGATCTCACCGTCTGCCGGCACTTCGATCTCGGGCAGCAGCTTGTCGACGAGCTCGTGCTGGCTCTTGCGCAGCTTGTGGCCGCTGGAGCGGCCGTACAGCCGGTTGAGCGTCAGCGGATCGCCGGATTTGAACGCGGTCACGCCGCGCCGCCTAGCCTCGCAAGTTCCGGTTCAGCAAGGGCCGTGCACGCAGGAGCGCATGAAGAAGCTTGCCCTTGCCGCGCTCTGCACTGCGCTTTCAGCGACTCCCGCTTTCGCAACCGGTGGCATGATCTGCCGCACAGCGGGAGCGCACCCGGTCGAGATTGCTGTCGTGATCAGTCATACAGCAGTGCCTTCGGTCGTCTCGGCGCGGCTGACCGACAACGGCCGCGTAATCCCGGTTTCGGTCGCGCAATCCTGGCTCGAGCCGCGCGAGCTGCGACTGGACCTCACCGACAAACAGGCGCTGCGCCACGAGCTGCGCCTGCGCGTCACGGCGAGCGGCCGCACCTTCGACGGTTCGCTGTGGCGCCTCGGCAAGCGCCGCTGGGTCCGCTGCCGGGAAGCGTAGGGAACTTCTTGCTCCTGCGGCGCGTCCAATCCGGCGAAGGAGGAGAGCGCTATGGCAACCCCCAATGAGCGCACGCGCACGGATCATCCGCACAGCACGGCGAAAATCGGTGCGCATCCGATCCATCCGATGCTGATTCCGTTCCCGATCGTCTGCTTCATCGGCGTGCTGGTGACCGACATCGTGTTCCTCAACAACCACGATCCGGGCTGGGCGACCGCATCGCGGTACCTGCTCGGCGTCGGCATCGTCATGGCGGCGCTGGCGGCGGTGGCCGGCCTCACCGACTTCATGGGCAGCGAACGCATCCGCAGCATGGGCGATGCGGTGAAGCACATGCTCGCGAACGTGACCGCGGTGGTGCTGGAGATCGTCAACTTCTTCGTCAGGCTGAACAGCGATTCCGCGATCGCCGGGATCGGGGTGATCCTGTCGGCGGTCGTCGTGCTGATCCTGATCTACAGCGGCTGGAAAGGCGGCGACCTCGTCTACCGCCACGGGATCGGCGTGGAGGACGCGGCCAACCACTGACGCTCTAGGCGGCGACTGCCGCCTTGAGTTCCTCGACCAGGTCGACCCGCTCCCACGGGAAGAAGTCGCCCTCCGCGCTGCGGCCGAAATGGCCGTAGGCGGCCGTTGCTCCGTAGATCGGCTTGTTGAGCCCGAGGTGCGTTCGGATGCCGCGCGGCGTGAGGCGGCCGAGCTTGCCGATGCGACCGATCGCGCCCTCGATGCGATCGTCGCCGACCGTGCCGGTGCCGTGCGTGTCGACGTAAAGCGACAGCGGCTCGGATACGCCGATCGCATAAGCGAGCTGGATCGTGCAGCGCCTGGCAAGACCGGCAGCGACGATGTTCTTGGCCAGATAACGCGCGGCATAGGCCGCCGAACGATCGACCTTGGTCGGGTCTTTCCCGGAGAAGGCACCGCCGCCGTGGGGCGCCGCGCCGCCGTAGGTGTCGACGATGATCTTGCGGCCGGTGACTCCGGCATCCCCGTCGGGTCCGCCGATCTCGAAGCTCCCGGTCGGGTTGATGTGATAGACGGTCTCGTTGCCGAGCAGCTGCTGCGGCATGACCCGCGCGACCACCTCCTTGACGTAGGCGTGGAGCTGGGCCTGCTTCTCGCCCTTGTCGTAGCCGGGCTTGTGCTGGGTCGAAACGACGATCGCGGTGGCCTTTGCCGGCTTGCCCTGCTCAAAGCGCAGCGTCACCTGGCTCTTGGCGTCCGGCTCGAGGAAAGGCGCCGCGCCCGAATGGCGGTCCTTCGCCATCTCCATCAGGATTTTGTGGCTGTAGTCGAGCGTCGCCGGCATCAGGTCGGGAGTTTCGTCGCAGGCGAAGCCGAACATGATTCCCTGGTCGCCCGCGCCTTCGTCCTTGTCGTCTGCCGCATCGACGCCCTGGGCAATGTCGGTCGACTGCGGGTGAAGGTGGTTGGAGAAGTCGAAGCGGTCCCAGTGGAAACCTTCTTGCTCATAGCCGATGCGCTTGACGACCTGGCGAACGGTTTGTTCGATCTCTTCGCGAACACCGGGCGCCCAATTGCCCTCCTCGTCCATGATCCCGTGGCCGCGGATCTCGCCGGCCAGCACGACGCGGTTGGTCGTCGTCATGGTCTCGCAGGCGACTCGCGCCTCCGGGTCCTTGCTCAGGAAAAGGTCGACGATCGCGTCGGATATCTGGTCCGCGACCTTGTCGGGATGGCCCTCGGACACGGATTCGGACGTGAAAAGATAATCGCTGCGCATGGGCTGAAAGCGGCCTCGGATTTCAGGATATAAGGAAGTCTTTATATGGCGCCTCTAGCGGCGCTTGCGACCGAGCACAATGCCGGCCGCGATGAGCACGAAGGCCCAGAAGATCGGGATCGAATTGCCGAACCGCGCGAACAGCGGGGGTGCGTTGGCCGCCGGCGGCAGCACCGCGTCGATCACGCCCGCCTGCCGCCACCCGATTTGCTTCACGACATTACCGCGGGCGTCGATGACGGCGCTGATCCCGGTCGGAGTGGCGCGGAGCACGGGCAGTCCCTCCTCGGCGGCGCGGAGGCGCGCCTGGGCAAGGTGCTGGGGTGGCCCCCAGCGGCCGAACCAGGCATCGTTCGACGGGTTGAAAATGAATCCGGGCCGGTCCTTCCAGTCGACCACATGGCCGGAGAAGATGATTTCGTAGCAGAGGTCGAACCCGACCTTGCCCCATTGCCCGCCGAGATCGATGGTCCGCGGGCCCGGCCCCGGCGTGAAGTCGAAGTCACCCGGCGCGAGCCGCGACAGGCCGATCGCCGACAGCAGCGGGCGCATCGGCAGATATTCGCCGTAGGGAACAAGGTGCGCCTTGTCATAGCGGCCGATCACCCGGCCGCCCGGCGCGATCGCGAAGATGCTGTTGGCCGCGGAATTGACATGAACTCCGTCGGTCGAGCCGACCGCGATCCCGCCCGTGAGCAGCACGTCGGAAGGTCCGAGCAGCGACGCCGCGCGCGTGCGCTCGAACAGCGCCATTGCCTGGTGCGCGTCGGTGCGCGCGTCCTCGAGCGGCTCGGTCACCGCCGCCTCGGGCCACAGCAGGAGGCGCGGGACGCCTGTCGGCGGACCTGACAGCGTCGCGAGCCGGCGCGCGGCCTCCTCCTCGAAGCCGGGCCGCCACTTGTCCTGCTGGCCGATGTTGGGCTGAACAATACGAACATTGCGCACGGTGAGCGGGTCGGGCGGAACCGCCGATGACGGCAGCACCCAAAGGAAGACGGCGATGGCGAGGATGACGACGAGCGGCAGCCACTTCTTGTAATATTCGAGCCAGATCGCGCCGCCGAGCAGGACGACCAGCGCCGACATCCCGTAGGTGCCGATCAGCGGCGTGACCCCGATCAGCGGCGTCGGCGCGAGCGCGGCTGCCGCGGGGTTCCACGGAAAGCCGGTGAACATGCTCCCGCGCAGCCATTCGGTGATCGCCCATCCGCCGCCGAGCACGCACACCAGCACCACGCGGTCGTCGCGCCCGAATCGCCACGCGAGACCGGCCGCGATCGCCGGATATACGGCGAGATAGAGCGACAGGAGGACGACCGCGACCCAGCCGAGCCAGGCCGGCATGTTCGATTGGTAGGTGAAGCTGGTCGCGATCCAGTTGAGGCTGATCGCGAATTGCCCGAACCCGAACGCGAAGCCGAGCGCGAGGCTGCGCCCGAGCGACTTGGTGCGGTCGAGCAGCTCGCACAGCGCGGCGATCGCGACGAGCATCAGCGGCCACCAGCCGACCGGCTCGAACGCGAAGGCCGACACCCCGCCGGCAATGAAGGCGTACAGGACGGACAGCATTATCGCCGATGGCTAGCGGGTACGGGGGTTTAGCGAAAGCCTCGACAAGCACCCCGTTCCAGGCGCAGGGCAAGGCCCATGGGTTTGCCGCCGTTCCATCTCGCCTTTCCGGTCGACGACCTCGCCGCGGCGCGGCGGTTCTACGGAGAGCTGCTCGGGTGCGCGGAGGGCCGCAGCGCCGACGAGTGGGTCGACTTCGACCTTCACGGGCACCAGATCGTTGCGCACCTTGCGCCGGAGGAGGCGCGAATTCGCGCGACCAACCGCGTCGATGGCGACGAGGTGCCGGTGCCGCATTTCGGAATCGTGCTGCGAATGAAGGAGTGGAAGGCGCTCGCAGCCCGGCTCGAGCAAGCGGGCGTCGAATTCGTGATCGCGCCGACCGTCCGCTTCGAAGGCCAGACGGGCGAGCAGGCGACGATGTTCTTCCTCGATCCCGCCGGCAACGCGCTCGAGTTCAAGGCGATGGCCGACCCCACGAAGCTTTTCGCGAAGGAGTAGGGCTCAAGCGCCGCTCATCCTGAGGAGGGGCTGAGTAAGCTCAGCGGCTCCTCAGCATGAGCGGCTACTGAGTGTCCGCCTCGTCCTCCGGCGCATGGAGCCGGACGCGGATGATCCGGCGCGGGTCGGAGTCGACCGCTTCGAGCTTCCAGCCCGACGAGTGAGTGACGCATTCGCCCTTCGCCGGAATGCGGCCGGCGAGCAGGAACATGAGCCCGCCGAGCGTGTCGACCTCGTCCTCGTCGGACGAGAGCCGGGCGTCGACCGCTTCCGCCAGCTCCTCGAGCTCGACGCGCGCGTCGGCTTCCCACAGGCCGTCCTCGAGCAAGGTCAGCCGCGCGGTTTCGGCATCGTCATGCTCGTCTTCGATCTCGCCGACGATCTCCTCGACGATGTCCTCGATCGTCAGCAGCCCCTCGGTCCCGCCGAACTCGTCGACGACGATCGCGAGGTGGACGCGCTCGGCGCGCATGCGGGCAAGCAGCTCGATCACGCTCATCGATTCTGGAACGAAGATCGGTTCGCGCAGAAGCGCCTCGATCGACCGGTCGCGCGACGGGTCGATGCTGGCGACGAACACGTCCTTGATGTGGATCATGCCGATCATGGAATCGAGGTTTTCGCCATAGACGGGAAGGCGGCTGTGCCCGGCGTCGGCGAAGGCGGCGACGAGCTCCTCGAAGCTGATGTGCTGCGGCACTGCGATGATGTCACCGCGCGTCACGCAGATGTCGCCCGCCGTTTCCTCGCCGAAGTGGAGCAGGTTGCGCAGCATCTGGCGTTCGGCGGCGCTGAGGTCGCCCGCGACGGGCGCGGAACCGTCACCCTCCTCGGCTTCGTCGATCGCCTCCTCGATTTCCTCGCGGAGCGTGGGTTCGGACTCGTCGCCGAAGATCAGGTGCCGCATGCTGCGCCAAAGTGGCGAGCCGCTGCTGTCATCGCCGCGCGTGGCCATCAGGCGGTCACCTCGTAGGGGTTGGCGATCCCGAGCCGGGTCAGCGCACGAACTTCGCGCGCCTCCATGTCGGCAGCTTCCTTGTCGTCATGATGGTCGTAGCCGAGCAGGTGCAGCGTGCCATGCACGAGCAGGTGCGTGGCGTGATCCTCGACGCTCACCTTTTTCTCGGCTGCCTCGGCTTCGCAAACGCCGCGCGCGAGCACGATGTCACCAAGCAACAGTTCCGAAGAGGCAACATTTGCACGGCTCAAGTCGCGCTCGTCAGCCATCGGAAAGGAGAGAACGTTGGTCGGCTTGTCCTTGCGCCTCCACTGTGCGTTGAGGGCGCGGACCTTCTCGTCGCCAGTCAGCGTGACGGAGATCTCGACGGGCCGTTCGGCCTCGGCCAGCTCGGGATAGGCGCTTTCGGCGATCGCCGCTTCGGCCGCCTTTCGAGCGAGCTGCTCCCAGGAGCTGCTACTGTCCCATTCCTCGTCACTCTCGAGTGCGATCTCGAGCATCATGCCCCCACGTCGCGAACGGCGTTCGGGCCTTCATAGGCGTCGACGATGCGGCCGACCAGCGGGTGGCGGACCACGTCCGCGGCAGTGAAGCGCACGACGGCGATGCCCTTGACCCGCTCGAGCCGGTTCACGGCATCGGCAAGACCGGACTTGCTCGGGTCTGGGAGGTCGACCTGGTGCGGGTCGCCGCAAATCACCATTCGGCTGCGCATGCCGAAGCGGGTCAGGAACATCTTCATCTGCAGCGGCGTGGTGTTCTGCGCCTCGTCGAGGATGATGAAAGCGTCGTTGAGCGTGCGCCCGCGCATGAAGGCGAGCGGCGCGATCTCGATCTCGCCGGTCGCGATCCGGCGCTCGACCTGTTCGGTCGGGAGCATGTCGTAGAGCGCGTCGTAGAGCGGGCGGAGATAGGGATCGACCTTCTCCTTCATGTCGCCGGGAAGGAAGCCGAGACGCTCTCCGGCTTCTACCGCCGGGCGGGAGAGGATCAGCCGGTCGACGCTTCCGGTGATGAGCTGCGACACCGCCTGAGCGACCGCGAGATAGGTCTTGCCCGTGCCGGCGGGCCCGAGGCCGAAAATCATGTCGTCGCGGGCGAGCGCCTCCATGTACGGCGTCTGCATCGCCGAGCGCGGGACGATGGTCTTCTTGCGCGTGCGGATCATCACCCGCGGCGCCGAGGTCACTTCCTCCTGGATGATGCCGTCGAGGTGCGGCTGGGCGGCCATTCCGAGTACGCCCTCGACTGCTTCGGCGTCGACGTCGTGGCCGCTGTCGAGCCGGTTGTAGAGCCCGATCAGGACGTCGCGCGCCCGCGCGGCTGCGTCGGCATCGCCTTCGATCTGAACCCGGTTGCCGCGTGCGGCGATGTGCACGCCGAGCCGCTGCTCGATGGTGATCAGGTGCCGATCATAATCGCCGAACAGCGGCCCGAGCAGATAGGGCTGCTCGAACTCGATCTCGAGCCGCGCGCGGTCCGGGACAGCGGCGAGGTCGCGGCGCGCCATCAGGCGGCCGCCTGTTGCCGGACCGCGCCGGTCATGCTGTTCGGGCCAGCCGAAACGAGCGTCACGTCGAGGATTTCGCCGGGCTGCGCGTTCGTGTCCACGTGCACCGACTGCAGCCAGGGCGAGCGGCCGATCATCTGGCCCTCGTTCCTGCCCCTGCGCTCAATCAGCACCTGCGTGTCCAGATCCACGGTGGAGCGGTTGAAGGCGAGCCGGTGATCGTTGATCCGCTCCTGGAGGCGCTGGAGCCGGTCGTCCATGATCTCGCGCGGAATCTGATCCTCCATCGTCGCCGCGGGCGTGCCGGGTCGGGCGCTGTACTTGAACGAATAGGCCGAGGCGTAACGCACCGCATCGACGATCTGCAGCGTCGCTTCGAAATCCTCGTCGGTCTCGCCCGGAAAGCCGACGATGAAGTCGCCCGAGAGCGCGATGTCGGGACGCGCGGCGCGCATCTTCTCGATCGTCGCGAGATAGCTTTCGACCGTGTGGCTTCGATTCATCGCTTTCAAAACGCGGTTGCTCCCCGACTGCACCGGCAGGTGGAGGTAAGGCATGAGCTTGTCGACCTCGCCGTGGGCGGCGATGAGTTCGTCCGACATGTTGACCGGGTGGGAGGTGGTGTAGCGGATGCGCTCAAGCCCAACGATCGTCGCCAGCGCGCGGATCAGGTCGGCGAGGCCGCGCTCGCCTTCGGCCCATGCATTCACGTTCTGGCCGAGCAGCACGATTTCGCGCGCGCCGCCGTCGACCAGCGCCTGTGCTTCGGCGACGATGTCCTTCCACGGCCGCGAGATCTCGGCGCCGCGGGTGTAGGGCACGACGCAATAGGTGCAGAACTTGTCGCAGCCTTCCTGCACCGTCAGGAACGAGCTCGGGTTCGCGCGCCGCCGCTGCGGGAAGGCGTCGAACTTGCTGATTGCCGGCATGTCGGTGTCGACCGGGCGAACGCCGCGCTGCGCCTCGGCGACCATCTGCGGCAGCCGGTGATAGGCTTGCGGTCCGACCACGATGTCGATCATCGCCGAGCGGCGCTTCGCCTCCGATCCTTCCGCCTGCGCGACGCACCCGGCGAGCGCGATCAGCGGCTTCGACCCGTCCTCGCGCCTCAGCCGGCCGACGTCCGAATAGGCTTTCTCCGCCGCCTTCTCGCGGATGTGGCAGGTGTTGAGGACGACCAGGTCGGCGTCCTCGCCCTCGGTCGCCGCGCTCATCCCTTCGGCGCCCAGCAGCTCGGCCATACGTTCGCCGTCGTAGACGTTCATCTGGCAGCCGAAGCTTTTGATTCTGAAAGTCTTGGGTGTCATTGCGGCTCGCCTATAGGCGAGTGCGGGGGCGACTTGAAGCCGAGCCTTTCGGCAATTGCATCGCGCGCTTCACGGGTCAGCTGCTTGCGGTCTGCCGAGCGGTCGAGCGGCGGAAGGACGCGCACGGTCACCGGCAACCTACCCTTGCGCCCGAGCAGCCGCAGCACGTTGTTCTTGCCCGGTTCTTCGTACCAGCCGACCTCCGCAGCCGCGGCGCCATAGTCCATCGCCACAGGCCGGATCGCGACATCCTTCGCGGCGACATTGGCCGCCTCGAGCAAGGTCGAGCGGAAGGGGAGGAGGTGGGTGCCGGGCCCCGTCGTTCCTTCGGGGAACAGGGCAACCGCCTGGGCGCGTTCGAGCGCGTTCGCGATCGCGATCGCCTGTTCCTTCGCGCCCTTGAGGTGGGTGCGGTCGACGTAGACGGTGGCGTTCTGGTCGGCGAGCCAGTGGATGAAGGGATGCCCCAGCTTCGCCTTCGACACGAACGCGCATCGCGTCGCGCCGCCGAGCACGATGATGTCGAGCCAGCTCACGTGGTTGGAGACGAGCAGCGTGTGCGGGCGAATCGCCGCGCCTTCGAGCCGCACCCGTGCGCCGATGATCCGCCCTGCCGCGGCGAGAAAGCGCGCCGGCCAGGGCGAGCGCCCGCCGCCGGCCAGCTTGGCCACGATGTGGATCGGCGCGAGCACTGCAAACAACAGCAGCAGCCCTGCGATCCGAAGCGCGGCCCGGAAGTTCACGCCCGAGCGCTTAGCGGTCGCGATTGAGCGAAACCCCGTAGAGCTCCATCCGATGATCGACGAGCCGGAAGCCGAGCTTCTCGGCGATCCGCTTCTGCAGCGCCTCGAGCTCGTCGTCGACAAACTCGATGACGTTGCCCGTTTCGACGTCGATCAGATGGTCGTGGTGGGTCTCCGACGCGGCCTCGTAGCGCGAGCGGCCGTCTCCGAACTCGTGCCGCTCGAGGATTCCGGCTTCCTCGAACAGCCGCACGGTGCGGTAAACGGTGGCGATCGAGATGTTGGGGTCGATCGCGGATGCCCGGGCATGGAGCGTCTCGACGTCGGGATGGTCCTCGCTGTCGCCGAGGACGCGGGCGATCACCTTGCGCTGCTCGGTGATGCGGAGCCCCTTGTCGGCGCACAGCGCCTCGATATCGATAGTGCGCGTCATGGGCGGAATTTAGGCATGGTGGCGAGGCGGGTCAAAGGACTCGAAGGAGCTATTTCCCGCCCCGCGTCCGCCGCCGCTTGGTGCCGAGGCCGATCGACTTGGCGAGCGTGCGGCGCTGCTCGGCATAATTGGGCGCGACCATCGGATAATCCGCGGCAAGTCCCCACTTCTGCCGGTATTGGTCGGGAGTCATGTTGTAGTGCGTCATCAGATGCCGCTTGAGCATCTTCAGCTTCTTCCCGTCCTCGAGGCAGACGATATAGTCCGGCTTGATCGACGAGCGGACCGAGACCTTGGGCTCCGGCTTCGGCTCCGGCGCGCTCCCGCTGCGCGAAATCCCGCTGAGCGCGCCATGAACGTTCTGGATGAGATTCGGCAGATCGTTCACGGCAACGCTGTTGTTGCTGACGTGCGCGGCGACGATGTCGGCGGTCAGGGTGAGCAGCGTGTCTTCGGCACCTTCATTGTCGGTCATTCTCGAATTCCCCGAACAAGTGAGCAGATTTCGCGCGCGAATTGGCGCGCGACGGCTTGCACTAGGCAGATATATTCGCTGTCGCAAGTGCGGCCAAAGAAATCGCGGCGCCGAGATACTTATCTAAAGTTCACAGGCGAGCGTGATTGCGTCGTACCTCTTCCCGTCGCTTGCATGATAATAGTTGCGGCGTCGCCCCACCGGAGAGAAACCCGCGCGCTGGTACATGCCGATCGCCGGGTTGCCGTCGCGGACTTCGAGATGGACTCGGCGGAGGCCGGCATCGCGACCACCGGTGATGAAATGATCGAGCAGGAGTCCGCCGACGCCGCGGCGCTGCTCATCCGGCAGGACGGCGAGCAAGAGCAGCTCGGATTCGTCGGCAACGGTCCGAACGAGTGAAAAGCCCACTACCGCATCGCGCGCGCGCTCGACTGCAAGCGTCAGCAGGACTCCTGCCATCGGCAGGATTCCGCTGAGCTGCGACCGCGTCCACGCCTCACCGAATCGGTCGCCGAACGCCGCCTCCATCACCTGCATCACGGCACCGATCTGGTCGGGAGTGCCGTGCGCGATGCGAATGTCCTCGGCGAGCGCGGGAGTGGCCATCACGCCGCCTCCTGCACACGTGCATCGGGCGCGCGCGCATAGATGGGCTTGGGCAAAAGACTTCGCGCATCGGCAGGAAGGCTGAGCGTGTCCGCGGCAGACGGCCAAGCTTCGCGAGCCTCGCCCCACCCGCGCGCCTCGACCAACTGTGCGGCGCCCGAACCGACGACGAGCTCGGCCGTGGCAAACCGCGCCGCCTCCGCGGGAGTGAGGTTGCGCAGGCCGGACGTCGGCTCCGACGTCTTCCCGTCGAACTGCTGGACGAACAGCTCGCCGTGGCCGCCGATGACCGCTGCCGCGACTTCGCCATCGCCAGCCGCGCCGGCAGCGAGCAGCGCGAGCGAGGACATGCCTTTGACCTCGGCTCCCCAGCCGATCGCAAGCCCGTGCGCGGCCGCGATCGCGACGCGGATTCCGGTGAAGCTCCCCGGCCCGACGCCGACAAGGATGCGCGCTGCTTTCCTGCCGTCGAGCAATTCGGCGATCATCGGAACGAGCCGCTCGGCATGGCCGCGCCCGATCAGCTCGTCGCGGCGCGCTATGCAGGCGCCATCGCCGTCGAACAGGGCGGCGGTGCAGGCGGCGCTCGACGTGTCGAAAGCGAGCAACATATCGGGAGCGATACTGGTCACATGCGGCCCAACGCCGCAAGGCCTCAAACGGCTTCGACGGATTCCACTTCGGGCACGTAGTGACGGATCAGGCTCTCGATCCCGCGCTTGAGGGTGATCGTCGACGACGGACAGCCCGAGCAGGCGCCGTGCATCGAGAGGTACAGGCGACCCTCCTTGTAGCCCTTGTACAGGATGTCGCCGCCGTCCTGGGCCACCGCCGGCCGCACCCGGGTCTCGATGAGCTCCTTGATCTGATCGATGACCTCGGCGTCTTCGGGCTTGTCCTCGAACGCCGGATCGTCGTCGATCCGAATGCCGGCGGCGGTGCCGGGCGCGAACAGGGGCGTGCGGCTGACGAAATGGTCGAGCAGGGTTTCGAGCGCCAGCGGCTCGAGGTCGCCCCACGACACTCCGGGTGCCGCGGTGACCGAGACGAAGTCACGCCCGTAGAAGACGCCCTCGACCATGCCGCTGCCGAACAGCGCGTTGGCCAGCGGCGAGGCCTCGGCACTGTCCGCGTCCGGAAAGTCGCGCGTGCCGGCCTCCATCACGACCTGGCCCGGCAGGAACTTGCGGGTCGCGGGGTTGGGTGTCTGTTCGGTGCGGATCAGCATGGCCGCGATGTGGTCCTTTGCTCCACTCCCTGCAAGGGAGGGGCCGGGGGTGGGCGCTTGTGAAGCGGCTCAATGCCGCGGAAGAAGCTCGCTCATGGGCATCGAGCCCATTCGCTCGCACCCACCCTCAATCCCTCCCTTGCAGGGAGGGAAGCTAGAGAGGCGGCGCGCCGGCGATGACCCATCGGGTGACGCCGAGCGCGACGGCGAGGCAGGCCAGCGCCGCCCACCATTTACCCGGACGCATCGGCTTGACTCCGGGCTCGAGCGGCGCGCGGCCGGTGATCATCGGCATGACTAGTCGCTTGCCTCGCACCACGCGGTAAAAGGCGACCGCGGCGAGGTGCAGGGCGATGAAGCCGAGCAGGACGTAGAACCACAGCTCGTGGATGTCGCGCGCCTTGTCCGACGTGTCGCTGCTGACCAGCTGTGCGAGCGGGCCCATGAAGATGCCGTCTTCGTCCTGCGCGACCAGGCCGAGCCCGACCTGCACGGCCGTGACGAGAAGTAGAGCCAGCACGCTCAGCGCGCCGAGCGGATTGTGGCCGATCCCGGTCCATTGGCCTCGCCAGTAATTCGCAATCGCCACCGGTCCTCGGACGAAGTTGGCGAACCGTGCGGTCGAGCTTCCGGCAAAGCCCCACATCAGGCGGAAAATCAGCAGCGTCAGGATCGCGCAACCGGACCAGATGTGCCAGTCCGTGTGGTGATACTCGACCGACCACCAGCTGAAGGCGATCAGGCAGGCGAGCAGCCAGTGGACGAGGCGCGTCGGCAGGTCCCAGACGGGCTGCTTCGCGCCCGCCTGCCGGATCAATGCTTCATCTTCGCGCGATATTTGTCGTGGCACGCCTTGCACGTGTTCCCGAGGTCGGCGAACTTCGCCTTGATCGCGGTCAGCTCGCCGCTGGAAACCGCGGTGCCGAACGCTTGCGCGGCGCGCTGGAAATCGGCGTCCTTGGCAGCGAAGTCCTGCGCGTTCTGCCAGATTTCGGGCTTGGCGCCGGTCTTGCCGACGTCGGGCCCCGTGCCTGGCGGGAAGAGCACGGCCGATCTCGGTGCGAAGTCGGTGATCTTCCTGGCCGACTCGCGGATGACGCCGAGGTCGGGGCTGTCCGACTTGAGCTCGCGGCCGATCGCCTTGGTCGCCTTGCCCATGCCCTCCATGCCCTCGTGCCGCTCGTGCATGATCTCGAGCGCCTCCTCCTTGGTCGCGGGCGCGGTTGTCCGCATTGCCGTGGTGGTCGCCACGGCCGTGGGCGCGGGGCGCGAATCTTCGCTGATGTTCGCGGTGGCGTTGTTCGCCTGTCCCGATTTCCAGTCGCCGCAGCCCGTCAGCAACACGCACGCACAAGCGGCGGCAAAGGTCGTGAAGCGCATCATCCCTCCTCTTGTCCTTCCGGCGCCTTCCAGCTGCCGTCGATCATTTTGATGATACCGGAGAAATCTTTGTTCCCGCCGCCGGCGTCGACGAATTTTTGGTACTCTTCCTCGGCTTCCTCGCCCTGTTCGAGCTCGAGCCCGACTTGTTCGGCCGCCGCCATCGCGAGCTTCAGATCCTTCAGCATCAGCGCCGCCGCGAAACCACCCTCGTAATCATTGTCCGCGGGAGTCTTGGGTCCGACGCCCGGCACCGGGCAGTAGGTCGTCATCGACCAGCTCTGCCCGGACGCCTGCGAGCTGATGTCGAAGAACACCTGCGGGTCGAGCCCGAGCTTCTGCGCGAGCACGAACGCTTCGCACGTCACCGCCATCGTCGCGCCGAGGATCATGTTGTTGCAGATTTTCGCCGCCTGTCCGGCACCGGGTCCACCAGCGTGGATCACCGCCTTCGCCATCGGCTCAATGATCGGCTTGGCCCGTGCGAACGCCTCGTCCGATCCGCCCACCATGAAGGCGAGCGTGCCGGCGGCAGCGGCGGCAATTCCGCCGGAGACGGGCGCGTCGACCATCTCGTAGCCTTTGGCGCGGGCCTCCTCTTCGACGGTGCGCGCGCTGCCGACGTCGATGGTCGAGCAGTCGATCAGCAGCGCGCTGGTCGGCGCATCGCCGAACACGTGGTTGCGATAGACGTCGAGCACGTGGGTCGCCGCGGGAAGCATGGTGATGATGACCTCGGCATCCGTGCACGCTTCCTCGGTCGAACCGGCGCGGGAGCAGCCGGCGCCAACCGCCGCGCTGAGCGCCTCTTCGCTGAGGTCGAACGCCCGGACCTCGTGCCCCGCCTTGGCGAGGTTGGGCGCCATCCCGCCGCCCATGTGGCCCAGGCCGATGAATGCGATACGTGCCATGCTCACTCCTCGTCATCCCGGACTTGATCCGGGATCCACCTTCTCTTCCTACCTTCCGCTAAGGAAGGTGGACCCCGGGTCAAGCCCGGGGTGACGGTTCGGCTACCGTCCCTTCCAATTCCCCGGCCGCTTCTCGACGAACGCGGCCATGCCCTCCTTCTGGTCCTCGGTGCCGAACAGTCCGTGGAACAAGCGGCGCTCGAAGCGGATGCCCTGGCCGAGCGGGATTTCGAAGGCGGCGTTGACCATTTCCTTGACCGCGACCGCGGCGAGCGGCGGCATGGCGGCGATCGCTTCGGCGGTCTTCAGCGCCTCGTCGAGAAGCTGATCCGCGGGGACGACCTTTGCGACGAGACCCGAGCGCTCTGCTTCTTCCGCGCCCATCATCCGCCCGGTGAGGCACATCTCCATCGCCTTGGCCTTGCCGACGGCGTGGGCGAGCCGCTGCGACCCGCCCATGCCCGGCGTGACTCCGAGCTTGATCTCGGGCTGGCCGAACTTGGCGCTGTCCGCGGCGATGATGAAGTCGGCCATCATGGCGACCTCGCACCCGCCACCGAGCGCATAGCCCGCGACTGCCGCAATCCACGGCTTGCGCGTCGCCGTGACCTTCTCCCAACCGGCGAAGAAGTCGGACGAATACATGTCGGCAAAGCCTTGGGCTTGCATCTCCTTGATGTCGGCGCCCGCCGCGAACGCCTTCTCGGAGCCGGTGAGCACGAGGCAATGCTGGCTGTCGTCCGCGTCGTAAGCTTGGAAGGCTTCTGTCAGCTCCTTCAGCACCTCGCTGTTGAGCGCATTGAGCGCCTGCGGCCGGTTGAGGGTGACGAGCGTCACCGCGCCGCGCTGCTCGACCAGGATCGTATTGTACTCGCTCATGCGACCGTCTCAACTTCGGGGAAGGGCGTCCATTGCTCGCTCGGCGGAAGCGGTTCGAACAGCACGTCGAGCATCTCGTCGGTGACCTCCTCGGGCGCCGCCGGGTCCCATTGCGGCTCGCCCGTCTTGTCGATCAGCAACGCGCGCACGCCCTCGCGGAAATCGTGGGTGCGGACGACTCGCCCGGCGAGCGCATATTCGGCGCGCATCTCGTCTGCGAAGCTCTCGCGCGCCGCGCCTTCGGCAAGCAGACGCAACGAGACCTTGCACGACAGCGGGCTCTTGCTCCTGAGCGTCGCCAGCTCGCTGTGCGCCCAGTCGCTTTCGTCGCCTTCCAGCGCGGCGATCACATCCTCGAGCCGGTCGGACGCGAACAGCTTGGCGATCTGCGGCAGGTTCTGCTCGATCTTGGCGTCGGGGGCCTTGGTTGCAGCCGCTCCGAGCGCCCCCTGTGCACGCGCCGGCGCTTTCATGATCCGCTCGACGAGATCGGCCAGGCCCGCCTGCTCGACATAATGGGTTGCGAGGTTGAGGTAACGGCACTCGGCGCCGTCGAGCCGGGCGCCGGTCAGCACCATGAACTGGCCGACGCGGCCGGGCAGGCGCGACAAATACCAGCCGCCGCCGACGTCGGGGAACAGGCCGATGCTCGTTTCGGGCATCGCGAGCCGCGTGTTCTCGGTGGCGATGCGATGGGTGCACGGCAGCGAAATGCCGACGCCGCCGCCCATCGTGATCCCGTCCATGATCGCAACGGTCGGCTTGTCGTAGGTGAAGAGCAGGTGGTTGAGCCGGTACTCGGCGAAGAAGAAGCGCTTGGCTTCCTCCGCGTCTTCATTCCCGCTGCGCGCGAGCATCACCACGTCCCCGCCGGCGCAAAAGCCGCGGCCTTCGGCATGGTCGATTAGGACCAGCTCGACATTGCCGTCGCTGCGCCACTCGAGCAGCGCCGCGCTCATCGCCTCGCACATCTGCGTGGTCAGCGCATGGATCGCCTTCGGGCGATTGAGGCGGATGCGGCCGACGCCGCCTTCGACGCAGGTGAGGACGTCGTCGGTCATGCGCTCAACCTCATCGTCACCCCCGCGAAAGCGGGGGTCCCGCTGCCTTTCGGCACGAAGTTACAAGAGGCGGGATTCCCGCTTTCGCGGGAATGACGACCAAAGAAAATAATCACTGCCTCAGCAAATCCCGGCTGACGATCACGCGCATGATCTGGTTGGTGCCTTCGAGGATCGAGTGGACGCGGAGGTCGCGCCAGAAGCGTTCGATCGGATAGTCCATCAGATAGCCGTAGCCGCCATGGAGTTGGAGCGCGCGGTCGACGACCGACGATCCGGTATCGGTCGCGAGCCGCTTGGCCATGGCTGCGAACTTGGTCTTGTCGGGTGCATTGGCGGTGACCTTGGCCGCGGCGACGTAGAGCAGGTAGCGCGCGGCCTCGAGCTCCGTCTCCATGTCGGCGAGCGTGAACTGCGTCGCCTGGAAATCGGCGATCGCCTGGCCGAACTGCTTGCGCTCCTTGGTGTATTTCACCGCCTCGTCGAGGCAGCGCTGTGCTCCGCCGAGCGAGCAGGCGCCGATGTTGAGGCGACCGCCGTCGAGGCCCATCATCGCGATCCGGAAACCCTCGCCCTCGGCCCCGACGCGGTTCTCCACCGGTACCCGGACCTCGTCGAAATTGACCTGCGCCGTCGGCTGCGAGTGCCAGCCTAGCTTCTTCTCCTGCGCGCCGAAGCTGACGCCCGCCATGTCCTTCTCGATCACCAGGCACGAGATGCCCTTCGGCCCGTCCTCGCCGGTCCGGACCATGGTGACGTAAATCTCGTTTTCTCCGGCGCCCGAGATGAACGCCTTCGAGCCGCTGACGACATAATGGTCTCCGTCCAGCACCGCCTTGGACTTGAGCGCCGCGGCGTCGGACCCGGAGGAGGGCTCGGTCAGGCAATAGCTGCCCATCTTCTCCATCGTGATCATCGAGGGCAGATATTTATGCTTGACCTCGTCCGAGCCGAAGCGGTCGATCATCCAGCTCGCCATGTTGTGGATCGAGATGAACGCGCTCGTGCTGGGGCACC
This sequence comes from Sphingomicrobium sp., assembly GCA_035700945.1. Taxonomy (GTDB): domain Bacteria; phylum Pseudomonadota; class Alphaproteobacteria; order Sphingomonadales; family Sphingomonadaceae; genus Sphingomicrobium. Next base: position 6,087 of record DASSOE010000019.1, on the reverse strand, counting down.
CGTAAGCCAATGCTTCGAAGATCAGGGCCGCCTCGAGCCGGCCGAGCCCGATCCCGCCGCTCTCCTCGGAGACGTAGATCGACGCAAACCCGAGCTCCGCCGCCTCTCGGATCGTGTCCCTTGGGAAAAAGTGCTTCTCGTCCCACTCGGCCGCGAACGGCGCGATGGCGTCCGCGGTGAACTTGCGCGCCATCTCCTGGATCTGGAGCTGGTCGTCGGTGAGGTCGAACTGGCTCATGGAGCGGGCGCTCTAGGGCGCGCGTAAATTGTCAGCAAGTGCGGGCTATGCGACCGCCTCCTCCTCCAGCAGCCCCTCGAACTTGAGCACGTGCCGCACCGCCGGCCGCTCGAGCATGCGCTCGCGGAACGCGACCAGGTTCGGCCACTTGTCGAGCCCGATCATCTTGTCCGCCCAGCCGGCGATGACGAACAGATAGGGGTCGGGGATCGTCAGCTCCTGGCCCATCAGGAACGGCCCGGCGTCGAGCCGCCCGTCGATATAGTCGAGCTTGCCCGCAATCTGCTCCGCGAAATAGGCCTTGGTTTCCTCGCTGGCGTCGGGCTTGAACAGCGGCGCGAAGCTCTTGTGCAGCTCGGTCGTGATGAAATTGACCAGCTCGAGCACCCGGTAGCGGCTGAAGTTCCCGAGCGGCGGGAGGACCTCGGGCCAGGCGGCGCGGTCGCCGAGATACTGGAGCACGACCGAATTCTCGGTCAGCACCTCGCCGCTGGGCAGCTGGAGCGCTGGAACAACGCCTTTGGGGTTCACCTTCAGATAGTCGCTCCCGTCTTCCAGCGTCTTGGCCTTGAGGTCGACGCGCTTGGCGTCATGCTCGGTGCCGATTTCGTGAAGCAGGATGTGCGGTGCCTGCGAGCAGGCGCCGGGCGAATAATAAAGCGTCAGCATGGTCGGGTCTTTCCTCAGTAAGAGTTGCCGGCATTTCCGGTATCGTTGACGTCCGGCGCGTCGAAGCCGTTCTGCAGCTGGTTGGTCGGCGTCGTGCTGCTCTCGTCCGCGGGCAGGGCCACGATATCGGCATTGCCCGCCACCCCGTTGTCCGGCACCCCGGCATCGATCGAGATGTTCTGGTCCGCCGCCGGCTGCTGCCTGTTGCACCCGCCGGCCGCCAGGGCGGCGAGGCTGAGCGCTGCAATCATTCTAGCATTTGACATAGGAGTAGCTCGCTGTTGGGTTGCTATCGATCCGTATCAGTTTGTCCTTGCGTCGCTCCAGCGTCTCGAACTTGGTCCAGGTCTGGCCTTCGCCGGTGAAGCGGAAATTGCCGGTGATCGAATCTTCGTCCGCTTCCGTGCCCGGCGAGGGCACCGCGCGCGACTCGTAGAACCGAAGCTCGCGGCCGTTCACGACGAGCAGCCCCTTGGCGTCGCCGAGCGCCGAGGTGCAGTCGGCGGGCGTCAGTCCCCAGCGCCCGTGAAGCGCCTCTGGGATTTGTGCCGGCCGCGGCTGCGCGGCCTCGCTGGCGGCCTGCGCATCTCCCACCGGAGCGGTTTCGGCGGGCGGCCCGGCGGCCGGGTTCGATGTGCGGTCCGTCACCGGCGCCGGCAGGGTGCCGGTCACGAGGTTGTTCGCGACCGGATCGCGCTGGCTGCACGCCGCAACGACAATGATAAGGACAAGGCTGAAGAGGGGTGGGCGCAATCGCATGCACCCCAAACGCTGTTGAGCGTGCGGGTTTCCCCTCGAGCGCATCTACCCCATCGTCGGGATCATGAACGCCGCCTTGTTGTCGGCGTCGACGAAGCCGTCGGGCCAGCGCTGCGTCACGACCTTGGTCTTGGTCCAGAAGCGCAGGCCTTCCTGGCCGTACTGGCCGATGTCGCCGAAGCCCGAGCGCTTCCACCCGCCGAAGCTGTGGTAGCTGACCGGCACCGGGATCGGTACGTTGACGCCGACCATGCCGACATTGACTCGCGCGGTGAACTCGCGCGCGGCGTGGCCATTGCGGGTGAAGATCGCGACTCCGTTGCCATATTCGTGCTCCGACGGCAGCCGGACGGCCTCATCGAAATTCTTCGCGCGGACCATCTGCAGCACCGGACCGAAAATCTCCTCCTTGTAGCTCTTCATGTCGGGCGTGACGTGGTCGAAGAAGGTCGGGCCGATGAAGAAGCCCTCCTCGTGCCCCTGGAGCATGAAGCCGCGGCCGTCGACGACCAGCTCGGCGCCTTCATCGATCGACATCTGGATATAATGCTCGATCCGCTCGCGGTGCGCCTTGCTGACGACCGGGCCGTAATGGGCGTCGGCGTCGGTGGAGACTCCGACGCGCAGGCTTTCGATCGCCGGGATCAGCTTCTCGCGCAGGCGGTCGGCGGTTTCCTCGCCGACGGGCACCACCACCGGAAGCGCCATGCAGCGCTCGCCGGCCGATCCGAACGCCGCGCCCGCAAGGTCGTTGACTACCTGGTCGAGGTCGGCGTCGGGCATGACGATGCCGTGGTTCTTGGCGCCGCCGAATGCCTGGACGCGCTTCCCGTTCGCCGTCCCGCGCGCGTAAATATATTGCGCGATGTCGGACGAGCCGACGAAGCTGACGCCCGCGATGTCCGGATGGTCGAGGATCGCGTCGACCATCTCCTTGTCGCCATGGACGACGTTGAGGATTCCATCGGGAAGCCCCGCTTCCTTCATCAGCTCGGCAAGGCGAACCGGGACGCTCGGATCGCGCTCGGACGGCTTGAGCACGAACGCGTTGCCGGCGGCGATCGCCATCCCGAACATCCACATCGGGATCATCGCGGGGAAGTTGAACGGCGTGATCCCGGCGCCGATGCCGAGCGGCTGGCGCATCGAATAGACGTCGATCCCGGTGCCCGCGCCTTGCGTATATTCCCCTTTCAGCGCCTGCGGGATGCCGCACGCATATTCGATCACCTCGAGACCCCGCTGGACGTCGCCGCGGGCGTCGGCGAGCACCTTGCCGTGCTCGGAGGAGAGCAGCCGCGCGAGATCGTCCATGTTCTTTTCGACCAGGTCGCGGAACTTGAACATGACTCGGGCGCGGCGCTGCGGGTTGGTCGCGGCCCAGGCGGGCTGCGCCGCTTTCGCTGCATCGACGGCTTTCTGAAGGTCGGCCGAGGTGCCGAAGCGGACGTTCGCCTGAACCTGGCCCTGGTTGGGGTCGAACACGTCGCCCTGCCGCTCGCCCGAAGCGAAAGTGGAACCGCCGATGAAATGATCGATGCTGCGAAGCATGGGTTAAGCGTCCTCGATTGTGCTGGTCTGGGATCGCCGCTCCCCTAGACCCGGGGAGCGGCAAATGCCAGTTGCACAAGGGCGCGAAAGGGGAGAGTCGAATGCGGAAAATCGCGATCTTGATGTGTGTCAGCCTGCTCGGGGCGGCGCCGGCGCCTTCCACGGACGCCAGGCTCCGCGCGATCGCCGCGCCGGTCAGCGCGGCGCGGCTGAAGCACACGATCGAGAAGCTCGTGAGCTTCGGGACGCGGCACACGCTTTCCTCGCAGACCGACCCCAAGCGCGGGATCGGCGCGGCGCTCAACTGGACCAAGGGCCAGTTCGAAAGCTTCGGCCTGCCGACGGTGCGGCCGTGCGAGACCTTCACCGGCTCGCGCATCCCGAACCCGACCGCCGTCTGCGACATGGTCGCGATCCAGCGCGGCACCGAGCGGCCCAACGACGTCGTCATCATCACCGGCCACATCGACAGCCGGGTCACCGACGTGATGGACTTCACCTCGGATGCGCCGGGCGCGAACGACGACGGATCGGGCACCGCGGCGGTGATCGAAGCCGCACGCGTGCTCTCGAAGCACAAGTTCCCCGGGACGATCGTCTATGCGGCGCTCTCCGGAGAGGAGCAGGGGCTCTACGGCGCCAAGGTCCTGGCGAACTACGCCAAGGCGCAGGGCTGGAACGTCGTCACCGACATCAACAACGACATCATCGGCAACACCTGCTCGTCGGACGGCATGTGCGATTCGACGCACGCGCGCGTACTGTCTGAAGGGCCGCGGTCGCAGGGGCAGGAGGAGCTTGCCGCAAAGACGCACAGCCTCGGCGGCGAGAATGACGCGCCGTCGCGCAACATCTCGCGCTTCCTCGACAGCCTCGCCGACCGGCTCGAGATCGGCCTCGACCTCCGCCAGATCTGGCGCACCGACCGCTTCGGCCGCGGCGGCGACCACATTCCGTTCCTCGAGCTCGGCTATCCTGCCGCGCGGCTCAACGTCGCGATCGAGAATTACAATTGGCAGCACCAGGATCTGAGGACCGAGAACGGCATCAAGTATGGCGACACGATTGACCATGTCGATTTCCCCTATCTCGCCAAGATGACCAAGCTGAACGTCGCCGCGCTCGCCGCCATCGCCAGCGCCCCGCCGCCGCCGGAGCCGAAGGTGGAAGGGGCGGTGAGCACGGACACGACCGTCACCTGGACGCCGGTCCCGAGCGCGGCGTCGTACATGATCCGCTGGCGCCGGACCGATGCCAACCAGTGGCAGGAGTCCCGCCCCGTCCCCGCGAGCGCGTGCGCTGCGGAGTGCAAGATCGTCCTCCCGCATATCCGGGTCGACGACTGGGTGTTCGGCGTCTCGTCGGTGAGCAAGGACGGGTTCGAGAGCCCGGTCGCCTCGGCGGTCCCGGGCGGCGCGTTCAAGCCGTACGTGGCGCCGGAGAAGAAGTGACCGTCACCCCGGGCTTGACCCGGGGTCCACCTTCCTTTCTGCGACGACCATGAAGAATAAGGTGGATGCCGGATCAAGTCTGGCATGACGAAAAGCGGCGATCCGCGCGATACTGACCGCCCGGCCGAGCAGCGGCCGCTTCTCGGCATCGGTCTTCGGCTTCTGACCGCGCTCCTCCTCGCGGTCATGTTCGCGCTGGTGAAGCTCGCCGCGACACGCGGCGTCAACGTCGTCGAGAGCCTCTTCTATCGCCAGTGCGGTTCGGCGCTGTGCGCGACCGCGGTGGTGGTCGCCGGACCGGGCTTCCGCTCCCTGCGCTCGGCTCGGGTCTGGGCGCATGTCGGGCGAATGGCACTGGGCCTGTCGGCGATGGCGCTCAACTTCATTGCCTTCATCCTGTTGCCGTTGGCGGAAGCTACCACGATCGGTTTCTCGGTGCCGATCTTTGCGGTCGTGCTTGCAGCGCTCGTGCTCGGAGAGCCGACCGGGAGATGGCGCTGGGGCGCCGTCGCGGCGGGTTTCGCGGGCGTCCTCCTGATCGTGCAACCCGGCAGCGGGGAGGTGCCGCTGGTCGGAGCGTCAGTCGCGCTTGCCGCGGCGCTTCTGACCGCGTCGGTGACGATCGTCATTCGGCGGCTTGGAGCGACCGAACGCGCGACCACGACCGTGTTCTGGTTCGCGGTCAGCTCGCTCGTCCCGCTCGGGCTGCTCATGCTTCACTTCGCCGGCCCGCATGATCCGCTCACATGGCTGTTGCTTGCAGCCCTCGCGCTCGCGGGCGGCCTTGCCCAGCTGACGCTGACGGGGGCGCTCAGGCTGGCGCCCGTCGCGCTGGTGATGCCGATGGATTACACGAGCCTGCTGTGGGCAGTGCTCCTCGGCTTGTGGATATTCGGCGAGCTTCCCAGCCCGTGGACCTGGGTCGGCGCTCCGATCATTATCGCCAGCGGCCTCGTCATCGTCTGGCGCGAGCACAGGCTTCACCGCCGTGCTGCCTTGGCATCGCAGGCCGCGACCACCACTTGAGGTGGGAGGAGAATGGCAATGGCCGGCGGATGGACTCGCGACGGCGCGGTACAGGACCAGATCGACGACACCGTGAAAGACGCCGTGCTTCGCGCCCGCGCGCTGACGCCCAAGGGCGAAAGCGCGGAGGAATGCGACGATTGCGGCGAGCCGATCCCGAAGAAGCGGCGCGACGCGCTTCCCGGCGTGCGCACCTGCATCGTCTGCCAGTCCGAGCGCGACAAGGCGGTGGTGCATTCGACGATCAATCGCCGCGGAAGCAAGGACAGCCAGCTGCGGTGATCATACCGTCACCCCGGCCCCTTCGACGCCGCCTGCGGCGTCGCTCAGGACATGCTTGAGCCGGGGCCTGCCTTCCTCCAAGGCGGCGGAATGAAGAAAATGCGGGTCCCG
>DASSOE010000018.1:0-20905 GCA_035700945.1 Sphingomicrobium sp. | reverse complement strand
GGACATTCGCGAGCAGGTCGGTGACCAACGCGTGATTTGCGGCTTGTCGGGCGGGGTCGACAGCGCGGTCGCCGCGGTGCTGATCCATGAGGCGATCGGCGACCAGCTGACCTGCGTGTTCGTCGATCATGGTTTGATGCGCCTCGGCGAGGCCGAACAGGTCGTGAGCCTGTTCCGGAACAGCTACAACATCCCACTGGTGCACGTGGACGCGAGCGCGGACTTCCTCGGCGGGCTGAAGGGCGTCACGGACCCGGAGAAAAAGCGCAAGTTCATCGGCTCGGAGTTCATCAACGTCTTCGAGGAGGAAGCGCGCAAGATCGGCGGCGCCGACTTCCTCGCCCAGGGCACGCTCTATCCCGACGTGATCGAGAGCGTCAGTTTCACCGGCGGGCCGTCGGTGACGATCAAGAGCCACCACAATGTCGGCGGCCTGCCCGAGCGGATGAACATGAAGCTGGTCGAGCCGCTGCGCGAATTGTTCAAGGACGAGGTCCGCGAGCTCGGCCGCGAGCTGGGATTGCCGGAAGCCTTCGTCGAGCGCCACCCGTTCCCGGGGCCCGGCCTCGCGATCCGAATCCCCGGCGAGGTCACGCGCGAGAAATGCGACATCCTCCGCAAGGCGGACGCGATCTACCTCGAGGAGATCCGCAACGCCGGCCTTTACGATGCGATCTGGCAGGCGTTCGCGGTGCTTCTGCCGGTGCGGACCGTCGGAGTCATGGGCGATTACCGCACCTACGATTACGTCTGCGCGCTCCGCGCGGTGACCAGCGTCGACGGGATGACGGCCGATATCTATCCCTTCGCGCCCGAGTTCCTGAGCCGGGTGGCGACGCGGATCGTCAACGAGGTCAACGGCATCAACCGCGTGGTCTACGATTATACCTCGAAGCCTCCCGGCACGATCGAGTGGGAGTGAGCGGTTAACCGCTAACCTGCTGTTTACCATAGGATTGACGGCGCCTGCGCGTTCGGCTGTTCAGGCAGTCGCATTTTCAGCGTGGGCGTGGCGATGATGAAGAGATGGACGATCGCAGCGGCAGCCGTGGCCTTGCTGGCCGGGTGCTCGAGAACACCGACTCCGCAAATCGTTCAGGCGCCGCCGACGCCCAAGCCGGTCGCCGAGGTGCCATACCTGTGGACGCTCGGCAACGCACCGAAGGCACACAGGGACATGGTCGCAGCGTTCGGCCGCGTGGGCCTCAAGCCGGGCGAATATCTGTGGGCGAGCGCGGTCCCGGCCGACGGGGACGCGCGCGTGGTCATCGATAGGCTGACGCAGATGGCCTATGCCTACAAGGGCGACAGGCTGGTGGGCGCGGCAAGCGTCTCGACCGCGAAGAAGGGCCACATCACGCCGCTCGGCGAGTGGAAGATCCTCGAGAAAAGACCGTTCTACCGGTCGAAGAAGTACGACAATGCGCCGATGCCGTGGATGGAGCGGATCGACGAATATGGGATCGCCATGCACGGCGGCGCGAACCCCGGCTACCCCGCCAGCCACGGGTGCATCCGGATGCCGATGAAGTTCGCCGAGAAGCTCTACAAGCTGACCAGGGTCGGATCCGACGTGATCATCGAGGGCTAGGGCCCTCATCCTCACGTCTCGCGCCATCCGCCCTCTCCCGCAGGCGGGAGAGGGCTGGAATGCGGGTCCCTTACCGCTGCTTGTTGCCGCGGCCGATAATCGTGTTCGCCGAATTGTTCGTGCCGAGCGTCGCGGCGTCGATAGGGCTCGGCGTATTCCCTTGCCCGGCAAGCGCGCGGTCCTGCGTCAGTTCGAGCTCGCCGGTTTCGGCGGCGGCCGCCTTCGTTCCGTTGTCGCGCTGTCCGCGGTTCTGGCGCCAGCTGTCGAAATCGCGATGGAACTGCTGCTCGCACTCGCGGCAATATTCCTCGTAGTCGCGGTCGAGCTCGCTCATGTGCCGGTCGCGCCAGCTGCGGTAATGGTCGTCCGGGTGCGCGCTGGGGCGGTGCTGGCCTGACCAGTCCTCCGCCTGGCGATTGTAGCTGTCGGCGCGGCCGCGCTGCTCGGGCCAGCGGTTTTGCGGCCAGCGTTGCGCCTGATCGTCCCGCCAGTCGCGCCCGCCGCGTCTGGTATGGTCGGCGCCGAACGCGAACCCGCGGTCGCGGTCATCCCAGTCGGGTCGTTCGCGCGAGGCGCGGTCGCGACCTTCGTCGTTTCGGTGCATGCGGTCGCGATCAGCGTCGCTGTCGGGATCGATCTCGCCATGGGTTCCGTAGCCGTCGCCAAGATAGCCGTGCGCCATGTTCAATTCTCCTTTGCTCGTTGAATTTCGGGGCATTGGCCCTTGCGGGATCCAACGAACGGCAGCACCGTTCGGATGCGCGTCCGGGCGCGGCGCTGCGTGGCTGAACGCAGCCGCGGGTGCATTCAGCGCGGCGGCTGAACCGGGAGCTGAAGCGTCGTGAGCAGGCCCGGCCGGTTGTCGTCCAGCAGCAGCTGGCCGCCGTGGAGGTGGGCAATCGACTGGACGAGCGCGAGCCCGAGCCCGGCACCCTCGTCCGAGCGGCTGGAATCGAGCCGCCCGAAACGGCGCAGCGCTTCCTCGCGGCGGTTCTGCGGGATTCCAGGTCCGCGGTCTGCGACCTGAATACGGACCCCTTTTTCTGCGGGGACGACCCGAACCACGATTTCCCCGCCGGCCGCGCCGTAGCGAACCGCATTTTCGAGCAGGTTGCTGAGTGCCTGGGCGAGCAGCTGGCGATGGCCGAACAGCGGAACCGCCGCGTCGGGCTGCTCGAACCGGAGGGCCGCACCTCGTTCGTCCGCCAGGGGGTCGTACATCTCGGCAAGCTCGGCGGCGAGCTCGCGTACGTCGAACCAGGCGAACTGGTTGCGGCTCGTCAGCGCCTCCGACCGGCTGATCTCCAGGACCGTCGTGAGGATCCGGATCAGCGCGTCGGCATTGCGCACGACGCTGGCCAGCAACTCCTCCTGCTCCGCGGGATCGGTCGCGGAAGCAGCAGCGTGCGCCGCGGCGCGCAGCCGGCTTGCCGGGGAGCGTAAATCGTGCGCGAGCGAATCCGTCAGCAGCCGAAGCTCCTCCATCAGCGTGCTGATGCGGTCGAGCATCGCGTTGATCTGCTTACCCAGCCGGTCGAACGAATCGCCCGCGCCAGAAAGCGGCACGCGCTGGCTGAGGTCGCGTGCGCCGATGCGGTCCGCGACCGCGGCGATATTGGCGATTCGCCTCGAAACGTAATGGGCGAGGACGACGCCGCACAGAAGACCGAGGAGGGCGGCGACCACCAGTGACAGCAGCAGCGAGCGCTCGAGCGTCGCGCGGAAGGCGAGCCCCTCGCCGACGAGGCGGCCGCTGACCAGCCACTGACCGCCGCTCAGTCGCCTGAGGACGATCTGCGCCTGGTGCGGCGTCGGTTGACCGCTAAGGCGGATGATCGCGTTGCGAAATCCTTCCTGCAGCGCTTCGGCCGGCAACGGGCCGGCGAGATTGCCCTCGAGCTGCCGTCCGCGGCCGTCGAGGAGCGCGACCGCGGTCTGCGGATCGGCGTAGGTCAGGGTGTCGGCGATGGCCTGGTCGAGCGCGGGCTTGCCGCCGCTGCGATAGACGTCGGTCAGGACCTTCGACTGCTCGGCGACCTGGCGGTGCAGGCTGGCCACCGCCTCGTCGTGCGTGCGCACGTAGATGAAGCCGATCACCGCCAGGCTCGAGAGCAATGCGAGCAGCCCTGCGAGCAGCGCGATCCTGAGAGTGGTCGGCACGCGGTGTCTGTATCGCGTCAAGCGGTCAGCATGTAGCCCGCGCCTCTCACGGTCTGGAGCAGCGGCTTCTCGAAGCCCTCGTCGAGCTTGCGCCGAAGGCGGCTGACATGGACATCGATGACGTTGGTACCGGGATCGAAATGATAGTCCCACACCTGCTCGAGCAGCATGGTGCGGGTGACGACACGGCCTTCGTTGCGCGCGAAATATTCAAGCAAAAGATATTCGCGCGGCTTGAGGTCGAGCTTGCGGCCGGCGCGCTTCACCGTCCGCGAAAGCGGGTCGATCTCGAGATCGCCGACGCTCAGCCGGTGATCGGCCGGGCCGACGCGCGACTCGCGCCTGCGCAGCAGCGCATTCACACGCGCGTTGAGCTCGGCGAACGAAAAGGGTTTCACGAGATAATCGTCGGAGCCGGATTCGAGTCCCTCGATCCGGTCTCCCACGGAGGCGAGGGCCGAAAGGACCAGGACCGGGGTTTCGATGCCCGCCGCACGCAGCGCGCGAAGCACGGACAGGCCGTCGAGGACGGGGAGCATGCGGTCGAGGACGATGAGGTCGAAGCTGCCGTCGGTGGCGCGGAACAGCCCGTCCTGGCCGTTGTCCGCCTGCTCGACGCTGTGCCCCTCCTGCGTGAGCCCTTTGGCAAGGTATGAGGCGGTCTCGCGATCGTCCTCGACCAGCAGGATCTTGCGGCCCATCGCGCCTGGCTCCGTCGTGTTTCGTTCGATCATTATAGGGGCTCCGCACGGCGCCGGGGAGGGAGCCTGGCCGGAGGCGCCGTGCGGAGGTCCGGTCGAAGCTATTTGCTGGCGGGCGCCGCGGCTTTCTTGCTGGCCGAGGCGGTCTTGTGCATCGTTCCGGCGTGGCTCTTGCCCGCATGATGCTTGCTGGCCGCGTTCCTGGTGACGGTCGTCTTCGCCGTCGTGCTGTTGCCCTTGGTCGACACCGTCGTCGTAGCCTTCTCGGTTGGCGACTTGGTGATCACCGTTTTGGTCGACGGCGACGCTTTGGCCACCGCGATCGCGGGCGTGGCAATCATCGCCAGCGCCGCGACCGAGCTGATCAGTCCTTTCATTCGGGCCTCCTCGTATCGGCGCCCCGGGGGCGCCGGCGAAGGGCTGATATGCGGGGGCGAGTCTCCGCGCCGTTTCAGGGTCATTAAAGCTTGTTCATCGGCTGCCGTGTCGAACGCTTTGCGTCGAGCCGGGCAGGCGGCTAGGCTCCGGCGAGGGATGATCGCACAGAAGACCCGTTACGCGCTTCGTTCGCTGCTTTTCCTGGCGGAGGAGCAGGGCGGCGCGCCCGTCCAGCTCGCGCGCATCGCGGAGACGCAGCGGGTGCCGCCCAAATATCTCGAGCTCATCATGCTCGACCTCAAGAAGGCCGGGCTGGTGAAAAGCGCGCGCGGCCCCAAGGGCGGCTACAGGCTTTCGCGCCCGCCCGAGCAGATTTCGTTCGGCGAGGTCGTGCGAACGATGGAGGGACCAATCGCGCTGGTTTCCTGCGCCAGCGTCAATTTTTACGCGCCGTGCGGCGATTGCCACGACGAGGCGACCTGCGCCATCCGCCGCGCCTTCACCATCCTTCGCGACCAGAGCACGGCGGTGCTCGACTCGATTTCACTCGCCCAGGGCGCCGGATGGGAAGAGCGGCTGGGCGGCGACAAGTAGCGCAGCCGCACTGGCGGCCCGGCCGGCTCGCGATTAGAAGCCATCGCCATGTCGACCTTCACGATGGACACCGGCACCAGCCGTGCGACGCCGTCCCCCGTCCCGGGCAAGCGGACGACCGCGCCGTCGATCCGCGCGCGCAAGATCGACGGAAAGACCGACCAGCCGATCGTGATGCTGACCGCCTACACGATGCGCATGGCGCAACTGCTCGACCCGCACTGCGACATGTTGCTCGTCGGCGACAGCCTCGGACAGGTGATCTACGGCCTGCCCTCGACGATCCCGGTCACGCTCGAGATGATGTGCGCGCATGGCGCTGCGGTCGTTCGCGGCAGCTGGCATGCGCTGGTCGCGGTCGACATGCCGTTTGGAAGCTACGAGGCCTCGCCGGCACAGGCCTTCGAATCCGCTGCGCGGATCATGAAGGAGACCGGATGCGCCGCGGTGAAACTCGAAGGCGGCGAGGCGATGGCGTCGACGATCGACCTGCTGACCAAGCGTGGCGTGCCGGTGATCGGCCATGTCGGGCTGACACCGCAGGCGGTGAACGTGCTCGGCGGCTACGGTGCCCGCGGCCGAGAGGCGCATGAGGCCCAAAAGATCATCGCCGATGCGAAGGCGGTCGCCGATGCCGGTGCATTCTGCATCGTCGTCGAAGGCGTGATGGAGCAGATCGCGACGGAACTGGCGAGGAGCGTCGTGCCGCCGGTGATCGGGATCGGCGCATCGGCCGATTGCGACGGCCAGGTGCTGGTCATCGACGACATGCTCGGCATGTTCGAGCGCACGCCGCGCTTCGTGAAGCGCTACGACGATCTCGCGGCCCGCATCGGCGAAGCCGCGCGCACCTATGCGGAAGAAGTACGGGCGCGCACCTTTCCGACGGGCGATCAGACCTACCGGCCGAAGCCGTCGTCCTGAGGACGGAGGGCGAGGGGCTTTGCGTTTCGCGTCATAGCCGCTAGACGAGCCGCCGCCAGCTTCCGTTCATCCCGGGTGGGGAAGAGGAGCGACCGGCAAGAGGACCCCCGAGTAAAGCGGACTTAAGGAACGTCTTTGGCGCAGCCCCCGGACATCAGCGAAACCTTCATCAAGGAAGTCGACGAGAATCTCCGTCGCGACCGGATGAACGATTTCGTCAAGGACAATGCCGGCTGGCTCGTCGGCGCGCTGATCCTGTTCCTTGCCGCGTCGGGCGGGTTCCTCTGGTACCAGCAGCACCGCGTGGCGCTCGCCGAAAAGCACGTCGAGCAGATCGCCGCGACCTACAAGGACATCAGCACCGGCAACACTGCCAAGGTGCCGCAGCAGCTCGACGATCTGTCGCAGAGCTCGAGCGAAGCGGTGCGCGCGACGGCGCTGTTCACCCGCGCCGCGTTCGCGCTCCAGCAAAACGACCCGAAGCTCGCGATCGCCACCTACAAGAAGATCGGCGAGGACAGCTCGCTTCCCGACTCATATCGCAACGCGGCACTGCTTCGCCGGACGGCGCTCGAGTTCGATCAGCTCCAGCCGGACCAGGTCATTACCAGGCTGAAGCCGCTGACGCAGGCCGGCAATCCGTGGTTCGGTTCAGCCGGCGAGATGACCGCGCTCGCGCTGGTCAAGCAGGGCAAGAAGAAGGAAGCGGGGGAGCTGTTCGCGACCATCGCCAAGGACAAGAGCGTCCCTCAGTCGCTTCGCGACCGCGCCATCCAGATCGCCGGAACCCTCGGCGCGGATGCCAGCGCCGCCCTCGGACCACAGGCCCAACAGGACTAGAATGATCAGATCCAGGAACATTCGTATCGCGCTGCTGATCGCGGCCGCGCTCGCCTCGAGCGGCTGCGGGATCTTCAAGAAGGGCAAGGTCAAGACGCCGGTGCTGGGGGAGCGCATCGCCGTGCTGACCTCGGAGAACGATGCGCAAATCGACCCGGCGACGCAGGCGCTGCCGTTCAACCTTCCGGCCCCCGTCGAGAATGCGGCATGGGCGGAATCGGGCGGTAATGCGAGCAACTCGATGGGGCATCTCGCGCTCGGCAAGGCGCTCGCGCCGGCGTTCACCGTCCAGGCGGGCCGCGGCAGCAGCCTGACGGCGCGCCTCGCCGCGCCGCCGATCGTCGCCAACGGCCGCGTCTACACGATCGATACGCTGGGCGCGGTCCGCGCCTTCGACGCACGCACCGGAGGGCAGGTCTGGGCGAGCCAGACGCCCGACATCAAGGGCAATGAAGACTCGCTCTATGGGGGCGGGATCGCCTACGACAACGGCCGGATCTTCGCCAGCAACGGCCTCGGCTATGTCGCCGCGCTGAGCGAGCAGAACGGCGGCATCCTGTGGCAGGTGCGGCCTGGCGGCCCGCTCCGCGGCGCGCCGACCGTCGCCAACGGCGCGGTCTACGTCATCAGCCAGGACAACCAGATCTATTCGCTCAAGGCGGAAGACGGCTCGACCAACTGGTCGCAGCCCGCGTCGCTCGAAATCGCCGGCATCTTCGGCGCGGGTTCGCCGGCCGTCGGGCAGGGCACCGTGGTTGCCGGCTTTTCGTCGGGCGAACTCAACGCCTATCGCTACGAGAACGGCCGGCAAGTGTGGCAGGACCAGCTGCAGCGCACCAGCATCCGCACCAGCGTCTCGTCGCTGTCCGATATCGACGCCGACCCGGTGATCGACAACGGCCAGGTGTTCGCGATCGGCGCCGGCGGGCGCATGGTCGCGCTCGACCTCAATTCGGGACAGCGGCTGTGGGAGCTCAACATCGCCGGAATCGCGACCCCGTGGGTTGCGGGAGACTGGGTGTTCGTGGTGACCAGCGAGGCGAGGCTGCTGTGCATCTACCGCCAGAACGGCCACATCCGCTGGATCAACCAGCTGCCGCAGTTCGAAAAGCCCAAGTCGAAGAAGGGCGACATAGAATATTCGGGGCCGGTGCTCGCCGGTAACCGGCTGATCCTCACCTCCGCGAGCGGGCAGGTGATCCAGGTCGATCCGGCAACCGGCAATTTCCAGTCCCAGTTCAGCGTCGGAGATCGCGTCAGCCTGCCGCCGGTGGTCGCGGGCTCGACGCTCTACGTGCTCGACGACCAGGCGAAGCTCCACGCCTATCGGTAACCTCGGCTCCTCTCCATCGCGCAGCGATGGGGAGGGGGACCATGCAGCGAAGACTGCATGGTGGAGGGGTCTAGCGCCTACGGATAACCCCTCCACCATTGAATCTTCGTTCAATGGTCCCTCTCCCCACGATCCCGGATCAAGTCCGGGATCGCAGGGAGGAGCGTAATCCGCTAGGCGCACACCCATGCCTCTTCCGACCGTCGCGATCGTCGGCCGGCCCAACGTCGGCAAATCGACCCTGTTCAACCGCCTCGTCGGCAAGCGTTTGGCGCTGGTCGACGACCGTCCCGGCGTGACCCGTGACCGGCGCGAGGGCGAGGCGCGGCTGCTCGGGCTGGACTTCCGAGTGATCGACACCGCCGGCTTCGAGGACGAGGACCCGCACACGCTCCCCGGTCGCATGCGCGCTCAGACCGAGGCCGCAGTGCGCGACGCCGATGCCGCCCTGTTCCTGGTCGATGCGCGCGAGGGCCTGACCCCGCTCGACGAGGAAATCGGGCGCTGGCTCCGGGCGGAAAGCACGCCCGTCATCCTGGTCGCTAACAAGGCGGAGGGCCGTGCCGCGGAAAGCGGGATTTTCGAGGCTTTCCGTCTCGGTCTCGGCGACCCGGTCGCGCTCAGCGCCGAGCATGGCGAAGGCGTGGCCGATCTGTTCGAAGCGCTTCGGCCCCACGTCGAAGCAGGGACTGTCGCGGGAGAAGAAGGAACGGCGCCGGACGATGGACCGCTGAAGCTTGCGATCGTCGGGCGGCCCAACGCGGGCAAGTCGACTTTGGTCAACACGATGCTGCGCGAGGAGCGGATGATCACCGGGCCGGAAGCCGGCATCACGCGCGATTCGATCAGCCTCGACTGGGAGTGGGATGGCCGCGCGGTCCGGCTCGTCGACACGGCCGGCCTCAGGAAGCGGGCGAAGGTCGAGGACAAGCTCGAGCGGCTTTCGGCAGCGGACACCAAGCGCGCGCTCGATTATGCCGAGGTCGTCGTCCTTCTGCTCGACGCGACGCGCGGGCTCGAATCGCAGGATCTCCGCATCGCGAGCCAGGTCCTCGACGAAGGCCGCGCGCTGATCATCGCCGTCAACAAATGGGACATCGCCGACCATGCCTCGTCGCTGTTCAACGGCATCAAGGAGGCGCTCGGCGAGGGGCTCGCGCAGCTTCGCGACGTGCCTTTGCTCACGGTCTCTGCGAAGACCGGCAAGGGGATCGATACAATCCTCCAGGTCGCGTTCGAGCTTCGCGAGGCGTGGAGCAGGCGCGTGCCCACGGGCGAGCTCAACCGCTGGTTCGAGGGCGCGATCGAGGCCAACCCGCCGCCGGCACCGAAAGGCAAGCGCATCAAGCTGCGCTACATCACCCAGGTGAAGACGCGCCCGCCGAGCTTCGTCGTGTTCGGCAACCGGCTCGAGGAGCTGCCCGAAAGCTATCGCCGCTACCTGCTCAATGCGATGCGGCGCGACCTCGGCCTCGGCCCGGTTCCGCTCCGTCTCGATTTCCGCGGGCGCAGCAATCCTTTCGACCGCGCCAGAGATCAAGGGCGCCGCTAAGGAGAATTTTACCCTTTCGGATTTATTCGGGAGCGTGGGACCATCGCCGGAGGCAACCGGCGCTCGAGGAGCTTGGAGTGACCGACGAGGCGCGGGACATCGTCGACTGGGTGCACTTCGAGAAGAGCCGGTCCGAGCTCGGGCCGGGGTTCATCCGGATCCTCAGCTATTTCAAGGAAGACGGCATCAAGTCGATCTCGCAGATCGAAATGGCGATGCACCAGCAGAATGCGGCGGCGCTGGTGATCCCGGCCCATACGCTGAAGGGCGAGGCCCGGCAGCTCGGCGCCGAGCCGCTGGCGAAGATCGCCGAGCTGATCGAGTCCACCGCGCGCTTCTGTATCGAGACGCACCGCTTCCCCGACGAGCTGGTGCCCGAAGTGGTCGAGCTTCGGCGGCTGTTCGACCAGACGATCGCGCTGTTCGACAAGGCCACCAACCCGCTCATGACCCGCGCCGCGCCCGGCGGCTTCGGCCGCAAGGTCAACAACCAGGGCTTCGGGCGGATCTGATCTTCTAGCTCCTCCCTACGAGCGCAGCTCGTGGGGAGGGGGACCGCTCAGCGTAGCTGAGTGGTGGAGGGGTAATCGGTGCCGGAGCAAGACCCCTCCACCATTGAATCTTCGTTCAATGGTTCCTCTCCCCATCGCTGCGCGACAGGGAGGAGCGAAATCACTCCCCAGCTTCCTCGCTCTGCAGCTGCACGTAATTCTGGATTCCCATCCGCGCGATAAGCTCGAACTGCGTTTCGAGCATGTCGACGTGATGCTCCTCGGTCGCGAGGACGTCGGTGAAGAGGTCGCGGCTGACGAAGTCGTTGACGCTCTCGCAGTAGCGGGCACCCTCGCGGTACATCGCCACCGCCTCAAGCTCGGCCTCGAGATCGGCCTTGAGGATCTCCTCGACATTCTCGCCGACGCGCAGCCGGCCGAGCGCCTGGAAGTTGGGCAGGCCATCGAGGAACAGGATTCGCTCGGCGAAGCGGTCGGCGTGCTTCATTTCGTCGATGGACTCGCCGCGCTCGAATTCGGCGAGCTTCTTGACGCCCCAATTGTCGAGCATCCGGTAGTGCAGCCAATATTGGTTGATCGCCGTCAGCTCGGCCTTCAGCGCCTCGTTGAGCAGCTCGATAACCTTGGGATCGCCCTTCATGCCGGTCTCCGTCGCGTCGCGGGAAGGCCATGCGTCGGGGCGGCGGGCTAGGTCAAGTCAGGCGACGGCGCGCAGCTTCGGGCGCTCTGGAAGCTCTGCATCGATCAGCTTCTGCGCATAATCGAGGCAGCAGCAGCACACCGGCTCGCAGCCGAGCGTCGCATAGGCGCGCTCGGGCGTGGTGGCGCCGGCGCGAGCGGCATCGCGAATTTCGCGTTCGGTGATACGGTTGCAGCTGCACACGATCATGTGCCGCTATGTAGCGCTAATGCGAAACAATCGCAACTACGCAAGATTGCCTAGTCTCCCGTTCAGAATTCCGCCGGAAGCTCGCTGCCCATCAGCCTGGGGAAGAAGCCCTCGTGTGCGGCGCGCAAGTCGGCGAGGCTGGCGCTGAAGCCGGGGCCTTCGATGGCAGCGCCGCCGGTTTCTCCGACACGCGCAGTGAAGATGTTCGAAGCGCTCGCCCGCGCGGCGACGGTGTCGGGGTGGCTGGTGGTCACGAGGAATCGGCCCTGGTCTTCGCCGAACATGACTGCCGCCGGATTGGCCGCCGTCGGCAGATTGAGGCGCACGCCGATCGATCCGGCAAGGGCCATCTCGGCGATGGCGACGAGCGCGCCGCCGTCGGAGATGTCGTGGACGGCCGACACCAGCCCTGCGGCAATCATCTGCCGAACAAGCTCGCCGAGCCGCCGCTCGACCGCGAGATCGACCGCGGGCGGTTCGCCTTCCCTGCGGCCGTGGCAGACCTCCAGCCACAGCGACTGACCGACGTGCCCTGTCGAATGGCCGAGCAGAAGCAGCGCTTCGCCTTCGGCCTTGAACCCGGGCGTCGCGCTCTTCTCCCAATCGTCGAGCAGGCCGACGCCGCCGATCGCCGGGGTGGGGAGGATCGCGACGCTGCTGCCGTCCTCGTTCCTGGTTTCGTTGTAGAGGCTCACATTCCCGCTCACGACCGGGAAGTCGAGCGCGCGGCAGGCTTCGGCCATTCCTTCGATACAGCCGACGAACTGGCCCATGATCTCGGGCCGTTGTGGGTTACCGAAGTTGAGGCAGTTTGTGATGGCGAGCGGCCTGGCGCCGACCGCGCAGAGGTTGCGCCAGGCTTCGGCAACCGCCTGCTTGCCGCCCTCGACCGGGTCGGCGTAGCAATAACGCGGCGTGCAGTCGGTGGTCATCGCGAGCGCCTTGCGCGACCCATGCACCCGCACCACCGCGGCGTCGCCGCCTGGGCGCTGCACCGTGTCGGCGCCGACCTGCTGGTCGTACTGCTCCCAAATCCAGCGCCGGCTCGCGAGGTTCGGGGAGCCCATCAGCTTGACCAAATCCGCCGCGACGTCGGTGCTCGCGGGAATGTCGGTCAGCGGCTCGGGCGGCTTGGGGATCGCATAGGGCCGCTCGTAGCAGGGCGCCTCGTCGGCGAGCGGGCCGAGCGGGATGTCGCACACGACCGCGCCGTCGAACTCGAGCACCATGTGGCCGGTGTCCGTCACCTCGCCGATGACCGCGAAGTCCAGCTCCCACTTGCGGAATATCGCCTCCGCCTCGGCCTCCCGGCCGGGCTTCAGCACCATCAGCATGCGCTCCTGGCTCTCGGAGAGCATCATCTCGTAGGGCGTCATGCCGGTTTCGCGGCACGGCACCTTGTTCATGTCGAGCCGGATGCCGGCGCCGCCCTTTGACGCCATCTCGACCGACGAGCTGGTGAGGCCGGCCGCGCCCATGTCCTGGATCGCGACGATGGCGTCGGTTGCCATCAGCTCGAGACAGGCCTCGATCAGCAATTTCTCGGTGAACGGATCGCCGACCTGCACCGTCGGGCGCTTCTCCTCGCTGTCCTCGGCGAAGTCGGCGCTGGCCATCGTCGCGCCGTGGATCCCGTCGCGGCCCGTCTTCGAGCCGACGTAGACGATCGGGTTCCCAATGCCGGTCGCGGCCGAATAGAAGATCTTGTCGGTCCTCGCGACGCCGACGGTCATCGCGTTGACCAGGATGTTGCCGTCGTAAGCGGCGTCGAAGTTGACCTCGCCGCCAACGGTCGGGACGCCGACGCAGTTGCCGTAGCCGCCGATTCCCGCGACCACGCCCGCGACGAGGTGCCGGGTCTTCGGATGATCGGGGCGGCCGAAGCGCAGCGCGTTGAGGTTCGCGACGGGGCGTGCGCCCATCGTGAATACGTCGCGCAGAATCCCGCCGACTCCGGTCGCGGCGCCTTGGTAGGGCTCGATGTAGGACGGGTGGTTGTGGCTCTCCATCTTGAAAATCGCCGCGTCGCCGTCGCCAATGTCGATGACACCGGCATTCTCGCCCGGGCCGCAGATCACCCACGGCGCCTCGGTCGGGAGCTTCTTCAGGTGGACGCGGCTCGACTTGTAGCTGCAATGCTCCGACCACATGACCGAAAAGATGCCGAGCTCGACGAGGTTCGGCTCGCGCCCGAGGGCGTGGAGGATGCGGTCATATTCCTCGTTGCTGAGCCCATGCTCGGCGATCATTTGCGGGGTGATGGGGGAAGCTTCGAGCACGTCCATGCGCGGCGCCTTAGCCGCCGCGCAAAGTCGCGGCTAGGTGGCTCAGATGTCGTGGCGGATGAACTTCTCGCCGGAGAAGACGAAGGTCTGGGGGCGGCCGTCGATGAGATTGGCGAACGAGCCGCGTTCGGGCGACCAGCGCTCGCCGCCAACGCGCCACAGATTGTCGCCGATCTTTTCCATCGGCACTTCGGTGCCGAGCCATAACCGGCCGCCGCGCTCGACTATTTCCATCGTTCCAAGCCATGGACTGTCGTTGACGTAGCGCCCGGCGAGCCTGGCGAGCGCCGGGTCGGACGCCGGCAGCTGCGCCATGCTTCCGGCGCGGACGTAGCTCGCCGGGCCCCAGCTCGCCGCGGCGACGTTGCCGCCCCTGCGCTCGAACATCAGGCTGAACGCGCGGAACGAGGGGTGGGCGGTGCGGAAAATCTCGCCGCCCCACGGCTGCAGCGCCGCCGACTTGCCGTTCGCGACAATCGTCAGCGGGCTTCCGGCCCTGACCTCGAACGATCCCATCGGCCCCTTGTAGGTGCCGAGATAAGCGGCCGCGCCGGCGAAGGGCCGCTCGAGCGGCGGCGGAGCGGGCAGCGGCCGACCGGCAGCCGCATCGGTCAGCGCATCGACCGCGAACTGGGTCAGCAGCCGCGGCCGGTATTCGGAAAAGGCATCGAGAGTCGAGCTGGCGAACGCGCCGACGCCGCTCGCGACGTCGATGTGGAAGGATGAGGTGAAGCTAACCATCCCGCCGGTGTGGTGGAGGTAGGCGCGCGTTCCGCGGCCGCCGACGTGCATGATGCCATTGCCGTAGCTCATGCCTCGGGTGTCGCTCGGCACGGCGTGGGTGGCGTAGGCGCGCGCGGCCTGCGCCGGCAGGCCCATCCCGCCCTGGCCCTGCACCGCGCCGGCGAGCGAGCCGAGCAGACGGTTCATGTCGTCGGCAGTCGATGCGACGTTGCCGGCGCCGAACGTCACGTCGACCCATGCCGCCGGGGCGAGCGGAACGCCGAGCGCGAACGGCATCTCGTCGGCGGCTTCATAGCCCTGGGCGTATAGTGTGCGGTCGGCGGCGACGATCGCCCCGCGCGAGCGGCGCATGCCCAGCGGCAGAAACAGCCGTTCGTGCAGCACGCGCGCGAGCGGCTTGCCGGCGAGATGCTCGATCAGCTTGCCGATGATGTCGTAACCGGTGTTCGAATAATGCCAGTGCTCGCCCGGTGCGTAAGCGGTCCACAGGCCGCCTTCGGGAAAGGTCGGGGCATCGCCCGGAATGCCGGCGGTATGGTCGAGCAGATGCTGGACCGTGATCGGGTTCCCCTGCGGGAGCGGGATCTCGGGAAGCAGGGCGCTGATCCGGTCGGTCAGCCGAAGCCGGTCCTCGGCCACCAACTGGTGCAGCACCGCGGCGTTCATCAGCTTGCTGATCGAGCCGACCTGGAACAACGTGTCGCCGGTGATCGGCGTCCGCGCCTCGGCATTGGCGAAGCCGAAGTTCATCACCGTGCCGAAGCCGCCCGGCATGGTAACGCCGAGCGTCATCCCCGGCAGGCCGAAATGGCTGACGTGCGCGTCGCCATAGGTGCGGATCGCTGCCAGCGCGGCGGCGAACTTCGGTTCCTGCGCGCGGCCAGGCGAGGCAAACTGGCTGCCGAGCGCGACGCTCAGCGCTCCGCCGGTAAATGCGCGCCTGCTGATCAGCATCGGGGTTTCCCCTTTGCGGCCGCTGCCCGGGGCCGCGGAAGGAGAGTCAATTCGCGTCAGGCTTTGCAGGACTGCGCCGGATGTCCGGGCACGGCGACCGTCGCACTCGGCGCGGTCGGCGAACCTTCGATCGAATAACCGCCCTCGCCCGTCATCGGCTGACCCGCCTCGGCGGCGCTGACGCGGACCAGCGGCGCATCCTTGCCGGCGCGGACGTTCGCCGACTTGTTGTCGGACAGCCAGTCGATCGTCACGACGCTGTTGTCGGCGCAGCGGTAGAGCTTCGTCGCGATGATCGACGGCGGTAGCTCGACATTTGCATTGGCAGCGCTGTTCGTCTCGCCCCCGCCGATGTCCGGGCCTGCGACGATGGTGTGGTCTTCCTTGTTGCAGCCGGCTAGCGCAGCGGCCGCAGCAAGCGTGAGGAGCAGAGGGGTGCGAGTCATGCCTGCCCCTTCGCGAGCAGAGCCCGACGCGTCAAGGCTGTTCCCTTGCATATTGTCGAACCGGGACATAGCTTTGTCGAAGTGAGGGCCCAGAACGCCGGCAGCAGCGCGCAGCGCATCCGCATCGGGTTGACGGGTCTGGCCTTCGCCTTCCTGCTCGTGCTGCTCGGCTCGATCATCAGCCGATCGAGCCACGACGACCCGGCCAACGCCGTGCAGCAGGCCACCACCAACGAACCGAGCGAGCCTTTGGCCGAGCTCGGCGTCGCCCCGGGCGCGTCCGAGGGCACGACCAACAACGACGCGGCCGCGAACAAGCAATGAAGCGTGCGCGCGGGCGCGCGCTGTCGATTGCCGCGCTGATCACCGCCGGCGCCGTCGCGATGCTGGTCCTGCTGCCGGCTCGACAGCGCTTGCCGGAACGACCTCCGAGTCAGCGGCCGACGCTGCTCCTGCTCACCAGCCTGCCGCTAATGTTCAGCGAGGATTTCTCGGTGGAGCGGAACGGCTCCCCGGTGCTGGACGCGCTCGAGAAGCGCTATCGCGTCATTCCGATCAGCGTGACCGATCCGGCGGAGCTTGCGAAGGGGCGGCTGCTGCTGATGGCGCAGCCGCGGGCGCAGCCGGCGGAGGATCTGGTCGCGCTCGACAACTGGGTGCGCCGCGGCGGGCGCGTGCTGCTGTTCGCGGATCCAATGCTCGAATGGCCGAGCGAGCGGCCGCTCGGCGATCCGCTCCGCGCGCCGCGGATGTTCATGGACACGGGCCTGCCCGCGCATTGGGGGTTGCGGCTCGACGCTCCCGACGAACGCGGCGCGAGCGTCCTGAAGCTGGGCGGGTTCGACGTGCTCACCGTCTCGCCGGGGCAGCTGTCCGGCGGCTGCGATATCAGTCCCGACCGGCTGGTCGCCCATTGCCGTATCGGAAACGGCCACGCGACGGTGGTCGCGGACGCCGACCTGCTCGATGCGGATCGGCTGGGCTCCAGCGCCGCGGCGAATCTCGATGCACTGCTCGCCGAGCTTGAATCGATCGAGCCCCCGCGATTCGCTAAGCAACAGACTTATCCACAGGCGAGAGGTTGAAGAACAATGACGGAACACGATGTTGTGGACGCCGCGAAAAGCCGCTGAAATCCGCCATTCACCGTAGTTTCCCATTAAATCCCATCAAATCCCATTGTATCCCCTAAGCTCTTGAGTTACCTACAGGGGCTGTAGCGCGGGGGGCTAACCCGTCGATTCGAACCTGGAGCGGCGCGCGTGACGACGCGCGATTCCGCGAACGGAGCTGCTTGCGCTGCAAAGGGGAGTAGAAGTGGCGCTAGAGCATCTGTTTCAGGGCAGCGCGCTGAACGCGGTCGACGGGAAAGGCCGCGTCTCCATCCCCGCATTTCTCCGCTCGGTCATCGAACGCCGCGGCGATGCGCGCACCATCGTGCTTGCCAAGCATGAAGCGTTCCCCTGCCTCAGCGCCTACGACCCCGGTTATGCGGCGCTGAAGCATTCCAAGCTCGAGCGGCTGCTCGAGAAGGAAGAGACGAATCCCGACGCCGAGCTGGAATATCAGCAGCGCAATCTGATGGCCTTCGCCGCCACGGAGGAGGTCCCCTACGACAGTTCCGGCCGCATTCTCATGCCCCCGATGATGCGGCGGAAGGGCGAGATCGGCGATCTCGCCCTCTTCCTTGGCACCGGCGAAACGTTCCAGATCTGGAACCCGCAGCGGCTCCTCGACGACCCGCGCATCCCGGACGACCTCAAGGACATCGCCCGATTCCGCCTCGACGAGCGAGGTGGTTCATGACCAGCACCGGCACCAAACAGGCCCCACATGTGCCGGTGCTGGTCAACGAAGTGATCGGCGCGTTGGCGATCCACGGCGGCGACACGGTCGTGGACGGCACTTTCGGAGCGGGCGGCTACACGCAGGCCATGCTCGCGGCGGGGGCGGGACGAGTGATCGGCTTCGATCGCGACCCCGAGGCGATCGAAGCCGGACGATCGCTCGTCCCGGACCCCCGCCTGACCCTTGTCGAGGAGCGCTTCAGCCAGATGGACCGAGCCCTCGCCGAGCGCGGCATCGCCCAGGTCGATGCCATCGCGCTCGACATCGGAGTCAGCTCGATGCAGCTCGACCGCTCCGACCGCGGATTTTCGTTCCAGGCCGACGGCCCGCTCGACATGCGCATGTCGAAGTCGGGGCTGACCGCCGCCGAGTTCCTCAATTCGGCCGACGAGGCCGAGATCGCCCGGGTCCTGCGCGACTATGGGGAGGAGCCGCGCGCCCGGGCGATCGCCCGCGCCATCGTCGCCGCAAGACCGGTCGAGCGGACCGCCGAGCTCGCCGCCATCGTCCGTCGCGCGGCCGGCTTCCGCCCCGGTCAGAAGAGCGATCCGGCGACGCGCACCTTCCAGGCCATCCGCATCCACCTCAACGCCGAGCTCGACGAGCTCGAGGAGGGTCTGGAAGCCGCCGAGCGCGCGCTTGTGCCCGGCGGCCGGCTCGCCGTCGTCACCTTCCACAGCCTCGAGGACCGGATCGTCAAACGCTTCTTCCGCGAGAGGAGCGGAGGATCGCCCGCCGGTTCGCGCCACCGTCCCGCGCTTGTCGACCCGGCCGAACCGACGTTCGAACGGGTCGCGAAGCCGGTATCCCCGACGGAGCGCGAGCTGGCGGCGAATCCCCGCGCCCGCTCGGCGCGGCTGAGGAGCGCCGTCCGCACCTCGGCTCCACCCCGCAAGGAAAGACTGCAATGAGCGCTCGAAGCTTCGGCTCGCTGTTCATGGTCGCCAGTTGCGCCAGCGCGGCGCTCGGCTGCTACCTCGTCTCGCTCCGCGTGGCGTCCGAGCGCTCGGCGCTCGAGAGCGTCGAGACCAGGATCGTGCTCGCCCAGCGCGACCTGCGCATGCTGCAAACCGAAATCGGGACTCGCGGCCGCCTGTCGCAGCTCGAGCGTTGGAATGCCGGCGCCTTTGCTCTGTCCGCGCCCGCCGCCAACCAGTTCCTCGAGGGCAGCTTCGAGCTCGCACGGCTCGCGCGGCCGGACCATCAGGTCGACTTCAAGGCGCCCGTGGTGCTCGCCTCGGCGCCAGCCCCCGAGCCGGAGAAAGCGCCGCTCGGCGAGCCTCGGTCGGATGAACCCGGCACCGGCGCGGCGGTGCCCCCGAGCGCCTTGCTCCATGAAGCCAGCCTCAAGACCGAGACGCGCGAGGTCCCGGCAAGAACGGCCGTCGAATTGCCCCGAACGGCCGGACAGAAGTCCGCAGACAAGCCGGCTACAGCGGCGAAGCCGGCGCACTCCAGGGCTGCGGATAGACCGGGCCTCGCGGCCGCCCAGTCCACGTCCCCCGAGCCGAAGAAATCGGTGGATAAGCCGGCACTTGGCCACGCCAGGCCGGTGACAAGGAAGGTCGAGATTGCGAAGACCGACCCGCTTGCGCCACTGCCGCGCAAGCATTCCGCGCAACCCAAGGAATCACCACCCGGCCGATGAACGCTCCGCAGCCCGCTCTCGTCGCGCCACGGCCCGAGCGGCTCCGACTCGTCGGCCAGCGGCGACAGATGCTCGCCGTCATGCACCAGCGGCTGATGTTCGGCATGGTCGTCTATGCCGGGCTGATCGCGCTCATCGCCTTGCGCATCCTCTATCTCGCGGCATTCGGCGACCATGCCGGCCGCAAGGAGGAGCTGACCGCCTTCATCCCGGAGCGCGGCGACATCCTCGACCGCGAGGGCCAGCCGCTGGCGCGGACGATCGATGCGTGGACGGTCGCGGTGCATCCGACCAAGGTCATCGGCGACAAGCTCGAGCTCGCGCGCAAGCTCGCCCAGCTGATGCCGGAGCGCACCACCGAGCAGTATTTCGCGATGCTCCGCTCGGGGAAGAACTTCTTCTACCTGCGCCGCCGCGCGTCGCCCGAGCTGGTCGAGGCGGTGAACGCGATCGGTGAGCCGGGCCTGGCGCTCGACCGCGAGGCGGACCGGCTCTACCCGCAGACCAGCCTTGCCGCGCATGTGCTCGGCTTCACCAATATCGACGGTCGCGGCGGCGCGGGGGTCGAGCGCGCCTTCGACGATTATCTTTCCGACCCCGCCAGCCGCGGGAAGCCGCTGGTCCTGTCGATCTCGAGCCGGGTCCAGCAGGCGCTCCAGGCCGAGCTCGGCGAGGCGATGAACCATTTCTCCGCCATCGGTGCCGCCGGGGTGGTCATGGACGTGCGCACCGGCGAAATCCTCGCGATGACGTCGCTCCCCGCGTTCAACCCGAACATCCCCGGCCAGGCGACCCCCGAGCAGATGTTCAACCGCGCGACGCTCGGCGTGTTCGAGCTCGGCTCGACCTTCAAGCCGTTCACACTCGCGATGGCGATGGATTCCGGCGTCGTCTCCGGACCGGGCCAGATCTACAACTGTCCCGACACGCTCCCCGCCTACGGGCACGTGGTTCACGACACCCACCCGTTCGGCCGCCAGTGCTCGGTCGCCGAGATCATGATGGAAAGCTCCAACATCGGCATGGCGCAGATGGCGGACCAGCTCGGCAAGGAACGGCAGAAGGCGTGGCTCAAGAAGATGGGCTTCCTCGACCGGGTCGAGATCGAGATTCCCGAGCGCGGTCGGCCACTCACTCCCGGCTCGCGCTGGGGGCCGTTCGAAACCATGACGATCGGCTTCGGCCAGGGAATCGCGGTCGCGCCGCTGCAGCTGGCGATGGGTTACGCGACCTTGTTCGACGACGGAATCTATCATCCGCCGACGATCCTCAAGGTCGGGCCGGACCACCCGCTCAAGCCGGGACGGCGCGTGTTCAGCGCCGACACCAGCTACCGCATGCGGGCGCTTCTGCGGCTCGTCGTGCTGAAGGGCACCGGCCGGAAGGCCGACGCGCCCGGCTACCGCGTCGGCGGCAAGACCGGCACCGCGCAGAAGATCGTCAACGGCCGCTACAGCCAGTCGATCAACCTCACCAGCTTCGCCGGTGTGTTCCCGATGGACGACC
>DASSOE010000017.1:0-7780 GCA_035700945.1 Sphingomicrobium sp. | reverse complement strand
GGGTTACCTCTCTGTTCCCGCGCCACAAATTTGTGCGTTCGCCACAAAAAAGTGCGTTCTTGCGGGCGATTCTTCAGTGGTTACGTAGGGTGCCTCAGTAACAAAACAATACCAAGGAGGCAATAGTGACCATCCTGCATATCGACGCCAGCATCAATGGCGAGAACAGCGCCAGCCGCGCGATCTCGCGCTCGATCGTCGAGCGGCTGAAGAGCGTGCCCTGGGGGCAGGAGGTCGTCTATCGCGATCTCGCCGCCGACCCGCTCCCGCACCTGACGCTCGACGCGTTCGCGGACAGCAGCGTGCTCGACGAGTTCCTCGCGGCCGACACGATCGTGATCGGCGCGCCGATGTACAATTTCACGCTCCCGAGCCAGCTCAAGGCGTGGCTCGACCGGATTCTCGTGGCCGGCAAGACCTTCCGCTATACCGAAAGCGGACCCGAGGGGCTCGCGGGCGGCAAAAGGGTGATCGTCGCCTTGGCGCGCGGCGGATTCTACGGCGCCGGCTCGCCCGCGGCGGCGCTCGAGCATCTCGAGAGCTATCTCACCGGCGTGTTCAACTTCATCGGCATCGAGCCCGAGTTCGTCGCGGCCGACGGGCTCAACCTGGGAGCGGAACAGCGCGACAGCTCGATCAGGCTCGCGCTCGGCGAAACGACCCGCCTCGCTGCCTGATCTGGCTCAATTCGGCGGACCGGCGGCGATGCCGGAACGTTGGTCCGCCGAAGGAGATGCAAAAATGAGCGAACTCGACGCCAAAGACCGCGAGCAACTGAGCGACAGCGACTACGCATTCCCCAAGGAGCGCAAGGAGCCGATCTGCGACGCCGATCACGTGCGCAATGCGATCGCCCGTTTCGACCAGGTCGAGGGCGTTTCCGACCAGGAGCGCGACGAGGCCTGGGACCGGATCAAGAAGGCGGCGAAGAAATATGATGTCGAGGTCAGCGAGAAGAGCTGGCACGAGCTCGGCAAGAGCTGACGCACACTGTTCAGGACGACAGGCCGACGGCGAGCATCCCGAGGAAGACGAGCAGACCGCAGCTGCGGTTGGAGCGGAACAGGGTGAGTGCGAGCGCTCCGTCGTCGGGGTCAACGCGGAGCGCCTGGTTGGCGAGGTGGAGCGCGGCGGGCGCCAATGCGAGCAGCGCGATCCAGTCGGGCCGCACGCTCCAGATCGCCGCGCCCCACAGCAGCAGCGCGACGAGGTAGAAGATGCCGATGCCGAGCGGCGCCTGGTCGCCCAGCCGCCGCGCGGATGACTTGACGCCGACCAGCGCGTCGTCCTCGATATCCTGGATCGCGTACAGCGTGTCGTAGCCGACCACCCATGCGATGCTCCCGGACCACAAGAGGAAGGGCGTCCATGAGAGGCTGCCGGTCACCGCCGGCCAGCCCACCAGCGCGCCCCACGAGAAGACGATCCCGAGCCACGCCTGCGGCCACCACGTGATGCGCTTCATGAACGGGTAAGCGGCGACGGGCGCGAGGCTGACGATGGCGACGATGGCGGCGGTGAGGTTGAGCTGGATGAGGACGACGAGGCCTATCAGGCACAGGAGGCCGATCAGCAGCCAGGCCGAGCGCAGCGACACGCGTCCGCTGGCGAGCGGGCGCAGGCGGGTGCGCTCGACTTGCCGGTCGAGCTCGCGGTCGACGATGTCGTTGTAGACGCAGCCGGCGCTGCGCATCGCCCAGGCGCCGAGGCCAAGCCACAGGAACAGGGTCCAGCGGCCGCCTGCGCCCGCCAGCGCGACGCTCCAGGCGCACGGCCAGTAGAGCAGCCAGCTGCCGATCGGCCGATCGAGGCGCATGAGGCTGGCGAACGGCCGAAGGCGCGGCGGTAGAGCGCCGATGAACCCGCGCCGCTCGCTGTCGGGGACGATGTCGGTGGTGGCGGTCACAACGCCCCCTATCGTCATTCCCGCGAAAGCGGGAACCCAGTTTCCTTTTCGCTGGGTCCCCGCTTTCGCGGGGATGACGAATGTTGGTAAGCGCTCCGCATGCCCGCAACCCCTGCCTGGCCGCCGAAGAGCCTCCCGCGGCTGTTCGTGCGTGAGGCGCTGGGCGAGAGCGTGACGATCGAGCTGGACGCCAAGCAGGCGAACTATCTCGGCAATGTGCTGCGGCTCGCGGCCGGGGCGGAGTTGCTGGTGTTCGACGGGCACTCGGGCGAATGGCTGGCGCGGATCGCGGAAGCGGTCAGGAAGCGCATGACGCTCTCCGTTGAACGCAAGATACGCGAGGCGGAGAGCATCCCGGACGTATGGCTCGCCTTCGCGCCGGTGAAGCGCGCGCAGACCGACTGGCTGGTCGAGAAGGCGACCGAGCTCGGCGCTTCGCGGCTGGTGCCGGTGATGACCCGGCGCACCGTCGCCGAGCGCGTGCGGCTGGATCGCCTGGAGAGCATCGCCATCGAAGCAGCAGAGCAATGCGGGCGCACGCGGGTGCCGGAGATCGTCGAACCGGTCCAGCTGCGCCGCTTCGTCGAGCAGCTCGATCCCACGCGGCACCTCTATTTCGCGGACGAAAGCGGCGGCGATCCGCTCGCGAGCAGCCTTCGCGAGGGCCCAGCGGCAATTCTGGTCGGGCCGGAAGGCGGCTTCACCGACGAGGAGCGCGCCTTCGTCCGCGGAACCGGAGCGTCGGCCATCTCCCTCGGACCCCGCATCCTGCGTGCGGAGACGGCGGCGCTCGCATCCTTGGCGGCCTATATGGCGCTCGCGGGGGACTGGCGCTAAGCGCCGGCCCCGATGACGCAACGCACCGACGACGGCTATTCGCCCCCGATCGAAAGCAGGGCCGACCTGCTGTCGGTGTTCGAGGCCGGCGAGAAGCCGCAGGACGAGTGGCGCATCGGCACCGAGCATGAGAAGTTCGTCTATCGCCGCGACGACCACCGCGCGCCCTCCTACGACGAGCCCGGCGGAATCCGCGATTTGCTCATTGGCCTGACCCAGTTCGGTTGGGAGCCGGTGCGCGAGAACGGCAAGGTGATCGCGCTGTCGGGGCAGGACGGCACCATCAGCCTCGAGCCGGCAGGTCAGTTCGAGCTTTCCGGCGCGGCGCTCAGGAACCTCCACCAGACCTGCTCGGAAGCCGCGCGCCACCTCGGCCAGTGCAAGATGATCGGCGACCGGCTTGGCCTCGGCTTCCTCGGCACCGGCATGTGGC
The DNA here is from genome assembly GCA_035700945.1 of Sphingomicrobium sp. Taxonomy (GTDB): domain Bacteria; phylum Pseudomonadota; class Alphaproteobacteria; order Sphingomonadales; family Sphingomonadaceae; genus Sphingomicrobium. Next base: position 4,604 of record DASSOE010000017.1, on the reverse strand, counting down.
CCGACAAGACCCGCGGCGACCTCCCGATCATGCCCAAGGGGCGCTACGCGGTCATGCTCAATTACATGCCCAAGGTCGGAAAGCTCGGGCTCGACATGATGCTGCGCACCTGCACCATCCAGACGAACCTGGACTATGGGTCCGAAGCCGACATGGTGAAGAAGTTCCGCGTCGGCCTCGCGCTTCAGCCGGTCGCGACCGCGCTGTTCGCCAACTCACCGTTCACCGAGGGCAAGTCCAACGGCTACAAGAGCTTCCGAAGCCACATCTGGGAGGACACCGATCCCGACCGCACCGGCATGCTGCCGTTCGTGTTCGAGGAGGGGTTCGGGTACGAACGCTACTGCGACTATGCGCTCGATGTGCCGATGTACTTCGTCTACCGCGAGGGCAACTATATCGACGTCGCCGGCGAGAGTTTTCGCGATTTTCTCGAAGGCAAATTGCCGCAGATTCCCGGCGAGAAGCCGCGGCTGACCGACTGGACCGACCACCTCTCGACCGCCTTCCCGGAGGTGCGGCTCAAGAGCTTCCTCGAAATGCGCGGCGCGGACGGAGGCCGCTGGAGCCGGATTTGCGCGCTGCCGGCGCTGTGGGTCGGATTGCTCTACGACGACACCGCGCTGGACGCGGCGTGGGAGCTGGTGAAACACTGGACGATCGAGCAGCGGGAGAAGCTGCGGCACGAGGTCCCCAAGCTGGCACTCGACGCGATCACGCCCGATGGCGAAACGATGCGCGATTTCGCGGGCCGCGTGCTCGGCGTCGCCGCCGACGGGCTTACCCGCCGCGCCGAGCTCAACAGCGCCGGCGACAACGAGGGCGGGTTCCTCGACCCGTTGCGCGACGTCGTCGCAACGGGCATGACCCCTGCCGACCGCCTGCTCGCCCGCTACCACGGCGAGTGGAACGGCGACGTCTCGCACATCTACGAGGAATTCAGCTTCTGATGGACATCCATACCGCCCAGCGCCGCACACTCTATCCCGAGATCAAGCCCTACCAAACGGGCATGCTCGACGTCGGCGACGGGCACAGCCTCTATTGGGAGCTGAGCGGCAACCCGGACGGCAAGCCGGTGGTGTTCCTCCACGGCGGCCCCGGCGGCGGGTCGAGTCCCGACCACCGGCGGCAGTTCAACCCCGACAAGTACAAGATCCTGGTGTTCGACCAGCGTGGCTGCGGCAAGTCGACGCCCTATGCGAGCCTCGAGCACAACACGACCTGGGACCTCGTCGAGGACATCGAGAAGCTGCGGACGCAGGTCTCGAAAGTCGACAAGTGGCAGGTGTTCGGCGGAAGCTGGGGATCGACCCTGTCGCTCGCTTATGCGGAGACCCATCCCGAGCGCGTGACGGAGCTGGTGCTGCGCGGCATCTTCCTGTTCGACCAGTACGAGATCGACTGGATGTACAAGGAAGGCGGCGCGAGCCAGGTCTATCCCGACAAGTTCGCGGAGTTCCTCGCCGCGATCCCGGAAGGCGAACGCGGCGATCTCGTCGAAGCGTATCGCAAGCGGCTGACCAGCGGCGACAAGGCCGAGCAGCTCGCCGCGGCGCAGGCGTGGAGCAAGTGGGAGGGCGACATCGTCACCCTGCTTCCGAGCCCGTCGACGATCGAGCATTTCACCGCGCCCGCCACCGCAGTCGCCGTCGCGCGGATCGAGAACCATTACATGGCGAATCACGGCTGGCTCGAGCAAGGCCAGCTGCTCGAAGGCGCGAAGAAGCTTCGCGGAATCCCAGGCGTCATCGTCCAGGGCCGCCACGACACCTGCACCCCGCCGATGGCCGCGTGGCTGCTCAAGCAGGCTTGGCCCGAGGTCGAGCTCAACATCATCCCCGACGCCGGGCATCTGTTCAGCGAGCCTGGCAACCTCGACGCGCTGGTGCGGGCGACGGACAAGTTTGCGGGCTGATTGTGCCCCGGCGAAGGCCGGGGTCCAGCGCGATGCGAAGCAGCGCTGACGCGCTCCTGGGCCCCGGCCTTCGCCGGGGAACGGATTATTCCCCCGGCCGGTACACCCGCTCGGTATGGCCCTTCAGCTGGTCCGGCCAGAAATAGACCTCGCGCAGCGCTCCGGACGCGTAGCGAAGCGCCTCGTCGTTGAAGTGCGGCGAGTCCGGGTGGCCGCTTTCACCGCCGGCGGTCACCGCCCGGGCGCGGACGCGCGGGCCGAACTCGACCACGGCGACGAAGCTGTTGCCCGAGGTCCCATACCATTTGACCGTGCCCGGCTTGGGTGACGAGCCGAACGAGGCGAGCGACCCGTAGGCGCTGCTCGCGAACGGCACCGGGATGCTCGGCGCGCTGTCGCTGAACGGGTGATCGATTGCGCCCGAGATGCGCTGGAAGCGGTTCACCTCGCCCCAGGGCACCTGCCAGCGGCCGAACTCGCGCGTCAGCCGCGCGACGGCGTCGTCGAGCGCCTGAACCTTCTGCGCCGCTGTCGTATCGCGGGCGAGGCGCATCATGCGCTTGTTGCCGGGCTCGTCCGCGGGCGCGTTCAGCGCCTTTTGCATCGCGTCGCCCCAGAACATCGCCAGCGTCTGCGCGACGGATTCGCCGCTCCAGCGGTAATTCCAGCCGCGCAGCACCGCGATCGGCGCGCTCAGCCGCTTCGTCCGCGGGTCGTTCACCGGAAGCGCGCGATAGGCCTTGAGCAGCGATGGGATCAGCACCGCGAAGCCCGGCTGGAAGCTGTCGAACGCCGCCGCCTGGAGTTTTTCCAGTGTCCAGCCCCGGCTCCTGCTGAGCAGCGCCAGCGCGTGAATGCCGCGGAAATTCTCGCCGAACATGTCCATGTATTTGGGATAGTTCTTCGGGTCCGGGCTGAAGGGGCCGGCCGCGGACCACGGTGCGTTGTTGTTGTTGTCGACCCAGCCGTTGGGCGGGTTCATCACGTTGGGTAGCTCGGGAAGCGCAGACAGCGAGCCCCAGTCCGTCGCCGGATCGCTGCCGTCGACCGGCCTGGTGAAATCGAAACGGTCGTTGCGGCGCGGGACGAACTGCGGGTGGAGGTAGGCGACATTTCCTTTGTCATCGGCGAAGATCGTGTTGTTCGAGCTGTTGGCCTTGAGCTGCGCGACCTGCATGAACGAGGCGAGGTCGTTCGCCTTGGTGCGCAAATAGCTCTGTTGGAGCGCCTCGACCGGCCGGTTCATCATCGCGAACGCGATCCAGCGGTCACCGTCCGCGCGCACGATCGGACCGTGGTGCGTGAAGAAGGTGTCGAAGCTCTTCGAGCCGAGCTTGCCGCTGGGAAGGCGGTACCGGATCGTCACCGGGCGCACGCCGAGTGGGTTGCAGGCGGTGCCGTAGCGGGTGCAGCGCGCCTTGCCTTTGCCCTCGACGTCTTCCGCGAACTCGTCGACGACGTCGACGCCGCTCGACGTGTGCATCCAGCCGGCGTGGGGGTTGAAGCCCTGGTAGATGAAGAACTGCCCCCAGGTCGCGGCGCCATAAGCGTCGAGCCCCTCGTCGCTCGACATCTGAAGCTCGGAGCGGAAGAAGAAGCTGGTGTGCGGGTTGATCAGCAGCAGCGCGTGGCCGTTGGCGGTGAGGCCGGGCATGATCGCGATCCCGTTCGAGCCGCGGGGTTCGTTGTCCGCCAGTTCATCATCCGCATCGTCACCCCGGGCTTGACCCGGGGCCTGCCTTCCTTCGCCGCCCATTGAAGACAAGGCAGGTCCCGGCTCAAGGCCGGGATGACGGGACGAATAAAACTCCCGCAGCGCATCGAGGTCGATCCGCTCGATGTCGCCGCCGATGCTGCCTTCGGTGAAGCTGAGCGCTATCCACGGCTCGAAATGCCTGAGCACGCGCGGCTTCACTTCCGGGTGGGTCGCGAGGAAGTAATTGAGGCCGTCCGCCCAGGCGTTCATCAGCGCCTGCATGTTGGCCGGGCTCTTGGCGTACCAGGCCTTGAGCTCGGGCTCGCTGACGTAGAGACGCGCGCGCAAGTCCTGCCAGATCGCTTTCTCGCCCTCCGCCTCGGCAGTGCGCCCGAGCGCCCATAGATAATTGGCCTCGATCCGCGGGAAGTCGTCCTCCGCCTGCGCGTAGATCATCCCGAACACGGCATCGGCGTCGCTCTTCCCGTGGACGTGCGCGATGCCCCAGTCGTCGCGGGTGATCGTCACGTTTGCAGCTTCGGAACGCCATCGGGCGAGCTCGGGCGGCGATGCGGCGGTGAGAAGGAACAGGAGGGCGGGCAGGACGAGCGTACGCATGCGTTCTTGTACCTCTGCGAAAGTGGGGGTCCAGACCAGCGCAGATCAGGATTGGTTTCACGCGGAGGCGCGGAGACGCGGAGAAGAAGCGGATGGTTTCACGCGGGCGCGAAGGCCGCCAACAGCTCGCCAGTGATCGCCGCCTCGATCTTGAGCGGTCTTCGGCCGCTCCATTCAATGCTCCGCGTCTCCGCGTCTCCGCGTCTCCGCGTGAACCATTCCAGTTCTTCTTCGTGCCTTCGCGTGAGCCATTTGCTTTTCGCTGGATTGCTTCGCTACGCTCGCAATGACGGGAGAGGGAAACATGGCCGAAGCAGCCAAGACACCGCTCAGTCGCGTGATCGCGGCGAGCCTGATCGGCACGACGATCGA
>DASSOE010000016.1:0-21919 GCA_035700945.1 Sphingomicrobium sp. | reverse complement strand
CCGGCGTAAGGATCCTGAGCGATCCGCCCGGATCGAGATATACGGTGTTGGTGACGCCGTTGGTCGTCACCTGGATCGGCTGGCCGATCACCTCGGTGCCCATCTGAGCCAATGCGGCAGCGGGAAGCATCGTTCCAACCGCCACTCCGACTACGACGCGTACCAGTAAGCTCTCCATGATCCCTGTTCCCTTCCGATCAGAGCGAGACCCGAAGCCGTCCATCAAGTCGGGCTGTTTCCGTTGCCGTTGCCGTTGTTGTGGAGGAGGAGGTAGAGGCCCACGCCGGCCGCGATCGCTGCGAGGGCGAGCAGCAGCGGGCTAATGCCGAGGCCGGCACCCATCGGCTCGACCGGCGGCACCGGTATCGGCTGCGGCGGCGGGCTTTGCGCAAGCGGCGGCGGAGCATCGACCTGCGGAAGCACGCAGCCGGTGGCCGGCGCCTGCGCCAGCGCCGCGGCGGCAGCAGCGCCGCAGACCGCGGCGGCGGAAGCGCCGCCGCTCATCACGCTGAGGACTGCCCAGGGGTCCGGATTATAGGCCGGCGTGCTCGCCGTCGCAGCAACCGCTGCCGTTGAGCTGAAGAACATCGATCCGGCGATCAATACGCCGATCGCTCCACGGCGACGCGAGACAGCCATTTGCCTTCTCCCTTGGCGCTGCGGGAATCTGCCCCCGCAAGATTCAGTCAGAACAATGATCGTAGCATAAGGTTTCGAGACAATGGACGGCAGGAACGATCCGGTCCGGATCAAATAGTCCGCCGCCTGCGATTCCAGTCGGGCAACTGCGCCATCGGGTCGGCTAGCGTCAAGATCCGGACGTGGCGCGCGCGCTCGCGCTGCATCGCGTGGGATCCCGGCGACGAGCGAAGCCGGGCGATGCCCTCCTGTCACTCCGGCCTCCAGCGGCAGGCGAACGCATCTGGCCGCAGACGAGTGCCGCAAAACCCCTCCCGCGGCGCGAAGTGCCGCTCGAATTGTCGCGGACGCGACCGGCCCGCATTTCGCCGACGCGATGCCTTCTCGTCCAAGCTGACTGGCTGATGCCTCAGCTCGGCGAACTGCCCGAGCGAACCGCCGCGAAATAGGACCGCATTTTGGCAAGGCCCTCGCCGGAAAGCTCGACCAGCACGCGCCGCCGGTCGTCCGGGTCTGCGATGCGCCGCGCAAGGCCGACGCTGTCGAGCTTGTCGATCCATCTCAGCGCAGTAGTCGCCGGCACGGCCGAAGCGGCGACCAGTTCCGACGTCGACACAATATGTCTTCCCAGATGTGACGCGTAGAGCTCCAGCAGCATGTCCCAGGCGGGATCGGCAAACAGCTCATCGCCGAGGATCGCTTCGCGCGTGCGCCGCTCCGCCAGGATGGCCCGTACTTCGGCTTCGCGTGCTTCCTCCTGAAGCGCCGCCTCGTAGCGCGCGCTCGCAAGTTGCTGCTTCAGCTCTTCGATGCCTTGCTCCATCCGCGCAATCTGCTGTTCAACGCTGGACTCTCTCCACAGGGCGGGCTGGTTCATGGGTTCATCTCCTGATCTTGCTCGTTCCCAAGTTGGAGGTCCTGCGTTCCAAATCCATGAAAGAAGCCTCCGATGCGGAGCAATCGCCGAATTGGGGAAGTTGAATGAGGACGGCGATATGCCGCAGGAACCGGCGCCCCGCCCGAGGCGGCATGCCGGCGCAGCGTTTGCTTGCCGACCATGTTCAACTCAGGCGCGGGCGCCGAAAAACAGTCATTTTTGTGGCACCATTTCCCCGCTACGGAAGGGTTTCGTTAACCATTTCGAACCAACTTGCTCGTGCTCGGCCATGCTGTTGAGGGATGAGGACAAATGGAGAGTGAATCAGCAGCGGGCGAGCAACCGGTCCTGCTCCGCGGCTGCCGCGACGTGAATGACGGGGCGGCAGGCGCCGAACGCCGGGAGCAGCCCGGCGCTCCTGCCGCGCTCACTTCACCGCGGCGCGTCAGGGAGATTCTCAAGGCAAGGGCAGCCCGGCGGAAATTCTTCAACGAGCAGCTTTTCGCCGATCCCGCATGGGACATGCTGCTGGAACTCTACGCGCTCAAGTGCGAGGATCTGCGCATTTCCGTTTCGAAGCTCAGCCATGCGGCGGGCGTTCCGGGCACAACCGCGTTGCGCTGGATCGACAAGCTCGAGCAGGAGCAGCTTCTCTTTCGCAAGGACGATCCGCTCGACGGCCGCCGGATCTGGATCGAGCTTTCGGAAAAGGGGCTCGCGACGATGCGCGCCTATCTTCAGCATCTCTCGGGCGAAACGGCAGCGATCTAGTTCGCGCCCGGTCCCCGCTTCAATCGGGCGCGACCAGGAGGAGGACCGCGGCCGGTCGCGATGTCGGGCTCGAAGCGACCTCGGTTCTGCTCACGACCAGAGCGTTCCCCAGCGCGGAGCCCGAGCCGCAGCCGGCGCTCGACTGGGCGCGAAGTCCCGCCAGTCCGGTTCCGTCAGCAGGCGGAGCGCTCGATGCCGCCGGACCGCCGCTCCATTCGACCGCGTAAGGCGCGGCCGCCGCCGCGCCGGCCGATGGCCCGCCCTCCCCCGGCACCGCCGACGCGCTGACGCTATAGGTTCCGATGGATGTGTTGGACCAGATGCAGAAAGCATCGCTCCCCCGGTTCCGGCCGGACCGGCCCGCGGTTCCGGCGGCGTCGAGGCGATCCGCCTCGAGCCGCGGTGCGACCGAGAGGCTGATCGCGACGCTCGCCCGCGACACCGGCCCGATGACGCCGTCGCCCGCGGACCGGACTGCCGCGGGCCCGGCCGTGGCTGAGAGAAGCAGGCAAGCCAGTGCGACAGAAGGTGCAACGCCCATTGAAAAACAGTCCATCGCATGCCTCCACGCGCCAATACGGATCGGCGCCCGGCATGGACGCGCATCGATTGTCGGGACCCTAAGCTTCGCTCCGTTCCGGACCGGATCGGTCCCGTGGGGCAAGCAACGCACCGGGCGGCGATTTGCTTCAGTCCGAAGCCGAAGGAGCGGGTTCGAACAGCACAAGGGCAGGAGAGCCGCAATCCCCTCCGTGTCGGTTTATTTTCCGTTAGACGCCGCGCGCCTCCATGCTAGAGAGCGTGACGGGGGACGCAATTGCTCGGACATCAAGATGGCGACTGATCCGGTTCAACTCGGCGACGATCCGCTTGGCGAAGCGCTGGCGTTCATGGAGTCCGCTCTCAAGCTTCTCGATCGCGCGGCCGCTCCGGCCCATATCGGAGCGCATCTCGACCTCGCAATCTGCGAGCTGCAAGAGTCGATCGCGACCGCCTTCGCGCCTGCTTCGCCGGCGCCGGGCAGGCGGAGCTGACGGGCGCACCGTTCCATCGCAACGAAGTCCGGGACAGCTGCAACGAGGTTTCCTCCGAACGGCAGGCTGCCCCGACGGTGCGCGCTCTGCTGAGCGCGCGATGCTACTCGTGTTCGATCAGGCGCAGCCGGGTCGTCCTCCCGTCCGCTTCCTTGACCAGGATCTCGCGTTTGTGGCCGGAGCGAGCCTCCTTCCAGTCCCGCTCGGATGCGGAAACCGGCCGGAGCACGCGAACGGTCGCCTGCGCTGCCGTCGCGACGCGAGGCGCGGCCGCGGCTGCCGCTCCGAGTGCCAGTAGCAAGACCATGCATCGCTCTTCGGCCTCTCAAGCCTAATCAATAGCTGCTCATTGCTCCGGATCGGGCGCACTTGCGCGCCTGAAGCGATCTACTGTGCAGTTGTCCCGACCCGCTCCAGCAGGAACTGCGCGACATACGAGGCAGCGTCAGTCCGCGCCCAGCCGCTCGTGCTCCGAGTGGCAAAGAAGCGCTCAACCGTGACCGTTCAATGATGCCGCATTGACGCGATTTTAACCAGTCGGCGAATAAATCTCCGTTTCGGACCAATCTTGTGGTTCCAGGTGGGGTAAGGACAATGAAGACATTGTTTCGTGGTGCGGCCGCGACTGCGGTCATCATGGCACTGACTGGCGGAACGGCGGCAAACGCCGCAACCCAGGGGACGCAGGGTGCGACGTCAACCGGTTCGGTGGCGGTCAGCGTGTCGGTTCCCAACCGCGTCCAGCTTTCGGGGCTGACGGACGTCGCCTTTACGAACCAGGATCCCAGCGTTGCAGCGGCCGATGCCCAGAACGTCTGCGTGTGGAGCAATACGAGCACGAGGGGCTATAACGTCAACGCGAGCGGCAGCGGCACCGCCGGCGCCTTCACGCTGGCCAATGCGTCGCTCACTGTTCCCTATGCGGTCGAATGGGCGGGAAGCTCCGGACTGACTTCGGGAACCGCCCTGACATCGGGCACGGCGCTGACCGGGCTGACTTCGACCGCGACCAACGCCACATGCAGCGCGGGACCGGCGACCACGGCGAGCCTCATCGTCAAGATCGCGGCAGCCGACCTCCAGTCGATGCAGGCGGCAACAAGCTATACCGGCACGCTGACCCTCGTGGTCGCGCCCGAATAGGGGTTGTGCCGGTGAGCGGAGGTCGGACATCCAGCTCCGGCAGCCGGGGCCAGCCAGCAGCGCTGCGGCAGCGCTGTCGCGCGGCCCAGCGTAGCACCGGCGTATCGCTGCTCATCAACGGCTGTTTCGCGCTTCTGCTCGGCTCGGCTGGACCCTGCTTCGCCGCGAGCAACAACGTCAGGATCACAGGGCTGACCGACGTCGCGTTCGGCACCGTTGCAAATCTCTCGGCCGACGCCGTCCAGAGCCAGAGCCTCTGCCTTTATGCAAACACCGCGAGCAACGGGTACAATGTGCGCGCAAGCGGATCCGGTGCGGGCGGCACATTCAGCCTCAGCTCGGGGGCCGACGAGCTGCCGTTCGAAGTCCAGTGGAATGGAACGGCCGGACAGAGCAGCGGCACGCAGCTGGCCGCGAACGTCGCTCTTTCGGGCCTCACAACGGCTGCGACCCAACAGACATGCAACAGCGGCCCGGCCGTGTCCGCGAGCCTGGTCGTGATCCTGCGTTCCGCCGCGCTGTCGAGTGCTTCGGCCGGGTCCTACAACGGCTCGCTGACCCTCCTTATCGGGCCTGAATGAGCAGCGGCGCCAATGCACCGCACCCCTGCCTGCCTGGCCCTGCCGGTCGCCGCGTGCGCGCTCGCCGCGACGAACGCTCAGGCGGCATCCTCCGCTGCCATTGTCTCTATCGGAGCCCCAGCCGGCTTCGACGAGCTTTCGCGACCGCACAAGATGCTGGTCGATGTCTATTTCGGCGGCCGCAAGGTCGGCGAAGCGATGGTCATTTCCGCACCGGGCACGCTCCGTTTCCTTGATTCCGCGAAAGTGCTCGGCCTCATTCCGGAGGTCGAGACCTCCCCGGAGCTCGCGGCTGCTCTTGCCGGTGACCTGCCGAGCCATGCCGAGCTCGTCTGCTCGCCCGGCAATGCCGATCACTGCGGCGAGCTGTCCCCCGAGACGACCGGTGTCATCTTCGACGAGGGCCGTCTCCGTGTCGATCTGTACTTCGCTCCGGGCCTCCTTCGAATTGCGCGCCCGGTGACCGACCCCTACCTGCGCCCGTCGAACGGGCCCCTGTCGCTGACCAGCAGCTTGGGGCTTGCGATTTCCGGCACGAGCTCAAGCTCGCCAAACTATAATGTGCAAAATCGCACCATCGTATCGCTGGGCGGCGCGCGCCTCCGCTCGGATTCATCCTATGCATCGAAGCTGGGCCTGATCGTCGACGACCTGGTCGCCGAGGTCGACCGGCACGACCTGCGCTATTCGGCGGGGCTGTTCTGGGCTCCGGGTATCGACCTTACCGGCCAGCGCAGGATCGCCGGTGTCGGTCTCGGCACTCAGTTCGACACCCGCGCCGATCGCGATCTCCTCGAGGGGACGCCGCTGGTCGTTTTCCTGCAGCAGCCGTCGAGGGTCGAGTTGATCGTCGACGGCCGGCTCATTGCCTCGGACGCCTACGCTGCCGGGAACATCGTTCTCGATACCTCGACGCTGCCCGACGGTTCCTATCCGGTGCTGCTGCGAATCCGCCAGGACAACGGGACGGTCCACGACGAGCAGCGGTTCTTCATCAAGAACGCCCATGTCGCCCCGGTCGGGGAGCCGCTCGTCTTCGCTTATGCCGGAATGCTCGCGAACACACGCCAGAACCGGCCGATCAGTCTGTCCGACACCTTTTATTATCAGCTCGGCGCCGCGCGGCGGCTGAGCCGGACCATCGCGGTCGACCTGTCTGCGGTGGGTGCCGGACGCAAGAAGATGGTCGAAGCCGGCGCCTGGGTGATGACGCGCTTCGGCCGGGCGCGGGTGGCCGGGCTCGTCGCCACTTCGGGCGACAGGGGCGCGCTGCTGCAGCTTGGATCGAACGGGCGCGGACCGTTCAATTTCAACCTCGATCTGCGCCGCGTGTGGAGCAGCGACGGTCGGCCGTTGATTCCTCTTCCCGCTCATGTGGACAATTTCGGCTCGACCACCCCCACCGGCGCCCAGGTGGGCAATGGCTCATATACTCAGATCAGCGGAAGCATCGGCTACACGCTCGGGAGGGCCTATTTCTCGCTGGTCGGCTCGCTGCGCCACGACGAGGGATTCCCGACCGACTACACGATCGGACCGGGGCTCAACCTGCCGATCCTGTCGCGCGGCGGTGTCGAGCTCGTCTTCCAGGCCGACGCCCAACGCACCCGGACAACCACGGCGCTGTTTTCGGGGCTGAGGGTGCAGTTTACCTCGAACCGTCTCTCGGTCCTCGGTACGGCCGGCCGGGCCGCGCGCCGGACCCAAGCCGGGGGGGACTCGGACGCCGACCGGATCGTGGGGAGCATCAGCGCGGGCTATTTCCACGAGTCCGCGGACCGGACGCAGGTCTCGGCCAACGCGGGCCTCAACCGAAGCCTCGACTCGAGCGACGTCCATGCCGGCGGAACGATCTATTCACGGCTTGGAAGCGTACGCGGCGACATCCTTCACCCGCTGCAGGGGCGGGGAGCCCTGCAGTACGGCTTGACCCTGCAGTCGGGTACGGCGATCAATCGCCACGAGATCGCTCTTGGCGGCAGGGACATGGGCGAAAGCGCGCTGATCGTCTCGCTTGCGGGCGAGGGGAGCCGGTCGGCATTCGACGTCCTCGTCGACGAACAGCCGCGCGCGCGCCTGCGTGCCGGCGCGTCCACCCCGATCTTTCTTCAGCCGTACCGGTCGTACAAGGTGCGCATCCGGTCCGTCGGCGCGACGTCGCTGGAATATGATTCCGGTGCACGCTCGGTCACCCTTTATCCCGGGAACGTCGCCAATCTCGAATGGTCCACAAGGCCGCTGATGACGGTGTTCGGGCAGGCGATCGGGGCCGACGGATTGCCGGTCGCTGGCGCAATGGTCCAGTCGCAGCGGGGAATCGGCGAAACGGACGAGCACGGCTATTTCCAGATTGACGTCGCGGGCGCCGACACGCTGTCCTTTACGAGAGGGACATTGCCGCCGTGCCACGCCATGGTGACCGCAGGGAGCCGCGACACGGATCTCGTCTCGCTGGGGAAGGTCGTTTGTAGATGAAGTCAGCCACCCGCGCAGCTGCCGTTCTCATTGCGCTCCTGTCGCTTGTGCAGCCGCTCGGCAGCGCAAGCGCCGACATCGTCCTCAGCGAGCTCATCGTCGAGCTGCAAAGCGGCGGCCATGCCCGCGAGGACATCGAGATCTGGAACAAGGACTCGAGCCGCGCCTATGTCGCGGTCGAGCCGGCCGAGATCCTCAATCCCGGGCGTCCGGATCAGAACCGCCGGACGGAGCCGGATCCCGAAACGCTGGGGCTGTTCGTGGCTCCGGCGCGGATGATCCTCGAGCCGGGCCAGCGCAAGCTGATCCGGATTGCGGTCCTCGGCTCCGGCATCGCCCGCGAGCGCGTCTACCGGGTGACCGTCAAGCCGGTCTCGGGACCGGTCTCTTCGGACAAGAGCGGGCTCAAGGTGCTGGTCGGCTACGATGCCCTGGTGCTGGTTCGTCCGGCTCGCATGCAGCCGGAAGTGACGGCGAGGCGGACGGGCAAGAGCCTCATCATCCGCAACGACGGCAATCTGAGCGTGGAGCTGATCGAGGGCCGGCAATGCGACGCGGGCCGGCAGCATTGTGCCGCGCTTCCGAGCAAGCGGCTCTATGCGGGCGCCGAGTGGACCCAGACGTTGCCGCAAAGCGGACCGGGCGACTATTCCGCAAAATCGCCCGCGGGCATTCTTCACCTCAAATTCTAGCCGCACGGGCATTCGCAGCGATTCCCGAACGCTCTTCGACTGCTCCGCGCATCGGAAATGCACGGCGGCAAGCCAAAGTTTACCATTTCGGACGCATGATTTGCGGCGGGGAACAGTGGGGGTAGCATTGGAAAACGAACCGGTCGGGCTGCAGCTTATGCTGCTTGAGGCCCTCGATCTTTTGCAAGCAGCGCTTGCTCTCCTGGACCAGGCCGCGGCCCCTGCGCAGATCGGCGCGCATGTCGATCTTGCGATTCACCAGCTCGGGTCCACCGTCGCGACCGCGGCGAAGGCAGCCGGTGCCGCCGACATCGATCGGGCCATCGCCAGCCGCTAGGCCGGGCCGGGGCCGCGCCGCCACCGCGATGACGGAGGCGTCATCGTTCAAGCGCAGGTGACCGGCCGGTTTCCGTTGCCGGCCGCCAGCATCCAGGTTCGAACCGCCGCCGGTCGGCCTCCTGCCTCCTTAGAATGCCCGCGGATCGATCCGCGCCGGACTTGCCGCCGGCCCTCGCGCACTTCGCCCGTCGACCGGCGGCGCCGCGCTTGAGACAAATTGCCGATTTCGAGTACGCTCGTCGCGCATGCCTTTCGAAAGCCCAGGTGAGCGGCAGCCGCAGCGAACGAGGCGCGGGTCGCTTGCGGCCGAAGTCGGTATCGGGAACGCTGGATCGCACAGTTCCCGCCTGCGCGCCTTCGATCTTTCGCCTCGAGGCTGCAAGATCGAGTTCGTCGAGCGCCCCGCAGTCGGAGAGCGGATTTGGGTCAGATTCGCCGGTCGGGGGGCGATCGAAAGTTCAGTGCGGTGGGTCGCGGGCAATGTCGCCGGCGTTCAGTTCAACCAAACGCTGCACCAGGCCATGTTCGAGCGGCTGGCCGGGCCGGCCACTCAACCGACAGCGCCGTCAGCCTCGCGCGGCGAGTCGGATCAGCGCGAGGAAAAGAGGAGGCCCGCCGGCCGAACCGGCGGACCTCCCCGACCATGAACGTCCCAGTGGGGCTAGAACGTCTGCCCGCGACTTTATGGACGCCCCCTTAGCCGTGGGTTACCGATCGCTCCGGATCGGCGCCAACGGCGGCAAGTCATGCGCAGGACCGGCTCTACGTCGCTTCTCGGGAATTCAAATGCCCTTGCGCAGCAGCGCATCATTGCGCAGGAAGAAGCGTCAGCTGCCGAATCAGGCGGGTGCTTCTCGGTGCACCCGCCCTCTTCCCCGGCGGCAGGATGACTTCCACTTCTTCCCGGATTAAAAGGGGGCTGCCGAATCCGCCGCCGCGGAGGAATTCGTGCATCCAGTCATCGACGATCCCGACGGGACCGACAGCCAGCAGGTCGCGCATTCGGAAAATCCTCTCCTGCGCCGCGCCGAGTTCCTCCTGCTCTGCCGCCGCCGCAGGGTGGAGATCTTCGATCGCAGCATATTCGACGAGACCGCCTGGGACGCTCTGCTCGCCTTGTATATCGAGGAGGCAGCAGGGCGGACGGTCACTGTCGCCCGTCTGGCCGGGCTGATCGGTGCTCGGATTCCTCTTGTCCAGAGATGGGCCGAGTATCTGGAGGAGCAGGAGCTGGTCATTCGCAAGCCTGGCGGTGTGCAGGGCCGTGTCGGCGCTGTCGCACTGACGGCCAAGGCTCACCGCGATCTCGAACTTTATCTTTCGCGAACGTTGACGCTGGATTCCGGATAGCAGGAAGCGGTGAATGCCCGATGGCCCGGCCCGGCCGTCGGTGCGCCACCGGCGCGCGCCAACGGCGAGCGACGGTCATTTTGAGCGCCCCTCCAGCCACCCTCCCTGGCAGCGGTGTTCGCGCCAATAGCGCCGCCACCTGATGGCACCGCCTGCCCTCACGACGGCACAGGAGAGGTCACCGAAGTCGGGAGACCTGCACCAGGCGGCGGTACGATCCCCTTTGCCGTTGCCGTCGGACAGGCAGGTCATCGTCGCGCCGCGAACCACGACATGGCCGGTTGGAAGTTTCCCCTTGCCCCCGCCGAGCAGTCCGACCAGCCGCTTGCGCGCATCGACGCCGCTGAGCGCAGGACAAGGCTGACCTGCCCTGCAGCTGTCATTGATCTCCCGCGCCGCAACGCCCGCAATACGGATCTTGGGACCCTCGGCGCACCAGATCGGCCCGTCGCCGTCCCACACCGCGACCGGCGTGCAGGCGAAGCTTCGGCCGGCCGCGATCACGGGTGCCGCAGCCTCGCTCTCGGGCGGCAGGAAGTTCGAAAGGACGAGTGCCAACAGGACCTTGGCAGCAAACCTCAGCATAAGGTTCCCCATAGCAACGGTCGATTCGGCTCGACGAGGCTAGCCTCCCACCGCCGTCCTGGAAACTGTCATCGGCGGATCTCTGGCTGGCGCATTCCGGCACTTCGGATGAGCGTGGGGCCCTCCTGCCATGGCACCGGCGGCCGCAAGGCGGCGTACCCGAAGAGCACGGGAGCGGAGTTGATGCGGTCGTTTCCACGCTGGAGATATCGGCGCTGCCCCAAGAGGGCGAGCAGACCCATTCCGTTGCATCGATGGAGATTTCTGCACCTTTGGGATAACAGACGAGAGAGTCCGCGGCGTGACCTGTGCGCAGCGGTCCGGTCATCGTTCAAAATCCAAGAGGCAAAATGAGGTCTCCCAATCAGGCAAGCCTGTGCCCGTCGCCATTTTGTTCGGCACCCAATCCAGTGCAGTCTCTGGTGAGCGAGAAGCAAGCCGCGCTCGTCAAGGAAGCAGCGCTCGAAGGCGCCATCCTGTGTGGCGGCTGCGGATGCGTGTGGGTTCGCGACCAGCTTGCCCGGAAGCGAATTCTCGGAACGCTTCGCTCGGAGGGCCGAAGGTACAAGTGGATCTCGGTCTACCAGACGCCGAACCATTAGACTCGATCGGCCGCCGGCCAGCCGGCGGCCGCATCCCCCAGGCCAAGCGCAAACGGTTCAGAGTTCGTCCGATGCCGTCCGGCAAAGTCTGCGATCGGATATTTGGGAAATTTTGGGGATGCGGCTCTTGAGACTGTGCAAAAATGCCGCTAACTGCTTGATTAAATTGGTGACCCCTACGGGACTCGAACCCGTGTTTTCGCCGTGAGAGGGCGACGTCCTGGACCGCTAGACGAAGGGGCCTTCGCGCGAAGAGCGGGCCATATGTGGACTCATCGCCCGCTAGTCAATCGCGCCGCGGTCAGCCGTCTTGCTCACGCTCGCTGAGGTAGCGCATCAGCTCGGCCAGCGTCGATTCCATCTGGTCCTGCATCTGGGTGACGAGCTCGTTCTCGCGCATCCCGACATGGTCGAGAGGCTTGGAATAGCTGTCGGAGAAGGATTGCAGGTCGGCGCGGTCGAATACGCCCTTGGAAACCAGCTTGGCGAGGATCACGAGCAGGCCGTTGGTGTTGGCGATCGTGCCCGCGACCAGCGCCTCGTCAACCATCGACAGCCTTTTGTCGCTGTCGCTTTCTTCCTCGATCTCATCCATGGCCGCATTCATGCCGCCAACTACGCGCGGCGCAAGCGAAACGCTCCTACTGCAGGGCGAATTGACCGAGGACAGCCCAGGCGCGCGCCTTATCGGTCAACGGCCGCGTGTTCGCCGCGCTCGACGACGGCAGGTCGATGAGGGTGATGCGCGCAGGCGGCTCGCCGATCAGCTTGCGCCCGGCTGCCGCCGCCGCTCCGCCGTTGAAGCCTATCGCGGCGAGTTCGGGAAAGTCGTGGAGCAGATGCTCGATCCGGTTGTGCTCGGCCTCGCGGATCGCCTGGTCGAGGCTGCCGGGGCGGTGTGCCGACGCGATCACGTCCCACAGGCCGATGCGGCGCTCGGCAAGCAGCTCGAGCCGCCCTTGGTACGGGAGCGATTGCAACTCCTCGCCGATCGCGCTGCCCAGCAGCCGCCAGAACTGGTTCGTCGGATGCGCATAATATTGCCGCGCGGCGAGCGAGGCGTCGCCCGGAAGGCTGCCGAGTATGAAAAGCCGCGCGTCGGGCCTTGCGACCGGCGGCAATCCGGCTTTGACGCTCAACGATAAACTCCTAATGCCTCGCCCGTGAAGCCGACCGACCTCCGCGTTGCCCTGTTCTCGGGCAATTACAATTATGTGCGCGACGGAGCCAACCAGGCGCTCAACCGGCTCGTCGGCTATCTGCTCCGCCAGGGCGTCAAGGTCCGGGTCTATTCGCCGACCACCGACACTCCGGCCTTCCCCGCCACGGGGGAAGTGGTGAGCATCCCGTCCGTGCCGATTCCGAGCCGGTCGGAGTACCGGCTGCCGCTGGCAATCCCGGCGCGGGTGCGGCGCGACCTCGCCGAGTTCAACCCCAACGTCGTCCACGTCTCCAGCCCCGACATCGTCGGTCACCGCGCAGTGACCTGGGCGCGGCGCCGCAAGATCGCGGCGGTCGCCTCCGTCCACACCCGGTTCGACACTTACCTGGCTTATTACCATTTGCAGGCGCTCGAGCCGCTTGCACGCGACATCATGCGCCGCTTCTATCACCGCTGCGAAGTGGTGATGGCGCCAGCCGAGTCCACCGCGGTGATCCTGCGCGCGCAGCGGATGAACCGCGACATCATGATCTGGGCCCGCGGCGTCGACCGCGAGCAGTTCAACCCCGGGCGGCGCGACATGGACTGGCGGCGGTCCACCGGCATCGCGGACGACGAGATGGTCATCGCTTTCCTCGGCCGTATCGTCATGGAGAAGGGCCTCGACGTCTTCGCCGACGCGATCCACGCATTCGCGGAACTCGGCCTCAAGCATCGCGTGCTGGTGATCGGCGAAGGCCCCGCCCGGCCGTGGTTCGAAGAGCAGCTGCCCGACGGTATCTTCACCGGCGAGCTGACCGGCAACGGCCTCTCGCGCGCGCTCGCGAGCTCAGATCTGCTGTTCAATCCTTCGATCACCGAGGCGTTCGGAAACGTGACGCTCGAAGCGATGGCGTGCGGTCTGCCGGTGATTGCCGCGGAGGCGTCGGGGACGACCAACATCGTGCGCAATGGGGTCACCGGCACGCTCGTCGACGGCAACGACCCGGACGAGTTCGCGCGCGCGCTCGAGGCCTATGCGCTCGACCCCGACCTGCGCCGCCGCCACGGCGAGGCGGCGCTAACGATCGCCAGGACCATGGACTGGGACACGATCAACGCAACCGTGATCCGCGCCTACATGCACGCGATCCGCAAGCGCGAGCGGCTGTCGCGGATGCTGGGACGGTAGTCTGCCATTTCGTCATTCCCGCGAAGGCGGGAATCCACCTTCGATCCTTTGACGAGAAAAGGGTGGATCCCGGATCAAGTCCGGGATGACGAGCTTGGGCTCGTCATTTCACCCGTTCGATCCGCTGGGCGGCTTCGTCGAGAATCGCCGCGATTTCGTGCAGCAGCTCGTCGTCGAGGCCTTCACGGCCGATTCGGTGGGTCATGGCGGTCATCAGGTTCTTGACCGCGCGGCCGATCGCCGGGCCGGCATCGGAATGGCGTGGCTTGAGGTCCGCCAGCCGCTCGATCAGGCCCTCGACCTCTTCCGACCGCTCTTCGAGGTGAGCGCGGCCCTCATCGGTGACCTGGAACGGCTTGCGCGCGCCTTCGTCCGCTGCTTCCTCGATCAGGCCCATGTCCTGGAGCAGGGTCAGCGTCGGATAGACCACCCCCGGACTCGGCGCATATTCGCCGCCGGTCAGCTCCTCGATCGCGCGGATCAGGTCGTAGCCGTGGCGCGGCTCGTCGGCGATCAGCTTGAGGAGCACGAGCCTGAGCTCGCCGCCTTCGAACATCCGGCGCGCGCGCCGTCCGCGCCGGGCACCACCGCCGCCTCCGCCGCGGCCGCTCCAACCCTCATCGCCGAAGTCGAACTGGAACGGCCCCCAGCTGCCACGCCAGCCCCGCCCGCCCATGCCGAACATGCGGGCGAAGTCGCCGAAGCGGAACGACGCGGAGTCGCCGCAGTCCAGTGGCGGGATCGGGGGAATCGGCGGAATGGGGGGAATCGGCGGCTCAGGCGGATCGTGACGGTGATGGCGGCGATGGGGCATGGCCATTCTCCTTTGCGATGCGTCTTAGATATATCTTAGCTGCATCTTGAGCAAGCCTGCTGATGCAATTTCCAGCGCGCGCTTTATGATCCGCGCGCAATGGCCGACCTGTTCGCCGATCAGGAGCTGCCGAGCCGTGCGGCGGAAGCACCGGCCGAGGGGGCGCCGCTCGCCGACCGGCTGCGGCCCAGGTCGCTCGAGGAGGTCGTCGGCCAGGAGCATCTGACCGGGCCCGACGGCGCGATCGGGCGGATGGTCGCCGCCGGGCGGCTCGCCTCGATGATCCTGTGGGGTCCGCCAGGTACGGGCAAGACGAGCATCGCGCGGCTGCTCGCCGACGCGGTGGGCCTACGCTTCGTCGCGGTGTCGGCGGTCTTCTCCGGCGTCGCCGACCTCAAGAAGATATTTGCCGACGCGCGCACCGCGGCGCGCGCGGGGCAGAAGACGTTGCTCTTCGTCGACGAGATTCACCGTTTCAACCGCGCGCAGCAGGACGGTTTCCTGCCATACGTCGAGAACGGCACCGTGACGCTGGTCGGCGCGACGACCGAGAACCCGAGCTTCGAGATCAACGCCGCCTTGCTGTCGCGCTGCCAGGTGCTGATCCTGCGGCGGCTCGACCATGATGCGCTCGAGGAGCTGGTTGTCCGGGCTGAGGCGCTCCAGGGCCGCGCCCTGCCCGTCACCCCTGAAGCCCGCGAAGCGCTGATCGCGAGCGCCGACGGCGATGGGCGGTTCCTGCTCAACCAGGCCGAAACCTTGTTCTCGGTCGACATCGCCGAGCCGCTCGGCCCGGCAGAGCTCAGCGACCTCCTCCACCGCAGGGTGCCGGTGTACGACAAGGATCGGGAGGGGCATTACAACCTCATCTCGGCGCTGCATAAGAGCATCCGCGGGTCGGACCCGCAGGCGGCGCTTTACTATCTCGCGCGGATGTTGGTGGCGGGCGAGGAGCCGCTCTACCTGCTGCGGCGGCTGACGCGCGCCGCGGTCGAGGACATCGGACTGGCCGACCCCAACGCGCTTGTGCAGTGCCTCGCCGCCAAGGAGATGTACGACTTCCTCGGAAGCCCCGAGGGCGAGATCGGCATCGTCCAGGCGTGCCTCTATCTCGCCACCGCGCCCAAATCGAACGCCGCCTACAGGGCGCAGAAGAAGGCCTGGAGCTCGGCCAGGGAGACCGGCTCGCTGGCGCCGCCGATGCACATCCTCAACGCGCCGACGACGCTGATGAAGGACGTCGGCTACGGCACGGGTTATGCCTACGATCACAATGCCGAGGAGGGATTTTCGGGCCAGGACTACTGGCCCAACGAGATGGAGCCGCAGGCCTTCTACGAGCCTACCGACCGCGGCTTCGAAGCGCGCGTGAAGGAACGGCTGGATTATTGGCAGCAGCGCCGCAAGGAACTGCAACAAAGCGGCACGGACAAGGGTTGAGAAGCGAGAGGCTGAGCAGGGAGCCAAGCACATGTACCAGGTCGATTCCAGCGCCTACTGGCAGGCGCAGCTGATGCACTGGGGGCCCAAGGTCCTCATCGCCATCCTGATCCTCGTCGTAACGTGGATCGTCGCGCGCGCCGTCAAATGGGTGCTGCAAAAAGCGATCGATCGCAGCCCCGCGCTCAAGAGGCATGTTACCGGGACGCCCGAGGAGACGGTCGGCCACCAGCTCGGCACCATCGCCAAGCTCATCATCTGGCTGGTCGGTATCATGGCCGCGCTCCAGTTCCTCGGGTTCGCGCGGATCCTGGAGCCGATCAACGAGCTGGTCACCGAGATCTTCGTGTTCCTGCCGCGGCTGATCGGGGCCGGGCTGATCTTCTTCGTCGGACTAGTGCTGTCGCGGATCGTCAAGCGCCTGGTCGAGACGGTGCTGACCGCCGCCAACATCGACGGGCTGCTTGCCCGCGCCGGAATCGGACCATCGGAAGGCACGGTGCGCACCGATCCGGCCGCCGTGCCGCCGGGAGCAACGCCGGGCGCGACGCGCGCGAGCATCGCCCGCGCGGCCGGAATCCTGGTCTATGCGCTGATCATCATCCCGTTCGCGATCGCCGCGCTTCAAGTCCTCGGGATAGAGGCGATTTCGGGGCCAGCGACCGAAATGCTCAACGAGATCCTCGCGGCCATCCCGCGTGTCCTCGCCGCCGCGCTGTGGATCGGCATCGCGTTCGTCGCCGCCAAGTTTTTGAAGACGATCATCGAGGCGATCCTGCCGCCGACGGGGTTCGACGACGCGATCCGCTCGACCGGCGTGCTTCCGCCCAATGCCTTCCCGTCGCGGATCGTCGCCAACATCGCGATGATCGCGATCATCCTCGCCGCATCGATCGAGGCGGCCAAGCAGCTCGGCGGCGGGACGATCGCGATCTTCCTCGCGCAGGTGACCGAGCTCGGCGGCAAGGTGATTTTCGGGACGCTGATCATCGTCGCCGGCATCTTCCTCGCGCGGATCATCGCCAAGCTGGTGGGCAGCGGCACCGGCGAAGGCGGCTATGCGCAGGCGCTCGTCCGTTACGCGATCATCGCCTTGTTCACGGCAATCGGGCTCACTTTCATGGGGCTCGCCGACCAGATCGTGATGCTCGCCTTTGGGCTGATCCTCGGATCGGCGGCGATCGCCTGCGCGCTCGCGTTCGGTCTCGGCGGGCGCGACGCCGCGGCGCGGGTGCTCGAGCAATGGACCGACCAGGCCGGGGGCCCGGCGATGCCGCCGCCGCGCCCCAAGCGCCTGCGCCAGGCGCCGCCTGAGCCGGACGAAGGCGAAAGCCAGCCGCCTTTGGTGTGAGCCATCGCTTCGCCTGCTACGTCGCGATCGACTGGTCGGGCGCGAAGGGGAAAAGGCACAAGGGCATCGCGATCGCCGAGGCGCGCGGGGAAGTGGCGCCGCGGCTGGTGCGTCCCGGACATGTGTGGTCGCGCGCGGAGGTGCTGGGGTGGCTCCTGCGCCGTGCGGCGAAGGAGCCGACCCTGTTCGGCTTCGACTTCAGTTTTGCTCCGCCAATTGTTGAGCGTGGTGAATATTTGCCAGGCGAACCCGACGTTCCGCAAGCAGCCCGGGAGTTCTGGGCCTATGTCGATGCGCGGTGCGACGACGAGGACCTCGGGGCCGCAAGCTTCCTCGAGCAGGTGCACCGCCGGCATTTCTATTTCGGCATCGCCGACGGCGTGAAGGCCGACTTCGTCCGCTTCCGCCAGTGCGACGCACGGCTCAACGCGCAGGGTGGCCGCAAGACCGCGAGCGCCTATGACGCGATCGGCGCGGCGCAGGTCGCAAAGGCGAGCTTCTCCGGCATGCGTTTCCTCCACCGGATCGACGGCAAGGTCACGATCTGGCCGATGGACCCGCTGCCCGGGCACGGCAGCACGGTAGTCGAGATCTACACGCGCATCTATCTGCGCCGCGCGGGGCTCACCGGCGCGAAGCTGAGAAGCCGCGCCGACCTCAACCGTGCGCTGAAAGGCCTCGGCAGCCCGCCCGCGCGGCTGCGGTTCGAGCCCAACGACCACCAGACCGATGCGCTGGTCACCGCGGCGGGAATGCGCCAGCTCGCCAACACTGAGCCGCGGGCTTTCGATCCCGACGGTCTCACGCCGCAAATCGCCCGGGCTGAAGGCTGGACCTTCGGCGTGCTATAACGCAGAGGCGCCGTCAGGCCGGATTAGCTCAGTTGGTAGAGCAGCGGTTTTGTAAACCGAAGGTCGCGGGTTCGAATCCTGCATCCGGCACCAGCCTTCCCCCGGATCAGGTCCGGGGGTTCGGCTGGCGAGCCGGTCTTCGGCCTACGGCACCAGCGCCTTGTGGATTGGCTCGATCCAGCGCTGGGTCTTCATGTCCCAGACGATGAAATCGCTGTCGAACTGCCAATAGGCCCAGCCGAAACCGTGACGCTCCGCCTCGCTCCGCACCGCGCCGGTGTAGGCGACGCGGTACTCGAGCGGCGTGCCGCTGTTGTCGTAGGCGCCGAACTCGCCGAGCAGGACCGGACGCTTGTTGGCGGCGGCCCAGGCGGCGACCTTGTCGAAGTCCGCTGCCAGCGCTGCGCGGTCCTGATCGCTGCCCCAGGTGATGCCCTTGAGCTTCTTGACCTCCTCGCCCGCCCAGGTCGCGCCCTGGTGGGTGAAGTGGAAGGGCTCGTAATAATGGAAGGTGACGAGGAGGTTGGGGTCGGGCGGAAGCTTGAGCAGCGGCAAGTCGTTGAGGCTGTTCCAGTGGGTCGGACCGACGACGACGATGCGCGCCGGGTTGGTTTGGCGGACGAGCGCGAGCTGCTCGGCGAACAGCCGGTTCCACGGCTCGCCGTTGAGCTTGTCGTGCGGCTCGTTGAGGATTTCGAACGCGACGCTGCGCGGCTGGTCGGCGTAGCGCGGCGCGACCTGCTGCCAGAAGGCGGTCAGCTTGGCGCGGCAGACATTCAAATCTTCGGAACAGGGGTTGAAGTCATGCTCGTCGATGATGACCCCGAGGCCCGCCTTCTGTGCCTCGCGCACGACGTCGTCGAGCTTGGCGAGCCAGGCGGGGTCGAGCCGGTTGTTGGCGTCCATGTGCTTGAACGCCTGGAGGACGACGCGGACGAAGTCGAAGCCGCCCTTCCTGATCTCGGCGAAATGGCGCCATTCGAAGCGGCGCTTGCTGGCGTCCGTCCAGTACGGATCGTAGCCGAGGACGTTGACGCCTCGATGGAACGGCTGGTTGGCCTGAGTGAGCACCGGGGGAGCGGGAGCCACTGCAGGGTTGGGGGGCGGCGCCGCGGCACAACCAGCGAGCACCATGAGCAGCAGTCCGCACAGCGTTCTCAGGCCCATTCCTTTGTCCTTTTCCAATCCGGCGGTTGCCGCATGATAGCGCTATCATTTACCACCGCGTCAAGCGCGCCGCGGCAATCGAAGGGGTGAAGCAGTGATCCGAGTGGGCCTGATCGGCTACGGGCTGGCCGGCGCGGTGTTCCACGAGCCGCTGATCCAGGCGTGCGACGGGCTGGAGCTCGCGGCCGTCCTCACCTCACGCGATCACCCGCTGCGGGCGGGTAGCATGGACCATCTGCTGGAGCGCTGCGAACTCGTCGTCATCGCCTCGCCCAACCGGACGCATTTCCCCCACGCGAAGGCGGCGCTCGAGCAGGGCAGGCATGTCGTCATCGACAAGCCGTTCACCGTGACGCTCGCCGAAGCCGACGAGCTGATCCGCATTGCGCGCGAGCGCGAGCGCGTCCTCACCGTCTTCCACAACCGGCGCTGGGACGGCGATTTCCTGACCGTCGAGAAGATCATGCCCGAGCTTGGCCAAGTGGTGCTGCTCGAGGCGCATTGGGACCGCTTCCGGCCCGCGATCAAGCCGGGCTGGCGCGAGGAGGCCCAGCCGGGCGCGGGGCTGTTCAACGACCTCGGCCCGCACATGGTCGACCAGGCGCTGCGGCTGTTCGGGATGCCCGAGGCCATTTCCGCCGACATTGCCGCACAGCGCGAAGGCGCGAAGGTCGACGATTTTTTCGACGTGAGGCTGCACTACGGCCGAATGCGTGCATGTCTTCGTGCGTCGACCCTGGTTGCAGCGGCGCGCCCGCGCTTCGCGGTGCACGGGACGTCGGGATCGTTCGTGAAGAACGGGCTCGACCCGCAGGAGGCGCAGCTCAAGTCCGGGACAAGCCCGGGTGACCCGAACTTCGGCGAGGACAGCGAAGACGGCGAGCTCGTCAGCCCCGATGGGAGCCGCCGCGCCGTGCCGACCGCGCGCGGCAACTATCCCGCCTTTTACGAGGGAGTCGCCGCGGCGATCCTCGACGGCGTGCCGGAGCCGGTGCCGGCCGGGGAGGCGCGCGACGGGCTCCTGCTCATCGACCTCGCTCGCCGCGCTGCGGCGTCGGGGCAGCGGCTTGCTGTCCCGGGCGCCAGCTCGCCGGAAGGCTGAGCGCCGGCATCGTCACGGTCGTGTTGCTGCGAAGATCGCGCGATGAGGCACCTAGCATCAGCCTGTAGCTCCCGGGCGCGATGCGCCATGCGTGCGCCGCCTCGTCGAAGGTGGCGAGCAGGCGCGGATCGACATCGACCGACACCGTCTGCGCGGCGCCTGGCGCGAGCTCGACCTTGGCGAAGCCGACCAGCCGCTTGGGCGCTTCCCAGCCGCCGCTCGCGGGAGAGGCATAGACCTGGCCGACGGCTGCTCCGGCGCGATTGCCGCTGTTGCGCAACGTGAACTGCACGCGAACCGCGCCGTTCGGCCCGGGCGCGGCACTGATCGGGCCGTAGGCGTAGCTCGTGTAGGAGAGGCCGTGCCCGAACGGGAAGAGCGGCTGGAGGTTGTTGCGGTCGACCCATTTGTAGCCGACGGCCGCGCCCTCCGAATAAGGCAAGGCGAACTCGTCCATTTCCGAATTGGCGCCCGGGCGGACCGGCCGCGGCAGCTGGGATTCCGACGCATAGAGAGTCACCGGCAAATGGCCCGACGGGTTCACTCGACCGGTGAGGATGTTGGCGATTGCTGCCCCGCCCTTGGTGCCCGGGTACCAGGCTTCGACGATCGCCGGCACGCGCGCCGCCCAGGGCATCATGACGCCCGAATTGGTCTGCAGCACCACGACGGTGCGCGGATTGGCAGCCGCGACTGCGTCGATCAGCGCGTCCTGGTTGCCGTCGAGCTTCATCGGCACGTCGATCGACTCGCTCGACCATTGCGTGCCGAAGACGATTGCGACGTCGGCGGCGCGCGCCGCGGCAGCCGCGGCCGCGGGATCGGTGCCGTCGACGAAGCTCACGCTGGCGTTCGGCACCAGCCGCTGAAGCTCGGCAACCGGCGAATTCGGGAAGTACATGACGGGTCCGGGCCAACCGGTCGGCTCGAGCCCCGGCACGGCATTGCCGCCGCGCGGATAGACAAGCGAGGAGCCGCTTCCGGCGAGCACACCCTTGTCGGCATGGCCGCCGATGACGACGATCCGCCGCGCGTTGGACGCAAGCGGGAGCAAATTGCCCTCGTTCTTGAGGAGCACGATCGCCTGCTCGGCGTCGGCCTGGGTCACGGCCTCATTGGCGGCAAAGTCGATGGCGCCGCCTTCGGCGACTGGATTGTCGACCACACCGTGCGCGTACATGGCGAAGAGCACCCGCTCGGCCATGTCATCGAGGCGGGCCCTGGAGACCTGTCCGGATGCCACCGCCTGCTTTAGCAGCGAGCCGAAATAAGGCTTGTCGTCGAACGGATAGCCGGACTGCTGGTCGAGCCCGTTTCGTGCAGCCTTGACCGTGCTGTGGACGGCGCCCCAGTCGCTCATCACATAGCCCGCGAAGCCCCAGTCGCCCTTGAGCACGTCGTTCAAGAGCCAGTCGTTCTCGCAGGCGAAATCCCCGTCGACCTTGTTGTAGGCGCACATGACCGAGCCCGGGTCGCCGCGCTCGATCGCGAACTGGAATGCGAGCAGGTCGGACATACGCGCGGCCGCCGGATCGATTCGCACGTCATGGCCTTTGCGGCCGGTCTCGAGGTCGTTGAGTGCGTAATGCTTGGTCGTGGAAATGATGTTGTTCGACTGGATTCCGGCGATCTGCGACCCGACGATGGTCCCGGCGAGCAGCGGGTCCTCGCCGCCATATTCGAAATTGCGCCCGTTGCGCGGATCGCGCGCGAGGTTGACGCCGCCGGCGAGCATCACGTTGAAGCCCGACGCGCGCGCTTCCGAGCCGATCA
>DASSOE010000015.1:0-11507 GCA_035700945.1 Sphingomicrobium sp. | reverse complement strand
TTCGCCGAAGGCGCGCTGTCGGCCAAGACCAAGAACATCATCGCCGTCGCCGTCGCCCACGTCACGCAATGCCCTTACTGCATCAAGGGCCACACGCGCGCGGCGCTGCGCGAAGGCGCTTCCAACGCAGAGCTGATGGAGGCGATCTGGGTCGCCGCGGAAATGCGCGCCGGAGCAGCCTTCGCCCATTCGGTGATGGCGCTTGCCGAGATGGAGGATGGGGCGCTCTCGCACGTCAACCGCGATTCTGGCCCGGCGCTCGGGAGCGGAGATCACCATCCGCACTGACGCCGCGACTTGAGGGATAGTCGGGCAGGAACCGACAAGGCGGGAATGTCGTTCGGCAACGCGAACGCCATGAATACAGGTGCGACATGTCGCGGATGGTCTTGCCGGCTCTTGTGGCCGCCGCACTGGCAGGCTGCGGCTCGAACAACGACGCGAGCAATCAGGTGAACGGAGGAGCAGAAGTGGAAAATGCCGTAACCCTCGCCAGGCTCGACCTGACCAGCAATGCGTTCCAGAATGGACAGCCGATCCCGACGCAATACACCTGCGACGGCGCGGACCAGACACCGGCGCTGCGCTGGGGCGAGCCGCCCGCTGGAACCAGGAGCTTCGCCCTCGTCATCGACGATCCCGACGCGCCGAGCGGCACCTTCCGCCATTGGGGCGTGTTCGACATCCCGGCCTCGGCGCGCTCGATCGGCGGAGGCGAGCGCCTGGGCACCGAGGTGACCAACGACTTCGGCAAGCCGGGGTACGGCGGTCCGTGCCCTCCGAAGGGCCACGGCACGCATCATTATCATTTCAAGCTCTTCGCGCTCGATAGCGCCAAGCTCGGTCTGTCGCCAAACGCCAAGGTCGAAGACGTCGAGGATGCGGCGCGGAAGCACGCGATCGCCGAGGGTGAGCTGGTCGGCACCTACGAACGAAAATAGTTCACGGGGAGACGCTGGGCCGCGGAAGAGGGACTCATGCGCCGGGCGCGCGAAGATGATCCAGTTGATTACGACCCGCGCCTCCGTCTTTCCCGAGCAGAATTTCTTCGTGTCTTCGCGTTCTCGCGTGAGACTTCATTCCCCTGTCGGCAAATTCAGAGACGTGCGAACAGGATGGCGACATAGGACGAGAAGCTCGCAACGCCGAAGATCGCGAGCGTCAGCTGGGCCTTGCGCCCGCGCAAGAGGATGCCTGCCACAGCCGCCGCCGCGAACAGCAGATGAAACGCCAGATTGAGCGGTGACGTAAGCCGATGCTGCAGCACCAGGTCCTTGGCCAGGCTGCTCGCGAGCATGGCGATGAGAAACAGGAAAAAGGCCTTGCGGTGGCGGTCGAAATGGCCGGCGAGATCGACTCGCTCCTCCGCGGGAACGTCCGGGAGGACGAGTGCCGAAAGCATGTAGATCAGGCCCATCTGGATGAGGATGATGCCGAAATCGGCGAAGTCCCAATCGGCGCGGGTGTTCAGCCCGAAGCTCGCCCACCACGCCTGTGCGGCGAACAGCAGCACGAGACCGCTCCAGATCAGCGCCGCCGGGTCCGCTCGCACCCTCCCGCGCGCGAGCAGCAGCGCGCGATAGCCTTGCAGCACCTGGGTGACCGCCAGCCCGAGAATGATCGACAACAGGACCGAGAGATAGCTGAACGCGTCCATCACGAGTTTCCGGCGCGGATGCGGTGCCTGGCGAGGCGCTCGTAATAGGGCCTGCACTGCTGTGCGAGCCGCGCCGCTTCGACGGGAAGATCGACGGGGTCGCTTTCCGGCGCACCGAAGCCGGTGCTCTTCTCGACTGCGCGGTACCAGTGCGGCGCCCACACCCCGTCGGTCGCTCGCCGCCCCGGGTTCCAGCTGAGCATCGTCGTGTCCCACGGGATGGCCAGCGCCTTACACAATCTCGACAGGACCGCTTCCGGATTTGCCAGCACGTCATTGGCATCGATGACCGGCGGCACCTGACCGAGCCGGTCGGCCTCCCGCTGGAAAAATTCGGCCTGCCTGTCGAGGCCGAAATCCTCGAATGCGGCGGTCTCGCGCTTGCGCAGGTAGGAGGCGATCATCCGCTCCGGCTCGCGGATCAGGAATGCGTGGGTGAATCCGACGAAATCGTCGTAGCCGATCGGCCCCGTCATGTGGTGCCACATGTGCTTCTGGTACCACACGGGGGAGCAGTCGGGCGCATCGCCGGACAGCGTCTCCATGACGCTGCGCCAGTCGCAGTCCATCGACGCAATCACCTCGTCGCGCATCGGATGATCGGCGCCGCTGTCCTTGAGGAAGCAGCCGTAGAAGGGCTCGTCGGAGACGAACGTGTCGGCCCTGCTCCCGAAGCTGCGCATCATCGCCGTGGAGAGATTTCGAGGCCCCGACCACATGGCGATGCGGAGGGTCACCCGCGTTGCTGCTCCGCGACGTCGCGCTCGACCCGCTCGGCGTAGAGCTGCTGCAGCCGCTCGACAACGGGTCCGCGGCACTGGAGCGTACGCCCGTCGATTTCGCGGACCGGCACGATCCCGGCGAACGTACCGGTCGTGAACGCCTCATCGGCGCCATAGACATCGGTCAGCGAGAAGTCCTTTTCGAACGCCGGAATGCCCGCTTCGCGCGCGATTTCGAGCGTCAGGCCGCGGGTGATTCCGCCGAGGCAGTACTTCCCGCTCGACGTCCAAACCTCGCCTTTGCGGACGATGAAAAAGTGGGTCGAGTTGCAGGTCGCGACGAAGCCGTGCCGGTCGAGCATCAGCGCTTCGTCGGCGCCCGCCTGCGTGGCCTGGATCGAGGCGAGGATGCAATTGAGTTTGGAGTGCGAGTTGATCTTCTGGTCCTGCACCGCCGGGTCGCCGCGGCGGACATGGACGGTGAAGAGCTTGAGGCCGCGTTGGTAAATGGCGGGATCAGGCTCCTTGTATTCCGGGATAATCACGATCGTGGCCCCGCCGACGACGACGCGCGGATCCTGGTAAGGCGTCGCGCGCACGCCGCGGGTGACCATCAGGCGAACATGCACGCCGTCGCTCATGCCGTTCGCGTCGAGCGTGTCGTAGAGCCGCATCGCCAGCCCCTCGCGCGACAGGCCGACGTCCATGGCGATCGCTTTCGCGCCTTCGAACAATCGGTCGAGATGGCGGTCGAGGAAGGCCAGCCTGCCCTTGTGGACGCGCAGGCCCTCCCACACGCCGTCGCCGAGCATGAAGCCGCTGTCGAACACCGACACGACAGCCTCCGCGCGGGGCTTGAGCTCGCCGTTTACATCAATCAGGATCGAAGCGTTGCGCGGGTCGGAGACGTCGTGCATCGACTTGGCCATGGCGGCTATTCCGTCGTCCCGCCGTCCCATTCCTCGGCGTGATGGCGCGCTTCCGCCTCCTCCTTGGTCGCCTGCACGATCCCGTCCTTGTGCTCGGGCGGCGCGTAGATGGTGTAGAGCCGCAGCGGCTCGCTGCCCGTGTTGCGCACATTGTGCCGCGCGCCCGCGGGGACGATCACCGCAAAGTCATCCTCGACGCGGTTCGCAACGCCGTCGATGTCGATGACGCCCGACCCCTCCTCGATGCGGAAGAACTGGTCGCCGTCGGGATGGACCTCCTCCCCGATGTCGCACCCGGGCGGAAGCGTCATCAGCACGAGCTGGAGGTTATGCCCGGTGTAGAGGACGCGCCGGAAATCATCGTTCTCGACCGTGCGCTTCTCGATATTGTCGCAATAGCCTTTCATCGTTCATCCTCCTGCTCGCGGGCCTCGGCCCGTCAGTGCGTCCGCCGGTCGGCGGCGCCGTGCATCGGCCTGACGTAGATACGCCGGACCTCCGGCCAACGTTCCTGCGCTTCATCCTCGATGCGGGAGACCACGCGTTCGACCTCCCCGGCGCGCACGTCGTCCTCGAAATCGACATTCATCATCACCGTGATCTGGTCGGGCGACGAATGGACCGTGAGAACGTCGCCCACTCCGACCACGCCGGGCATGGTGCACGCGAGGTCGTGGAGCGCCTGGGCGATCTCCGGGTCGGCCGCCTCGCCAATCAGCAGGCTCTTCGATTCGTAGGCGAGGAGGGCCGCGGTGATGCCGAGGATGATCCCGATCACGACGGATGCCGCGCCATCGAAGAAGGGGTTGCCGGTGATCTGCGCGAGCATCAGCCCGATGGCCGCGGCGATGATGCCGGCCATCGCCGCGCCGTTCTCGAGCAGCACGATGAAGCCGGGCGGGTCCTTTGATTGCCGCACCGCCTGGAGCCATCCGAGCTTCCCCCGCGCCGCGTTGAACTCGCGATAGGCCTCGATCGTCGACCAGCCTTCGAGCAGGAAGGCGACGAGCAGAACGGCATAGGCAATCAGCGGCGAGACCGCGGGCTCCGGCTCGGCGATGTGAATGATGCCCTCGTACACCGACACGCCGGCACCGAGCGCGAACACGAGGACCGCGACCACGAAGCTCCAGAAATAGAGCTCGCGGCCGTAGCCGAACGGGTGGATGCGGTCGGGCGGCTTCTTCGCTGCGCGCCGGCCCCACATCAGCAGCAGCTGGTTGGTCGAATCGACGACGCTGTGGACGCCCTCGGTCAGCATCGCCGACGATCCGGTGATCCACGCCGCGACGAACTTGGATATGGCAATGCCGAGGTTCGCCAGCAGCGCGACGACCAGGGTGCGGGTGCTGGCGGTCGGCGAGCTCACCGGATCGCGCCGCGTCCCTTCACCAGCTCGCCGCCTTTCACGACCACGTCGACGTGCTCGAGCACGGTGACGTCGCGGAGCGGATCGCCGGTCACCCCGATGAGATCTCCGTAACGGCCGGGCTCGATCACGCCGACGTCGCTGCGCCCGAGTGCCTCGGATGCCCTGACCGTCGCCGCCTGGATCGCCTGCAACGGGGTCATGCCCCACTGCACCATCTTCGCGAACTGCCTGGCGTTGTCGCCATGCGGATAGACGCCCGCGTCGGTGCCGAAAGTCATCTTCACGCCCGCCTTCACCGCCCGCTGGAACGTCTGGCGCTGCTTGAGGCCGATCATCCGCTCCTTGTCGAGGCTCTCCTGCTCGGTGCCGTTCGCGGTGCCGGTCGCGAGAATGTAGTCGTCGTTGTAGATATCCATGTCGAACCATGTGCCGTGCTGCTTCGCGAGCTGGATCGTTGCGTCGCTGGCGAGGCTGGCATGTTCGATCGTGTCGATGCCGGCAAGGATAGCGGTACGGATGCCCTCATCGCCGTGGGCGTGGGCGGCGACCTTGATGCCGAGCATGTGCGCCTCGTCGGCGATCGCCTTCATCTCCTCGAGCGTCAACTGCTGCGCGCCGACGCTGTCGCCGAGCGAGAAGACGCCGCCGGTCGCGCAGATCTTGATCACTTCGGCGCCGTACTTGTGGACCCAGCGGACCTTCTCGCGCGCCTGCTCGGGGCTGGTGACGATGCCCGGCCCCTGCTCGTCGGCGCCGAGCGACGGCGGAAGGCCGTTGGTATCGTCGCAATGCCCGCCCGTGGCGCCGAGCAAATATGTCGCCGGTACGATCCGCGGGCCGACGACCCAGCCACCGTCGATGGCTTGTTCGAGCGCGACATCGTCGAAATCAGGCGACCCGACGTTGCGCACCGTCGTGAATCCGGCGTCGATCGTCTTGCGCGCGTTGACCGGCCCGATCGTCGCCCAGAAGCTGTCGGTATATTTGAGCCCCTGGTAGCCGCCGATCTCCGCCAGGCTGTTGAGGTGCACGTGCATGTCGATGAGCCCCGGCAGCAGGGTCTCGCCGGGCAGATAAACGTGCTTCACCCCCGCCGGCAGCTGCATCGATGCGAGCTGGCCGATCTGCTGGATCTTCCCGTCATCGCCGATCAGGATCGACGGATTCTCGACGTAGCGGCCGGTCGTCACATCGAGCATCCGCGCGGCGGTGACGACGGTGGCGGCCTGCGCCGAGGTTACGGTCACCATGGCGGCCGCGGCAAGAATCCAGCCCTTCATTTCCCGTCCCCAATTTTGAAACGCAGCAATCGCAGCAGACCTACGCGCGCGTGCGGCGGCCGCGTGCACTTTGCCCGCGCATAGTGACTGCTCGAAAGACTGCAACATGGCCATTGCCGCCGCATCGCACAGCGGTGGGCGTGTAGGACAGCGATCCAGCGGCTCAGATGTGGATCACCCGCCCGAACGCCGCGAGCACGCTCTCGTGCATCATCTCGGAAAGCGTCGGGTGCGGGAAGACGGTCTGGATGAAATCGGTCTCGACCAGCTCCGCGGTCTTTCCGACGGTATAGCCCTGGATCAGCTCGGTGACCTCGGCGCCGATCATATGCGCGCCGAGCAATTCGCCGGTCTTCGCGTC
Organism: Sphingomicrobium sp.; assembly: GCA_035700945.1. Classification (GTDB taxonomy): domain Bacteria; phylum Pseudomonadota; class Alphaproteobacteria; order Sphingomonadales; family Sphingomonadaceae; genus Sphingomicrobium. Next base: position 5,186 of record DASSOE010000015.1, on the reverse strand, counting down.
GAACACGGTCTTGATGAAACCTTCGACCTCGCCGAGCGCGATCGCCTTGCCGTTGCCGATCGCCGGGAATTTTCCCACTTTGACCTCATAGCCGGCCTCTTTCGCTTTCGCTTCGGTCAGGCCGACGCTGGCGACCTGCGGCCGGCAATAGGTGCAGCCGGGGATGTTCTTCGGGTCGGTCGCGTGCGGGTGCACCTCCTTGTTGCCGAGTTCCTGCGCGATGGCTTCGGCCGCGGTCACGCCTTCGTGGCTCGCCTTGTGCGCCAGCCACGGCGGCGCCGTGACATCGCCGATCGCCCAGATGCCGGGCACGCTGGTGCGGCACATCGGGTCGGTGTCGACATGGCCCTTGGTGGTTTTGACGCCGAGCGCCTCGAGGCCGATATTCTCGGTGTTCGGAAGGATGCCGACCGCGACGATGCAGTGGCTGAAGCGCTGCTCCGCGGTCTTGCCGTCGCTGGTTTTGATCTTCGCTGCGACGCCATCGCCGTCCGCGGCCAGGCTTTCGACGCCGGCGCTGGTGAGGATCGTCAGCCCCTGCTTCTGCATGCTCTTGGCCAGCTGCGCGCTGACCTCCGCGTCCTCGACCGGCACGACGCGGTCGAGCATTTCGACCACGGTCACCTTGGCGCCGAGATCGGCGTAGAAGCTCGCGAACTCGATGCCGATCGCGCCTGAGCCGATCACCAGCAGCTCGGTCGGCATTTCGGGCGGCGTCATCGCGTGGCGATAGGTCCAGATGCGCTTGCCGTCGGCCCTGGCGAACGGCAGGTCGCGCGCGCGGGCGCCGGTGGCGACGATGATGTGTTTCGCCTGGAGCTCGGTCGTCTTGCCGTCCGCGCCGGTGACGGAGAGCTTGTCCTTCGCGGTGAGCTTCCCCTCGCCCATGTGCACGGCAATCTTGTTCTTTTTCATCAGGTGCGTGACGCCCTGGTTGAGTTGCTTGGCCACCGCCCGGCTGCGCGCGACGACCTTGCCGAGGTCGAAGCCCGGCTTGTCGTTGCTGAGCCCATAGGCGTCCGCATGCTTCATCAGGTGCAGCACCTCCGCCGAGCGCAGCAGCGCCTTGGTCGGGATGCACCCCCAGTTGAGGCAGATGCCCCCGAGGTTCTCGCGCTCGACGATCGCGGTCTTCAGCCCCAGCTGCGCGGCACGGATCGCGGCGACATAGCCGCCGGGCCCGGACCCGAGGACGATGAGGTCGTATTGGTCAGGCATTGTATTCAGCGCTCCCGAGAAGCCCCTCTCCCCCTGCGGGAGAGGGAGGGACCCAAGCCGCAGGCTTGGGAGGGTGAGGGGGACGTCAGTTCAGCATGTATGGCCTCAAAGACGCCGCTGGCGTTTTCGAGGACGTCATTGTTCCAGAAGCGGAGACCGAAAAGTCCTCGGACCGCAGGAAAGCGTCTCGGCGGCGGTCGTATTCGCTTTCTGCGTGCTGCGATCCATCGGTTTCGACGATGAGCCTGCGCTCGAAACAGATAAAATCGACGATGTAAGGAGCAATTACGAACTGTCGTTTGAATTTGAACGAAGGCATGCGGCGGTCGCGCAGCATCGACCAAAGGCGCTTTTCTGCCGCGGTCGGATTCAAGCGCATTTCTCGTGCTCGCAGATGAAGAGACGTATAGCCCCTCACCCTCCCACTCGGCTTCGCCGAGCGGGTCCCTCCCTCTCCCGTAAAGGGAGAGGGGCTATCCACCGCCGATCTCCCTCGGCTTTCCCGCTTCGTCCAGCGCCACGAACGTGAACTCGCCCTCGGCGACGACAGTCTCGCTCTCCCCGTCCCGCTGCCGCGCAACCGCCTCTGCCTTCAGCCGCAGCGAGGTGCGCCCCTGCTTGAGCAAATCGACATAGACGCTGAGCTCGTCGCCCACCGCCATCGCGCCGGGGAACTTAAGCGCGTCGGCAGCGACGAGAATCGCCTTGCCCTCCGTCCGGCGCGAAGCAAAGGAGCCGCAGGCGAGGCCCATCTGGCCCATCAGCCAGCCGCCGAACACGCCGCCATAGGGGTTGGTGTCGGCGGGCATCGCGGTGACGCGGATCACCGCCTGTCGACTCAAGCCAGCATCCCCAGCGGGTTCTCCACGAGCCGCTTGAATGCCTGCATCAGCTTGGCCCCTTCTGCGCCGTCGATGGCGCGGTGGTCGAAGCTTCCGCTGGCGCTCATCACCGTGGCGATCTGGAGCGAGTCGTTGATCACGTAGGGGCGCTTCTCGCCCGCGCCGACGGCCATGATCATGCCCTGGGGCGGGTTGATGACGGCGTCGAACTGCTTGATCCCGAACATGCCGAGGTTGGAGATGCTGGCGGTGCCGCCCTGGTATTCGGGCGGCTGCAACTTGCCATCGCGGGCGCGGGCCGCGAGGTCGCTCATTTCCTTTGAGATGGTCGACAGGCTCTTGGTGTCGGCGCCGAAGATGATCGGCGTGATGAGGCCATCGGGAATCGCGACCGCGACCGAAATGTCGGCGCGGCTGTATTTCAGCATCTGGTCGCCGGCGAAGCTGACGTTGGCGCTCGGCACTTCGATCAGCGCGACCGCCAGCGCCTTGATCAGCAAATCGTTGACGCTGAGCTTCACGCCCCGGCTTTCGAGGCCCTTATTGAGCTCGGAGCGGAGCTTGAGGAGCGCGTCGAGCTGGATATCGACGGTCAGATAATAATGCGGGATCGTCTGCTTCGACTCGGTCAGGCGGCGCGCGACGGTCTTGCGGATATTGGAGAGCTTGACCGCTTCGTGCGGGATTTCGGTCGGGGCCGGGGAAGGTCCCCGCACGGGGACTGTCCCCTGGGGAGCTGCTGCCGGGGACAGTCCCTCTTGAGGGACAGTCCCCTTCTTGCCCGCCGCGGCGTCGATGTCGGACCGCACGATCCGCCCTCCAGGGCCGCTGCCCTGGATCGAGGACAGGTCGATATTCTGCGCCTGCGCGAGCCTGCGCGCGAGCGGCGAGGCCTTGACGCGGTCACCCTCGGATCGCGGCGCCGCGGCAGCGCTCGGAGCGGGCGGCGTCTCTACGGGAGCCTTCTGGGGTGGAGCGGGCGTCGGAGTCGCGTCGGCCTTGGGCGCGGGGGAGGCTTTCGGCGGTGCCGGCGGCGGAGTGTCCGCCTTGGGCGCGGCGCCGGCTGCGGTGGACGCATCCTCACCCTCACCGGCGAGGATCGCGATCGGGGCGCCGACCTTCACCCCGTCCGTACCTTCCGCGACGAGGATCTTCGCGATCTTTCCCTCGTCGACAGCTTCGAATTCCATCGTCGCCTTGTCGGTCTCGATCTCGGCGAGGATGTCGCCCGATTTGACGTCGTCGCCCTCCTTCACCAGCCATTTGGCGAGCGTTCCCTCCTCCATCGTCGGCGAGAGGGCGGGCATCTTGAGTTCGATCGGCATGAGGGCTTGTCCTGAAAAGGCTCGCGCGGCTCAAAGCCAATGCGGCCACTTAGGTCAAGGGCGCGCCGAAATCCCTGCGCCGCCGCTTGCGCTTAAGCGCGGATTAACGCAGCAATCGTTCCGCATGGGAGACGACCACAAGCGTACCTATCTCGTCGTCGTCGACGACAGCCAGGAGGCGCGCGTCGCGCTGCGCTTCGCCGCCCGCCGCGCCGCCAAGACCAGCGGCCGCGTCGAGGTGCTCGGGATCGTCGAGCCGCAGGACTTCGTGCAGTTCGGGGGCGTCCAGGCGGCGATCGAGGAAGAGCAGCGGCTGAGGATCCAGGGCGTGGTGAGCTCGGCCATCGGCGAGCTGCTCGACGAGTCCGGGGTCGAGGCGAAGGTCATCGTCCAGCAGGGCGACCCGGTGCGCACGGTGCGCGACTATGTCGGCGAGCGCAGCGAGGTCGCCGCGCTGGTGCTCGGCGCCTCACCGAGCGGGAGCCCCGGCCCGCTGGTCGCCCATTTTACGGGGAACGACGCCGGCAAGCTGCCGTGCCCGGTGATGATCATCCCCGGAAGCCTCAGCGATGAGCGGCTGGAGCAGTTGAGCTGATGACTGTTACAGCACTCGCGACAATATCTCGCCCAGCATCACGCAGCCAGCTTCGTCCTCGTCCGTGAAGCGCCCGGTCTTCGGGCTGTCGATGTCGAGCACGCCGATGAGCGCGCCGTCGCGGACGAGCGGGACGACGATCTCGCTGTTCGACGCGCTGTCGCAGGCGATGTGGCCGGGGAAGGCGTTGACGTCCGCGACCCGCTGCACCTGCCGCGTCTGCGCCGCGATGCCGCAAACGCCGTCGCCGAACTTGATGCGGATGCACGCCGGACGTCCCTGGAACGGACCGAGCACCAGCTCTCCGCCGAGATTGCGATAGAAGCCCACCCAGTTCAGCTCAGGCAGGGTTTCCCAGATCAGCGCCGCTGCGTTGGCCATATTGGCGATGGTGTCGGTCTCGCCTGACACCAGCCCCTCGAGCGCGCTTGCGAGGTCGCGGTACATCGTGGGCGTATCCGCAGCGGTGATCCTGAAATCGTAGGTCAATCGAACGTCACCTTTCCGCGCGCCTGCTTGACCGCGCTGCGCTGGCGCTTGCCTTCGACGCGTTTCGCCTTGGCGGCCCGGCTCGGGCGGGTCGGCTTGCGCTTGGCCTGGACGATATGGGCCGCGGCGATCATTTCCGCCAGACGTCGGCGCGCGTCGGCGCGGTTCGCTTCCTGGGTGCGGAAGCGCCGCGCGGTGATGATCAGCTCGCCGGCGGCGGTGACTCTGCTTCCGGCAATGGTCTTCAGCCGCTGGTAGGCTTCGGGGTGCAGACCGAGCCTGAACAGGTCGACGCGGAGCTGGACCGCGGTCGCGACCTTGTTGATGTTCTGCCCGCCGGGGCCGGTCGCCGCGAGAAAGTTCTCGCTCAGCGCGTCTTCCGGGACGTGCACGTCCTCAGGCTTCATCGCGCCACTCGCCGAAATAGTCCGGAAGAGGCGCTGTGACGTCGATCACGGCCTTGCCCTCACGCGGCATCACGAGCCGCGACGCATGGAGCAGCATCGGTCCGCCCGGGACTCCATACACTCGATCGCCGGCGATGCCGCGCCCGAACGCCTCGCGCGCGTGGGCGCGGATCTGGTGCGTGCGGCCGGTCACCGGTTGAAACTCGACCAGAGTGGAGCCGCCGCGGACCGCAAGCTTGCGCCAGCGCGTTGTCGCTTGAGAGCCATGAGGATCGGAGATCATCTTCCACCCTGCCTCCGCGGTCGAATG
>DASSOE010000014.1:0-3823 GCA_035700945.1 Sphingomicrobium sp. | reverse complement strand
CGAGATCGTCGGTTTCGAAGTACTCGCGCGGTGGAATCACCCGCTCTCGGGCGTGATCGGCCCCGACGTCTTCATTCCCGTCGCCGAGGAGATCGGCCTGATCGGCCGCCTTTCCGAGCAGGTGATTTCGGAAGCGCTGCGCGAAGCCGCGCAGTGGGATCCGGCCCTCAAGATTTCGGTCAACATCTCGCCGTCGCAGTTGGCCGACGGCTGGCTTGCCGAGCGCATCGTGCGGATCCTGTCGGAAACGGGCTTTCCTGCAGAGCGGCTGGTCGTCGAGATCACCGAGAGCTCGTTGTTCGCGGACATGGACCTGGCCCGATCCATCGTGACCAGCCTCAAGAACCAGGGTGTGCGCCTCGCGCTCGACGATTTCGGCACGGGCTTTTCGTCGCTCGCGCACATCCGCTCGCTTCCGTTCGACATCATCAAGATCGACCGCAGCTTCGTGACGAACGTCAGCGAGAAGCGCGAAAGCGCGGCGATCGTCCGCGCGGTGACGACACTCGCCGCGGCGCTGTCGGTGCCGGTCTGTGTCGAAGGCATCGAAAACGAGGAAACGTTCAAGGCCGTCGTCCGGCTCGGCTGCGCGATCGGCCAGGGCTGGTATTTCGGCAAGCCCATTCCCGCCGAGCAGACGCGCGAGCTCCTCGCCGCCCGGCACCGGCGCCGCGACGAGCCCCCGCTGGCCGCAGCCGTCCGCGGCTGATCCCAAGTGAATCGCTGACCTTCCGTCCCATCGCGGGACGCGCGCAGCCACGCGTGCAAACCGAGCGTTTGAACATGGTAAAAATCGCGTTAAGGATTTGCCATGCAGCTCGCCCGACCCGCATTCGCGCCGGACCCGCGCTCCTTCGGCCGCGGCCGTTTGCGCGACCTGGGCAGCGCGGCTGCGGAGGTGAGCGGCGTCAGCGGCGACCTGAAGCTTTTCGCGACCACCTTCCTTGCCGGCTTTGTCTTCGTCTCGATCCTGATCGGCTAATCGACCCGGCACCGGCCTTCGTCGCAGGCGAGGTGGAGCTTCCACCCGAGCCAGGCGGAGACGATGCACATCGCGGCGACCAGCAGCAGCTGGCCGACCGGGCCGATGCCGAGGCTCGACAAAGCGAACGCCAGAAGCGCCCCAATCACCATCGCGCCCGAGTTCACGATGTTGTTCGCCGCAACCGTGCGCGCCGTCTCCGTCTTCGGCACGGTCGTGGTCAGGAAGGCATAGAGCGGCACGACGAACATGCCGCCGGTGATGGCCACGCCGAGCAGGCAAAGGATCATCGGCCACGCCATCGGGTTGAACAGGAAATTGCCGAGCGTCGTCAGCTCCTCGCCATGCTCGCCCCAGGTCAGGGAGACGAAGTGGAGGAGCAGGACGAACACGCCCATCGCGATCACCGCGGGGGGTGCATAGCGGGCCGAGACCTGGCTTTTGAGCATGCGGTTGATCGCGACCGACCCGATCGCAATTCCGATCGAGAAGATGGCGATGAACAGGCTCGCCACCTGCTCGTCGGCGCCGAGCACGTTCTTCACCAGCGGCGGAAAGATGATGATCAGCACCGCGCCGATGGTCCAGAAGAAGCTGATCGCGAGGATCGCCAGGAACAGCCGGCGGATGCGCATCGTCGCGCCGACCAGCTCGACCGACGCGTGCACGATGTGCCAGGTGATCGGCAGCCGTTCAGCCGCCGGCGGCGCGGGCGGAACCTGCCGTCCGGCGAGGAATCCGAGCAGGGCGAACAGCACGACGGCCGCGGCGGCGAATTGCGGCTGCGATGCAAGCACTCCGGCGAGGATCGTCCCGAGCAGGATGGCGATGTAGGTGCCGGCTTCGACCAGTCCGGTGCCGCCCAGCACCTCGTCCTTGCCCAGATGCTGCGGGAGGATCGCATATTTGATCGGCCCGAAGAACGTAGAGTGCACGCCCATTGCGAACACGGCGGCGAGCATCAGCGGGATATTCTCGAGCAGCAGCCCGGCTCCGCCCATAATCATGATCAGAATTTCGGCGAACTTGATGATGCGGATCAGCCGAGCCTTGTCGTGGTCGTCGGCGAGCTGGCCCGACAGCGCCGAGAGGAGGAAGAATGGGAGGATGAACAGCCCCTGCGCAATGGCGCTGAACTGGAACTCCTTCGCGGCATTGGAATAGAGCTGATAGGTCACGAACAGGACGACGGCCTGTTTGAACAGGCTATCGTTGAAGGCGCCGAGGAACTGGGTCGCGAACAGCGGGAGGAAGCGCCGCGCGCGCAGCAGGTGGGCAACGTTCTGGATCAAAGCCTGGGCGCGCCGGGTTTCATGGACGTGCGCGAGGCATAGCCAGCTTTGCCGAAGCCGCCAAACGCTATAACGCGGGACCCGGAACGATGCTGTCGCTGCCCAACCTGCTGACGCTCTCGCGCATCCTCGCGGTGCCGATCCTCGTGTTCCTGCTGTGGCGGCCGGCACCGTGGGACTATGCGATCACCTTCGTCCTCTACTGCATCGTCGGGATCACCGATTATTTCGACGGCTATCTGGCGCGCGCATGGGGCAGCATATCGCGCCTCGGGCAGTTCCTCGACCCCATCGCCGACAAGATCATGATCGCCGCCGTGCTCGTCATGCTGATCTCGAGCCGCAAGGAAAACCCGGTGCCGGAGATCGCCGGCCTGCACCTCATCCCCGCGCTCGTCATCCTGCTCCGCGAGATCATCGTTTCGGGGCTGCGCGAATATCTTGCGGGGCTGCAGGTGTCGGTACCGGTCAGCGCCTTGGCCAAATGGAAGACGACGCTGCAGCTCGTGGCGCTCGGGGCGCTGATCCTCGGCGGCGCCCTGCCACACCAGCCGTGGGTGCACCTCGTCGGAATTCTTTGTCTGTGGGCCGCAGCCGCGCTTACTTTCATCACCGGCTACGACTATTTGCGGGTCGGCTTGCGACACATGGAATAATCGATTCTGCTGTTCTGACTGACCAAGGAATCTCGTTTCCGTCGATCACTGGCGGCGGCTAGGCGTCGCGTCGACGGACCGACACTGGAGGGACGGACCATGGACGCGAAAACCGGTGACCCGCTGCACGGCTCCCCGATGGAAGAGGGCGCTGCGCTGCGAACCCTGCTCGGACGCACCAACCGCGACTGGTGGCCCAACCAGCTGTCGCTCGACATCCTACCCCAGCACGGTGCGACGGGCGACCCCCACGGCGACGACTTCGATTATGCCGAGGCGTTCCTGAAGCTCGACTATGACGCGGTGAAAAAGGACCTCACGGCGCTGATGACCGACAGCCAGCCGTGGTGGCCGGCCGACTACGGACATTACGGGCCGTTCCTCATTCGCATGGCGTGGCACGCCGCGGGCACCTACCGCACCGGCGACGGCCGCGGCGGCGCGAGCTCGGGCCAGCAGCGCTTCGCTCCGCTCAATTCGTGGCCGGACAACGCCAATCTCGACAAGGCGCGGCGGCTCCTTTGGCCGGTCAAGCAGAAGTACGGCCGCAATCTCAGCTGGGCCGACCTGCTGGTGCTCGCCGGCAATGTCGCGATCGAGTCGATGGGCGGGCCGACCTTCGGCTTTGCCGGCGGCCGCAAGGATGCGTTCCAGCCCGAGCACGACACTTATTGGGGCACCGAGGAAAATTGGGTCGGCCAGGGCGCCAAGCCGCGCATGGGCGATGATGCCGGCACCGCCATGGAGAACCCGCTCGCTGCGGTGCAGATGGGCCTCATTTACGTCAATCCCGAGGGGCCGGGCGGCAACCCCGACCCGCTCGCCTCGGCGCGCGAGATCCGCATGACGTTCGAGCGCATGGCGATGAACGACGAGGAGACGCTCGCGCTAAC
>DASSOE010000013.1:0-27195 GCA_035700945.1 Sphingomicrobium sp. | reverse complement strand
TCAGGCTCAGCGCCTGCCACTTGAGCCCGCCCTCGAGCAGCAGCGGCCGCCCGGCATTGGCACCCCCCGAAAATTCTTGTCCCAGCTCCTCCTTCAGGCGCTGGAACTGCTCCGCGGAGAGCACGCTTCCGTCCGCCGGCTCATAGCTCAGCGCGCCCGACGGTCGCGCCGCATTGTCGAGCAACGCCTTGTTCCACCGACTCGCGCGATTGTGCACCGTCGCCGCCGGAGTCGCTGCCTCCAGGCAGCCCATTCCATAATGGTCGTCCCGCGGGTGCAACGCCTTGATGTGCGCGACCAGCCGGCGCTCGAGCGGATCGAGACGGTTCACGCGTTCGGCGCGCCCGCCTGCGCGGTACAGATAGGCCACCGGCCAGCCGCGCTCGTCGGCAACGACGCTGACCCGCTCCGGCCGAAGCTGCACCAGCTCCGCCGGCGCCTCGCGGCTATCGACGACCAGCTGCACATAGGCATTGCCGTGCAGCAGCAGGTTCGCCGCAACTGTCTCGAGCAGCCCCTCGGCCTTGACCAGCGCAACAGCGTGATCGTCGCCGTCGAGCGTCAGTCCGCCGAGCATCCCCGTGACAAGCCGCACCGCGCGCTGGCCCACCGGATTGCGCCGGTAAACCTCGTCGAACTGTGCGTGATAGGAGCGAGCGAACCCCTCGTCGGCTGAATCATTTCTCAGCCACGCAGGCACAAACGGCCTCGCGTCCGCCGGCGCGCTCTTGCGCCCGAACCACCACCCCATGCTCGCTCCTAACCCTCAACGCAGCTCAACGTTCTTCGAAATTCTGGCGCCCGCCAAGTTCAGCGAGGTCGCCGCTGCCAGCGCTCCCAGCGTTGGCCCCTGACCGGCGGCCACTGTGAGTCTCCCGGATCAAGGGCACGCCGCTGCGCGACACGCGCACGTTCTGCTGCCGCGAATTCGAAGGACCCAAAGCCGACATCACTCCAAAGATAAGGGCGGCTGCTCCGCGAAGCGCCGCCCTTTTCGAGCCCCAAGGAGCCCGACTCGCAATTCCTCACTGTTCCTGTCGTGTACCGAAACAGCGTCACGCTGTCAAGAACAATTTTCCAAATAGGTTTGTTAGTGGAGCGGGAACCAAGCGTGCTATAAGGGACTCCAACGCGCGAAGGAGAAGCTTATGCCGGCCATTCGCATTGCCGCCGGGGCCGCGCTTTCAATGCTGCTCGTACATCCCGTCGACGCGCAGCCAGCGCAGCTCGTCGTCCAGGTTTACAGCTTCGGATTCGCGCCCCACCCGATCCATCTCGCCGCAGGCAAGCCCGTGACGCTATCCTTCGTGAATCAGTCGGGCAGCGGGCACGACTTCAGCGCGCCCGGCTTCTTCCAGCACGCGAAGATCACCGCGGGCTCGGCGCCCGACAACGAGATCGAGCTCAGGCCGCACGAAACGAAGAGCATCACGCTCGTGCCGGCGCGTGGCACCTGGCAGGCCCACTGCAACCATTTCCTGCACAAGCAGATGGGCATGAGCGACACCATCGTCGTCTACTGAAATTTCCTCCCGGCTTCCGCAGGGGAGGGAACAGCGGACGCGGTGAAGGGGCCTTCAGACCCTCACACCATATGCTCGGAATGGCCGTAGACGAGGATCGTCATATATCCCTCGCGCTGCGCCTTGTGCGCGCCCGCACTGGCCTGGAACTTCTCGGCCGAGGCGTCGTCGCAACTGTATTCGGGACGCATCGCACCCGAGGCGGCGACCACCCGGCAATCCTTGACCGCCCCGGCATGGTCGATCGCCAGCGCCATGATCTGTCCGCCGAGCAAGGTGTCGCCGGGCTTCATGTCGGGCTTGACCGGTGCGGCGCCCGGATTGAACCGGCGCTCGAACGTGATCCGGGTAACCTCGCCCTTGGACGCCGACGCATGCTTCGCGCTCGCTGCCTGGTTCGAATCGACGTCGCAACTCTGCGTGTCGGCATTGAGGCTGGTCTCGTACTTGCAGGCTTCGGCATTACCGTCGCCGTCGAGTGTCACGGTGACCCGCTCCCACCAGGGTGAGCTCGACACCAAAGTATCAGTTGAGGTCGTCGCCGTTGCGCCGGTGGCTGCGACAGCCGCGGCCGAAGCCACGAAAAGGGCGGCAAGCTTGAGCACGTTCAAACTCCTTCGCGCCCGCCGCTCCGGCGACTTCATTGCCGCCGCCAACCTGCCTCCCGTAACGCGCGGCGCGAGTTTGGTTTCCGTCGTTTGGTGGAAGGCCGTGCGTGCGGGTTGGCCCCGGCGGCGGACTGCCACCCGGGCACGCCGGGACGATAGCGGTGCGGCGGCTCAGGCCGCTCGGTCGATCCGCTCCAGCAGCGGCAGAAGCTCGCGGTTCTCGCGGGTCAGGCGGTCCATCAGTGCGTCGAGCAACGCGCGCGTGTCGCTGCAATAGGCCGGCCAATCCGCGGCGATCGAGTTCGCGCACCACTTGTCGCAATAAGCGAGAAAGGCCGAGGCGAGACCGCCCATTTCCTCCTTGAATTCGTGACCCTTGGCCGAAACATGCTCGTCGCCGCTTTCGATCAGCCTGGGATAGAGGGCCCAGTCCTCGAGCTTCAAATGCCCGATGAGCGTCGTCATCAACTCGCGGCGGAATTCGAACAGCGCGAGCTGCGTGGGCGGTTGCGGGCGGTCGATGATCCGCTCGAGCTCGAGGAACATCCGCGCGAGCTTCGCGTGATCCTCGCGCAACCGCATCAGTTCCGACATGCCGCATCCCCGCCGTAAAGGATCCGGCGCTATCGATTCTCAACTAATGAAAAGTTAAGTGACAGCTGCGGCATGCCAGCGAGCCGGAGGCGTGGCTCATGCGTCGGGACAGCGCTTGCCCGAACAGAAATGGGGGCCGGCATTGCTGCCAGCCCCCACTGCGCCGAGCGAAGGATATGCCGGTGTTCGGTCTACCTTGGTCCCGCCCCGTAAAACGGTTTGCGACCCCGCTTCTCGATCCTGGCTCACCAGCTCAGGCGTCGCTTCCTACCGAACAGCTCCCTCTTGCGAGGAGCCTGACCGATCTACTCGACTGCGCGGCCCGAAGGTTCGCTGGTCGTTCGACCTTTCCGGCCCGTCTTCTGGAACCGAAGTTCCTCGAAGCCAAAACCGCCCGATGTTCCGCGGCCCTTCTTGGGTCGACCACTCTCGCGTCCCGCTTCGCTCACCGATAATCCGAAGACCACCAGGAGCCGCGTCGCGCTTGAGGAAGATCGACTCTTCCGGCGCCTCTTCCCGGCTGGCCCGAGGAGAACCCGAAGGCTCTTCCCATTCCTGCCGGCGGAGATCGGACCTTTGGTCACCTGCCGCGCCCTTCTCGCCGTTGCCGGCTGTCTGGGTGAGGCCGGGACCGCCGTCCCGATCACCCCTGCACCATGCACATGTCTTCCGAGTCGCGGAAGCGAAAAATTCGCGTTTGATCCTGTGGAAAACGGGGATATCGGGCACAATCGCGGGAACCTTCTCCGTTCGCCGATTGCGCCCGCTTCGGTTGCCGTTCCGTTCCCCTCCGCTTACCTCGGGAGCGTGCCCGAATCCCCCGCCCTCGCCAACGAGCCCGGCTATCTGCAGGGTTTGAACCCGCCGCAGCGCGAGGCGGTGCTGGCAACCGAAGGGCCGGTCCTCGTCCTCGCCGGCGCGGGCACCGGCAAGACCGCTGCGCTGACGGCGCGCCTTGCCCACCTGATCGCCACTCGAAAGGCATGGCCGAGCCAAATCCTCGCCGTCACCTTCACCAACAAGGCGGCGCGCGAAATGCGCGAGCGCGTGGGCTCGCTCTCGGGCGGCGCGCTCGAAGGCATGCAGTGGCTCGGGACTTTCCACTCGGTCGCGGCGCGGATGCTCCGCAGCCACGCCGAGCTGGTCGGCCTTCACTCGAATTTCACCATCCTCGACACCGACGACCAGCTGCGCGTGCTCAAGCAGCAGATCCAGACAGCGAATCTCGACGAGAAGCGCTGGCCCGCGCGCCAGCTCGCCGGCCTCATCGACCGCTGGAAGAACCGCGGCTGGACACCGGCTCAGGTCGACGCCGGCGAGTCGGAAGGTTTCGCGGCCGGTCGCGGCGCCGAGCTCTACGCCGCCTACCAGCAGCGGCTCAAAACGCTGAACGCCTGCGATTTCGGCGACCTCCTGCTCCACATGCTCGTCATCTTCCGCACCCACGCAGACGTGCTCGACGCCTACCGCGACCGCTTCCGCTACATCCTCGTCGACGAATATCAGGACACCAACCAGGGGCAGTACGAATGGCTCAGGCTCCTCGCCGAACCGCGACGAAACCTGTGCGTGGTCGGCGATGATGACCAGTCGATCTACAGCTGGCGCGGGGCGGAGGTCGCCAACATCCTCCGCTTCGAAAAGGATTTTCCCGGCGCGAAGCTCATCCGTCTCGAGCAGAACTACCGCTCGACCTCGCACATCCTCGCCGCCGCGGACGGCCTGATCGCGCACAATGCTGGACGGCTCGGCAAGACGCTGTGGACCGAAGCCGGCGACGGCGAGAAGGTGCGCGTGATCGGCATCTGGGACGGTCCTGAGGAGGCGCGCCGCGTCGGCGAGGACCTCGAAACATTGCGCCGCGACGGCCGCGCCATCGACGAGGCCGCCATCCTCGTCCGCGCCCAGTTCCAGACCCGCGAGTTCGAAGAGCGATTCATCGCCGTCGGCCTCCCCTACCAGATCATTGGCGGCTTCCGATTCTACGAACGCGCCGAAATCCGCGACGCCATCGCCTATCTGCGGCTGATCCGCTCGCCCGCCGACGACCTCGCTTTCGAACGCATCGTCAACACGCCCAAGCGCGGCCTTGGCGACAAGGCGGTCGCAACCATCCACCAGCGCGCCCGCTTCGGACAGGAGCCGCTCCTGGTCGCCGCCGCACAGTTGATCGACAGTGACGAGCTGACGCCGCAGGCCCGCCGCTCGCTCGGCAATTTCGTCGCGCATCTCGGCCGCTGGCGCGAGATGGCCGACAGCCTCCCCCACCCCGAGCTCGCCCGCATCGTGCTCGAAGAATCCGGCTACACCGCGATGCTTCAGGCCGACCGCTCCGCCGAAGCGGCCGGGCGTCTCGAAAACCTCGCCGAGCTGACGCGCGCGATGGAAGAATATGAATCGCTCGGCGCGTTCCTCGAGCACGTCAGCCTGGTCATGGACAATGACGATGCCCGCCCCGGCGAGAAGGTCACGATCATGACCATCCACGCCGCCAAGGGCCTCGAGTTCGACACGGTCTTCCTGCCCGGTTGGGAAGAGGGCGTGTTCCCCTCGCAGCGCTCGCTCGACGAAGGCGGGCTCGCCAGCCTCGAGGAGGAACGCCGGCTCGCTTACGTCGCCATCACCCGCGCCCGTCGCCGCTGCACCATCCTCCACGCGGCCAATCGCCGGATCTATGGTCAATGGACCAGCTCGATACCGTCGCGCTTCCTTGCCGAATTGCCCAAAGCCCACATCGAGGAAGAGACGACGATGACCGGCGGCGAGAGCCTGTGGCGCGCCCAATGGAGCGAACGCGCCGACCCGTTCGCCCATCTCGGGCCGGCCCAGTCGATGCGTGCAAGCACCCGCGGCCCCGGCTGGCAGCGCGCCGCGCGCGGCAATTTCAATCCCGAGCCGCAACGCATCATCGAAGCGCGCGCCTCGGCAGTGTCGCTCGGCAATCAGGGACGCACCGACCTCGCACTCGGCCAGCGCGTGTTCCACGGCAAGTTCGGCTACGGCACCATCGCCGCCATCGAGGGCAACAAGCTCGAAATCGATTTCGAGAAGGCGGGGCGCAAGAAGGTGCTCGACAGCTTCGTCAGCGCTGCCTGAACGGCTTGCGCCGCACGACGCATCATTGAACCGGCCGCGCACACATCCTAGCGCCGCGCGGTGCAACCCAAGCTGCTCACTACCATTCGCGACTATTCGTGGCGTGTCTTCTTCGGCGACACTTTGGCCGGGATCACTGTCGCGCTGGTCGCGCTGCCGCTCAGCATCGCCATTGCCATCGCCTCAGGCGCGGAGCCGAAATCGGGACTGGTGACCGCGGTGGTCGCCGGCATTCTCATTTCGCTGCTCGGCGGAAGCCGAGTGCAGATCGGCGGTCCGACGGGCGCCTTCATCGTTGTCGTTTACGATGTCATCGCAAACTACGGTTTCGACGGCCTGCTGCTCGCGACATTGATGGCCGGAGTCATCCTCGTGCTCGGCGGGCTTGTCCGCGCGGGTCGTTTCATCGCGCTGGTTCCCGAACCGGTGATCGAAGGCTTCACCGTCGGAATTGCATGCATCATCGCGGTGAGCCAGCTGAAGGACCTTCTCGGGCTTTCGGCTGCGAAAGTCCCGGCAAACCTGGTGGACGCACTGCCGGCGCTGTGGGCCGCGCGCGGCGCGATCAACCCGGATGCGCTCGGCATCGGCCTTGGGTGCATCGCCGGCATGGCCGTGCTGCGGCGAATTGCGCCCTGGTTCCCCGGCTCGCTCCTGGTAATCGCCTGCGCCTCGGCCGCGATTGCTCTCGTGGGGCTCCCGGTCGACACGATCTACGGCCGTTATGGCGCGCTTCCGGCGGGATTGCCGATGCCCTCGATCCCGCACGTAAGCATCGCGCGCATCAGCGAGTTGCTACCATCGGCCTTCGTGATCGCCTTTCTTGCTGGCGTCGAATCCCTTCTCTCCGCGATCGTGGCGGACCGGATGATCGGCGGAAAGCACCGCTCGAGTGCGGAATTGCTCGCCCAGGGCGCGGCAAACATCGCATCCCCCCTGTTTGGCGGCCTGCCCGCGACAGGAGCAATCGCGCGCACGGCGACCAATGTTCGCGCCGGAGGCCGGACGCCTGTCGCGGGTATCGTCCATGCGCTGGTGATCCTGCTGGTCATACTTTTTGCTGGGTCGTTGGCCGGCTATCTTGCGATGCCTGCCCTGTCCGCGCTGCTCATCGTAACCGCGTGGATCATGAGCGAGCCAGGCCGCTGGCGCGAGCGGATGAACCTGCGCCCCGGCGACCGCACGCTGCTCTTCCTCACGATGGTTCTAACGGTAGCGACCGACCTGACGATCGCCATCGCGGTCGGCGCGGCCGCAGGGCTTGCGCTCCGGCTGATGCGCCGTGATGTCGAACCTGCAAAGTGGACTCCGACGGACCGCTCGAAGCTTTGACCATTCATGCATCCGGAAGGGCGACTAATGCCCGCTTTGCCTCACCATCAGCCGCACCCATGGGATGATCGAGGTCCAGCTCAATTCGTCGATCAATTCGATTCCGGCGAGCTTCCCGCGCGTCCAGACCACTTCACCCGAGGGGACGTTCAGGCCCTCGACGAACGGTGATACATAAGCGCCGATCGCCGGAAGCTGATCGCCTTCGACTTGCAGCCCGCGCGCCGAGATGTTGCGCAATGTCGCGATCGAAAAGCTCCCGCCGCATTTCAGATGAACGGCACAGCGCACTTCCAGCCGCGGCATGGTCCGCCGTTCGCGCGCTTGGCTGACCAGCTTGCGGTTCAGGAGCGCGATCACGTCGATGCTGTCGTCGAAGCGCACGCCGATCTTGTCGCGCCCCGTCCACGCGATCTTTCCAGCGGCTCGCTGACCGGTGGGGAGCTCAACCGAGGCGGAAGCGCCGAGCGCCGGCGTAAGGCCGCTGGAAATGGTCACGCCCAGCGCACTGATCTTGCGGATGGAGCAGGGCTGACGCGAAGCCGCAAGCGTGATCGCACCCGAGTCGAACGGACCCTTCTCGTCTCCCGGCCATGAATCATCGGGCCACGGGAGACGGTCTCCGATGACGACAGTTGTGACCGAGGAGGCGTCAGTCATGGCTCATCCAGCACTCGGACCAAGCCTTGCGCGTCGACGGGCTAACAAGTCGCTAACGAAGTGGTGGTTCGTCGAGCCAAGAGTCCAGCCCGGTGGGTCGCTCGCCGGGAACGAACCCCGCCCGGCTTCGTCCACGAGGTCCGAAGCGTCAGCACCGGCCGAGGGACTGGGCATTGCGCCGCGCCGCCGAACACGCCGCATGACGAGCGCGCCGGCGATGCCGGCCGACCCAATCGCCGCCGCCACCCTCAACCACCGCATTCGCGGGCTCCTTATCCGGCCTTCCCATAGCACTGCGGCAGTTGCGCGTAAGGACTTCTCGTCGCGCTGGGGCGCTCTTCCGTCGTTGCCGATTTCCGCGTGAACGGCTTCCGAAGGAACCCGACTCGGCGCCAATGCATTCTGTCAGCAAAAGTCAATAGAAAAAATCAGGTGTAAAATGAAGAAGCTGGCTCTTGCGCTGGCGCTGACGGGATCGTGCGTATTTGCGACCACCATTGCTGCTACGCCGGCGTCCGCGCTGGAAACCTACCAGGCCCAAATGGAAGCGAGCGACGCGGCGTCGCAGGCGCGCATCGATATGCTCGACGCTTTCGGTCCCAAGGTCTTGAAACCCGGCCATTATGTGTGGCGCGACGTTCCCGAGCGCGCTGGACCGGAGCGGGTGGTTATCAGCCTTTCCGACCAGATGGCCTATCTCTATCGCGGAGATACGCTGATGGCAGCGGCGGCCATTTCGACCGGCCGCGACGACAAGCCGACGCCTGCCGGGATCTTCTCGGTCCTCCGGAAGACGCCGATGCACCGCTCGAAGAAGTACGACGACGCGCCGATGCCGTTCGCGCAATTCTTCGAGCCCCACGGGATCGCCATGCACGCCGGGCACAATCCCGGCCATGCCGCGAGCCACGGCTGCGTCCGCCTGCCGAGTGCCTTCGCGAAGAAGCTCTATTCGGTGACCGACATCGGAACGCCGGTCCTGGTCGGCGCGTAGCTGCCGGAGGGCCGCGCTCCGGGCGCGGCCCCAGTCCTTGCTCTCGATATTGATTGCGCGCCGGGATACGGCCATGCGCCGGTGAGTTGAGGTTCCAAGCCACGCACAGGCAGGAGATAGCAATGGCGAAGACGGCGACGAGCAAGGACCGAACCAAGGCGCGTGCGAGCAGCGGGAAGACGCGCAAGACCGGCACTTCGGTAGCGAAGAGGTCATCGAGCAGCAGCAGCGGCGGCAGCTCGGGCTCGCAGGAAAATATGGGCGAAGCCTTCGTCAAGCTGCTCCAGAGCCCGCTGGTTGCGGAACTGGTCGCGGTCGCTGCCACGGCGGCACTTGCAGCGCTCGCCGAGCATGGATTCACGAGCCGCGACGAAGCGACCCGCGGCAAGCGCGCCGGCAAGGCGGTCAAGGCGGCCGGCAAGGCCGCTGCAGCCGCGATCGGCCGCAGGCTCGCCAACGAGTTCGACGAAATCCGCGCTGCGGCGAAGGATTCTAAAGCCGGCGCAAAAGCGTAAGTCTCGCGCGCCCGACGTCACGTCGGCTGTCTAGCGCGAGTTCGCCCGGATCCACGTCTTCGCCCCGGTCCGTTTCCACGCTCAGCCAGCCCCCCGGCGTCAGCCACCCCGCCTCGACGACGGAACGGGCGACTAAGCTGCCCGATTTCGGCGCATAAGGCGGGTCGGCGAGGATAAGGTCGAATGGCTCCGACGCTGGAAGAGCGAGCGCGGAACCGGCGATGACCCGTATGCGCCCGCCCGCGCCGAGCTTGCCGGCGTTGCGCCGCATAACGGCGATCGCCTTCAGATCATTCTCGACGAACGTCGCGCTTGCCGCTCCGCGCGACAACGCCTCCAGTCCCAGCGCCCCGCTCCCAGCGAACAGATCCGCGACCCGCAGATCCTCGAAGCTGCCGAGGCGGCTCGCGAGCATCGAGAACAGTGTTTCGCGGACGCGGTCGCCGGTCGGCCGGGTGGCGAGCCCGGGCGGCGCTTCGATTGCCTTCCCGCGCCATTCACCAGCGATGATCCTCATTTGAGAGTCTTGCAGAACCCCTCGAGGCCCGCCTGGCCGATTTCCTCAACCTGCCCGGGCTCAAGGTCGTCCACTGTGAACGGCCCATAGGCGGTGCGGATCAGCCGCGAAACCTGAAGCCCGAGATGCGCCAGCACGCGTCGGACCTCGCGGTTCTTGCCCTCGGTAAGGCGCATCTCGATCCAGCAATTGCTTCCCGTCCGCCGCTCGAGGTTGGCATCGATGGACCCGTAGTGAACGCCGTCGATCGTGACTCCTTCGGCCAGCCGTTCCAGCGCGTCCTGCGTAACCTGGCCGAAGGCGCGCGCGCGGTAGGTCCGCTCGACTCCGGTCCGCGGCAGCTCGAGCTGGCGCTTCAATCCACCGTCGTTGGTCAGCAGCAGCAGCCCCTCGGTCATGAAATCGAGGCGGCCGACAGGCATCAGCCGCGGCAGGCCTGGCGGCAAGCGGTCATAGATGGTTGGCCGCCCCTTCGGGTCGTTCGCCGCGGTCAACGCGCGCTGCGGCTTGTAGAAGCGGAACAGCCGCGTCTCCGTCGCCGGCCGCACCGTCTTCCCGTCGACCGTCACGCCGCTCAACTCCTCGATCAGCGTCGCGGGCGTGGTGAGTTTTTCCCCATTGAGGGCGACACGGCCTTCGGCAATCATGCGCTCTACTTCGCGGCGCGAGGCGACTCCGGCGCGGGCGAGCAGCTTGGCGATCCGCTGCGGTCCGCCGTCCTCCTTTTGTGGCGCGGCGGGCACAGGGCGGCCCTGCTTGCGCCGGGGCGGCACTGGCCGCTTGTTCGTTCGTTGCGAATGCGAATTCATGATCGGGGCCAAAGATGGTGTTCGGGAAGCGCAAGCAGGTCGTCAAGCGGATCCTCATCGTCGAGGATGAGCCGCTGACCGCGTTCGACAATGAGAATATGCTCGGCGATGCCGGCTACGAGGTCGTGGCGACAGTCGACGACCTGCACGAAGCGCTCGCGGTGCTCGAACGCGAAAAGATCGACCTGATCCTGAGCGACCTCCGCCTGCGCAAGGACCAGACCGGCATCGAGCTTGCCCGTGCGGCCAAGCAGCGCGGCGTGCCGACCCTGTTCGCCACCGGCCATGCCACTCCCAGCGCCTCCGAGGTCGGCATCGGCTGCGTCATGAAGCCCTACACCGAGCGCCAGCTGTGCAAGGCGATCGAGTGCGTCGATCGGCACCTGCAGGGCGAGCAGGTCAAGCCTCCGAAAGGCGTCGAGCTGTTCATCCAGCCCGCCGACGAGCAGGAGAGTTGAGCCGCGGCCTCTAGCCAGCCGCTCGCCTGCTGCTAACATTCGCCGTCACACGGGGAGGGAAGCGCTTATGGCGAGTGCAGCGGACGCGTCGGGCGGCTGGCGGAGCGTGCTTCCGGCCGGCGTCAGGCCCTACACCGAAGCGGCGCCGCTCGCCTCGCTGTTTCTCGGCATTTCGTCGGGCTTCCCCTACGCGATGATCGGCGCGACTCTGACGACGCGCCTCAAGCAGGACGGCATCGACAAGGCGACGATCACCGCCTTCACGCTCGTCTTCCTCGCCTACAACTTCAAATTCCTCTGGGCCTGGATCATGGATGGCGTGCGGCTGCCGCTGCTCGGCCGTCTCGGCCAGCGTGTGTCGTGGATGCTGGTCACTGGCGCGCTGGTGATTGCCGCGGTCGTGAACCTCGCGCTCGCCGACCCTTCGGCGAGCGTCGGTTCGGTCGTGACTGCGGCGATTCTCGTTGGCCTTGCCGGCGCGAGCTTCGACATCGTCATCGACGCCTATCGAATCGAAATTCTCGAACCGCGCCAGCTCGGCGTCGGTTCGGGCATGTCGCAATACGGCTGGCGCATCGGCTCGGCGGGTGCCGGCGCCCTCGCGCTGGTCGTCGCTGCCCGGTCGGATTGGCACACGGCTTATCTGGCATGCGCAGCGCTCGCGCTGCCGGCGATGCTCACCGCTTTGCTCTACGGCGAGCCCCAGCGCCACAAACGGGTCTCGAGCAAGCCCGGCCTCGGCAATGCCGCCGCCGCCGTGTGGAAGCCGTTCGTCGAGTTCTTCGAGCGCAAGGGCGCCTGGCTCGTGCTGCTCTTCATCCTCCTCCACAAGATCGGCGACACGCTCGCGAACCTGACCTTCCGGCTGCTGTTCGACGATCTTCGTTTCAGCAACGATGAGATCGCGCTTTGGGACGTGGGCGTAGGCTTCTGGGCCTATCTCATCGGCATCTTCATCGGCGGCATCCTCTATGCCCAGCTCGGGATGAAGCGGTCGGTGCTGATCAGCCTGATCCTGATGGCGGTATCGAACTTCAGCTTCGCGCTGCTCGCGATGAGCGGGCACAGCAATCTCGGCATGGCCGGAGCGATCGGCTTCGAGAATATCGCCAGCGGCATTGGCGGCGTCTGCGTCGTCGCTTATTTCTCGGCGCTGTGCGACCTGAGGTTCACTGCGGCCCAATATGCGTTGATCTCGGCTGCTGCCAGCATCGTCGGCCGCTTCCTCACCGGCACCACCGCGGGCGCGCTGATCGAGGCGATCGGTTACGTGAACTTCTATCTGCTGACCACGGCCGCCGCGTTGCCGGGCATCATCCTGTTCTGGTTCATGATGCGCGCCGGCCTGATCGACCAGTCGATCGGGACCGCCGGCGTCGAGGGCAGCGGCGACGTGCGCGCCGAACATCCGCAGGAGGAGACCGGCAAGCCGGTTCAGTCCGGCAGCTGATCGTTCGCGGCGAGTACTG
The DNA here is from genome assembly GCA_035700945.1 of Sphingomicrobium sp. GTDB lineage: Bacteria > Pseudomonadota > Alphaproteobacteria > Sphingomonadales > Sphingomonadaceae > Sphingomicrobium. The sequence continues at coordinate 14,620 of DASSOE010000013.1, read as the reverse complement.
TCCCGGCGAGGTAGAGCGAACCGAAGATCAGCGTGCGCGAGCCCCGCGGAATCGCCGCGAGCGCTTCCTCGACCCCGTCGTGAGCGTCGGCTGAAAAGCCGAGCTCGCCCGCGATTTCCACGAGGTCGACCGGCGAAAAGCAGGCGTGGTCGGGGATCGGCACCGCATGGACTTGGACCACGAGCCCCTGGAACGGCTCGAGCATGCGAGGCGGATCCTTGGTCGCGAGGCTCGCGAAGACCAGGTGCAGCGGCCGGCCGTCGTCGAAGCGATGCCTGACGAAGCTGGCGATCTGCCGCGCCGCCGACGGGTTGTGGCCGCCGTCTAGCCATACTTCTCGCTCGCCGACCAGCGCCCCTGGGGCGAGATGCTGCAGCCGCGCCGGCCAGTCGGCCCATCCCATCGCAGCGCCCAGCGCCGACGCGGGCACGCGCAGCGCCTCCTGGTGGCGGAGCATGGCGACGGCGAGCGCCGCGTTCATCGCCTGGTGCCGGCCGGGCAGGCGCGGCAGGGGCAGGTCGAGCTCGCCTTGGTCATCGCGATAGCGGAGCTTCCCCTGACGCGCGATCGCATCCCACACGCCCCCGCGCGGAAGCCAGATCGCACCACGCTCGCGGGCGATCTCGTCGATCCTGCTGCCGATCGCCGGCGGATAGAGCTGGGTCACAAGGCGAACGCCGCGTTTGGCGATCGCCGCTTTCTCGCCCGCTATGCCGGGGAGGCCATTGCCAAGGAACTGCTGGTGATCGAGCGCGAGGTTGGCGATGCCGGTGACAAGCGGCCGCTCGATCACGTTGGTCGCGTCGAGCCGCCCTCCGAGCCCGACCTCGAGGATGCAGGCGTCGGCCGAAGTGCGCGCGAACGCCAGCAACGCGGCCGCGGTCGCGACCTCGAAGAAGCTCGGCTCGACCCCGATGCCCGCGTCGATCACTTCCGCGAGCGTCCGCGCGAGCTCGCCATCCTCGATGAGCCGGCCGGCCACGCGGATGCGCTCGTTGAAGCGCACCAGATGCGGGCTGGTGAAAGCGTGCACCTTGTGCCCGCTCGCCTCGAGGGCAGCACGCACGAACGCCACCGTGGAGCCCTTCCCGTTGGTGCCCGCGATGTGGAACACGGGCGGAAGCGCGTCCTGGGGGCGTCCGAGCCGATCGAGCAAAACCTCGATCCGCTCGAGCCCGAGACGGTCACCGGCCGGCGAAAGCTTCGACAGCCGGTCGAGCTGCGCCTGAACCTCGGCGTCGGTTGAGCGTGCGAAGTCCGCCATCAGGCGGCTTCCTTCGCCTCCGCCGCGAGATAGGCGACCAGCAGCGCCAGCTTGTCCTTCAGGTCGGCTCGCGAGACGACCATGTCGATCATTCCGTGCTCGAGCAAATATTCGGCGCGCTGGAACCCCTCCGGCAGCCGCTCCCGGATCGTCTGCTCGATCACCCGCTGCCCGGCAAAGCCGATGAGCGCGCCGGGCTCGGCGATCTGCACATCGCCGAGCATCGCGTAGGACGCGGTGACCCCGCCGGTCGTCGGGTCGGTCAGCACGACGATGTACGGCAGTGCCGCTTCCTTCAGCTCCTGAAGCGCGACCGTGGTCCGCGGCATCTGCATGAGGCTGAGGATGCCCTCCTGCATCCGGGCACCGCCGGCGGCAGTGAACAGGACGTACGGGCAACTGTCCTCGATCGCCGCGCGGATTCCGGCGACGATCGCGGCCCCCACGGCGATCCCCATCGACCCGCCCATGAAGGCGAAGTCCTGGACTCCGACGATGACCTTGTGTCCATCGATCCTCCCGCGTGCATTGACCAGGGCATCGCGCTCGTCGTTCGCGGCGCGCGCCGTCTTCAGCCGGTCGGTGTAGCGCTTCGTGTCCCTGAACCGCAGCGGGTCCTCTCGCACCTCGGGCGCCGGAAGCAGCTCATATTGCGCCGCATCGAAGATCTGCTGGAAGCGCTTTGTCGGCCCGATCCGGTCGTGGAAGTTGCAGCGTGGGCAGACGCTGTAATTCTCCTCCCATTCCTTGACGAACACCATCGATCCGCACTTCTGGCACTTGTGCCACAGGTTTTCGGCGCTCTGCCGCTTGGGAAGGAACGGAATGCCGTTGCGGACCCTGCTCAGCCAGCTCATCTCAACTCCTCGTCTACGCGGGCGTCTGCTCCAGCGAAGCCGCGATGTCCATGATTGCCCGACGCGGATTGACCGCTTGAGTGATCGGCCGCCCCACCACCAGCGTTGAAGCGCCGTCGGACAGCGCTTGCGCCGGAGTGACGACGCGCTTTTGATCGCCCGCGTCAAAGGTCGCGGGCCGCACCCCCGGAACGATCAGGAAGCCTTCCGGCCAGGCCGACCGGGCAGCAGCCACTTCGGCGCCTGAGCAGACGATGCCGTCGAGACCCGCCTCGCGCGCAAGATCCGCAAGCCGCGCAACCTGGTTTTCGGGCGAGCCCTCGACTCCGATGCTCGCGAGGTCTCCGTGGTCGAGGCTGGTGAGCACGGTCACTCCGACGACCTTGGTCCGCGGCGGAGCCGCGGCTTTGGCCGCAGCCATCATCGCCCTGCCGCCGGCAGCATGCACGGTGAGGATCGCAGGCTGTAGATGCGCCAGCGCATAGACCGCCTTTTCGACAGTATTCGGAATGTCGTGGAGCTTGAGATCGAGGAAGACTTGCGTGCCATGCTCCGCGATCCGGACGACGCCCTCGTCGCCGTTTGCGCAGAAGAATTCGAGGCCGATCTTCACGCCCGCCGCGACCCCGCTCACGTCGCGCGCGAGAGCGGCCGCGCGGTGAACGTCCTGGGTGTCGAGCGCCACGAAAATCGGACTCATTCGGCAACCTCCTCCGGTTCTGCCGCTGGTGCGGCCGGGACAGCCGACGCGCGGCTCCGCTCCAGCGCATCGACGCGTCGTCGATAAGTCCATAGCCGCGCCCGCATCCACAGCCACGTCGGAAGGAAACCGAGCAGGAAAAAGATCAGCAGGAGGATCGGAATTTTGATGTCCGCCTGGATATCGTCCCACAGGTTCAGGGTGACCGGACTCCAGTTGCGGCTTGCGAAGAGCACGACCACTACCGCCACGAGCACCCAGAACAACGTCTTCAGGAAATTCATCCCATCGGGCTCCCGGCGGCGCGTCAGGCGCGCGGGGAGTTCATAGCCATAAGCCCGTTCGTCGCAAGACAGAGTCGCTTCATCGCAACCGCTTTCAAACGAGCGTTGAGGGCAAGGCCCCTCCCCGTCACACCCGTGTTGAGGGTGGGGAGAAAAGTTTTTGAAGACGGCTAGCAAGGTCGGCCTTGGCGCGCTCGTGCTGCTCACGGGCGCATCGCTTCTAGCGATGCGGCCCCATGATCAGCAGCAGCTACAGTCCCGGGCCGAAATCGCCGGCGCGCAGTTCAAGCTCGCGTCTCTTTCGACAGCGTCGCGGCGCGACATCGACTATCGCCTTCTGGATGCGCGGCTGCAGCAGCTGATGGAAAAGCCGGCGATGGTCGGTCTCGCCGTCGGCATCGTCGAGAACGGCCGAATCACTTTCCTCAAAGGCTATGGCGAAACGATCGAAGGCTCCGGCGAGCCCGTGACTCCGGAAACGGTGTTTCGCTGGGCATCCTGCTCCAAGGGGGTCGCGGCGACGATGGTCGCCAAGCTCGCCGAAGAGGGCAAGATCGACCTCAATGCTCCCGTCGCCAACTACGCGCCGAACCTGAAGCTGCCCAACGGCAACGAACGCATGGCGACCGTCGGCGACCTGCTCTCCCATCGCCTCGGTCTTTACCGCAACGCCTACGACAACAAGCTCGAGGAAGGGCAGGATCCGAATTTCCTGAGGACGCAGCTCGGCCAATTGAACGCCGTCTGCGCGCCAGGGACTTGCTGGGACTATCAGAACGTCGCCTATGACGCGTCGAGCGTGATGGTCTCGCGCATCACCAACATGCCCTATGAGCAGGCGGTCAAGCGCTACCTGTTCAACCCGATCGGGATGAGCAGCGGCAGCGTCTCACTCGCCGGCATCGAATCCAGCCGCAGCTGGGCGCGCCCGCACAGCGCCGGCCGGCGGCCGTGGCCGATGAGCGACACTTACTACAAGGTGCCGGCCGCGGGCGGCGTCAACAGCAACATCAAGGACATGGCGCTGTGGATGGAAGCGCAGATGGGCGAAATGCCCGGCGTGCTCGACGCCAGTGTCCTCGACACGGTCCACGCACCCCATGTGAAGACCCCGACCGAGCGCGCGCGCCTGCGCAAGTTCCTCGAGCGCGTCAAGGAGGCCTGGTACGGCTACGGCTGGCGCAACTACAATTACGCCGGGCACCGCATCATCGGTCACCGCGGCGGCATCAAGGGTTATCGCTCGCTGATCCTGTTCGATCCCGAGAAGAAGAGCGGCGTGGTCGCGCTGTGGAACAGCGACACGTGGAAGCCGGGTGGTCTCGAGTTCGAAGTCATGGACATGATCTACCACCTCCCCTTCCGCGACTGGATGGAGCTGGACTCGTCGCCCGCGCAGTCGATCGCCGCCGCTGAGGAGGAAGAGACGAGCGACAACGGCGACAGCGGCGACAGGGGCCGCTAACGCGCCTCCGCCTCGGCACGCGTCTTCCTGATTTCCGCTTTCTGCCGCAAGTGCGCCATGTAGCGGCAGCCCATGCCGACGATGGACAGCGCCATTCCGGCTAGCAGCACCGGATAGTACCAGCCAGGCGGATTGTCCTTGGCCCAGGCGACGGCGCCGAGGAAGAACACGCTCACGATGGAGATCAGGTAGCCTGCCGCCTTCCAGTCGAGGCCAGGCGGCGCGCTCACGGTGACAGGTTCCTGACGCATGCTGCGGCAGGAACATCCCGGCTGTTCGATTGGTTTCGACCTGCAGACGACAAGGAGGACGCAACCTGATGGCCGAGAGCAAGTCGAAGGACGCGATCACGCTCCTCAAGGATGATCATCGCGAGGTCGAGAAGCTGTTCAAGAATTTCGAGAGCGCCAAAGGCGACGGCCGCAAGCAGAAGCTCGCGCATCAGATCTGCCTTGAGCTGATCGTCCACTGCGAGCTCGAGGAGACGATTTTCTATCCTGCCTGCGAGGGTACGGTCGACGAGGATGAGCTGAAAGAAGGCTATGTCGAGCACGACGCCGCCAAGCTCATGATCGCCGAAATCGAGGCCAACGAAGGCGCCGACGACGAATTCTTCGACACCAAGGTGAAGGTGCTCTCGGAAGAGATTAAGCATCACATCAAGGAAGAGGAAGGCCCCGGCGGCATCTTCTCGCAGGCGCGCAAGGGCAAGCTCGACATGGAGGCCCTCGGCGAGCAGCTTGCCCAAAAGAAGCAGGAGCTGACCGACCGCTACAAGTCCCAAGGCCTGCCCCAGCCCAAGCTCAAGACCATGGACGAAGTCGAGGTCTGAGCCCGTGCAGCCCGAAACCGCTCATCCTGAGTAGGCGCTGAGTAACCCCGGCGAAATGCCGGGGGCATCGAAGCGCCGTATCGAAGGACCCTCCCTTCGATACGCGCCTTCGCTGTCGCTCAGCCGCTACTCAGGATGAGCAGAGATCGGTAGCGCTCCCACCCCTATTTCAGCGCGGCCATCCGCATCGCCTGCTCGTCGCGGCCGTAAATGTCGTCGACGAACGTCAGCTGCCCGTCATGCGCCTGCGCGGTCAGATAAGTGATGTAGATCGGCACCGGAGTCGGCAGTTCCACGTGCTGCTCCGGCGCGTCCGAAGCCGTTCGCGGCTCCCGCCCCATCATCCACCGCGCGAGCGCCTCGGCGTCCTGAAGGCGGATGCAGCCGTGGCTGAGATCGCGATCGCTTTCACTGAACAGCGCCTTCACCGGCGTGTCGTGGAGATAGATGTCATAGGCGTTGGGGAAGCCGAACTTCACGTCACCCATCGAATTGGCCGGCCCCGGCAGCTGGCGGACGCGGACCTTGAGGCTCCCGTTCGCAACCGCGTGCCAGTCGACCTTCGCCGGATTGAGCAGCTCGCCGCTGCCGTCCGCCGAAAGCACCTGATAGCCGCGGCTGCTGAGATAGCCCAGGCCCTGGTCGAGCACGTTCTTCGCGGTCAGCGACCGCACGAGCTCGGGCGAAACGTGCCAATAGGGGTTGAGCGTCGCATAATAGATAGTGCTCGCGAGCATCGGCGTCTGGGTCTTCGGGCCTGCCTTGCCGACGACGACCTTCATCGAATCGACGATCCGGCCGTCCTCGATCATGTAGAGCCGCGCCGCCGCGGCATCGACCATGATGTACTTGCGCTGGAACGGGTTGTCGCGCGCGCGGTCGAGGCTGGTGAGCACCCGCGGGTCGATCGCTCCGCCGCTCGCCTGCATCTGCGTCCAGGCCGCGTCGCGGAGCTGCGCGTACAGCGGGTTCACCTGCGACACGGAGCGGACATGGGCCGGGAGCGAATTCGCGGCGGCCGTGAGCTGCAGGATCTGCATCGGAGTGTGACGGCGCGGCGTCACCCATGAATCGGCATAGATCATGCCGCTCGGCGGCCGCTCGATCGCACTGACATAGCTGACCCAGGCGGCGGACAGCAGCCGGTCAGCCGCACCCAGCGCAGCGGCATCGCCGCCGGCCGCTCGCGCCAACAGCATCCGCGCTCGGGCGGCAAGCGCAGGACCGCTGTCGAGGCCGTCGAGCGGCGCGCGCTCGAGGACTCCGATCAGCGTCCGCGCGGCGCCGCTGTCCGCACCGCTGCGCAGCCACAGGGGCGCGCCGTGCCGGCCTGCATAGAAGCTGTCGACCGCTTGCATCGCGGATGGAGAAACCTGGACTGCGGCCCCAGGCAGTTCAGGGCTTGCCGCGGCCGAAACGGGCGCAGCGAGGCCCAGCAGCGCCGCACATGCGGCGCCGGCAAGAAACCGGGATATCACCTTCAGAAACCTCTCAAAGCTCTCTTTGCCATCATAACGCGGCAGAGGGCGCGCGGGTTCAAAATAAGTGTTGACTTTGCAATTTGTACCATTTCGCGCCTGAACGGTTGTTCAGCTGCTCGACCGCGACTCGGGTTGCGGCACGCCCCACCTCCTCACGCGTTGGTCGTCCGAGAACGAACGAGGAGAGTTGATGATGACGGTTGGCCAGGACGGAAGCGGGGACGGGATCAGCGGCTTCGGCATCGCGAAAGAGGAAGAGACTCCTCTCAGCGGCACGGGCGGCGCAGCGGGACCGGGCACCCGGGCGGGCAAGGGGCAGCCTTCGGGCGAAGGCACGGCGCGCCACCAGGAAATCGGCGACGGCAAAGACCTGGCGCCCGACAAGGACGTGGCTGCTGTCGACGAGCTTGCCGGCCGCACCGGCAGCGAAGCGGCCAAGGAAGCCGCGGCGCTCGGCGATTTCGACGAACATGACGAGACCCCCGCGCTCGAATATGGCGAAGGCGACCGGCCGCGCGGACCCACCATCGGCGAGGCGCTCGGAAGCGGCGCGGGAACGCACGTGGGCTCCGGTACCCCGCCCGACCGGCCTATCGGCGGCGGCGAGGACTAGCTCGCGCCTTGCTGTATTGACACTATAAGACACCCGGCATACTCTCCCGCGGATTTTCGGGAGAACAGGGCATGTACAGCCAGCAGGAAATCGACGACGCGGTCGCATCCGGCGTGATCAGCGCCGAAGCCGCGGACGCGCTTCGCGGTCACGTTCAACGCCAGCGCTCGACTGTGATTGCCGACGAAGAACAATTCCGCCTCATCACCGGCTTCAACGATATTTTCGTGGCAATCGCGGCGGCAATTCTGCTGTTCGCTGTCGGCTGGATCGGCCAGTGGGTCGGCCAGGCGACCGGACTCGTGATCAGCGAGCATGGCGAGTCGGGTCCGAGTTTCCTCGCGCCGCTGGCGGTGTGCGCGACCGCCTGGGGCCTTGCCCTGTTCTTCACGGCGCGCCGCCGCATGGCGCTGCCGTCGATCCTGCTGCTGCTCGCCTTTGTCGGCGGCGTGCTCGTGACGTCGGCGTTCCTCCTCGTGCAAATCATCGGCCCCGACCGGTTCAGCGAGAACGATCAGCTTCTTGCCGCCGTCGTCGGCGGCGTGAGCGCCGCAATTGCCGCCGCCGCCGCGTGGATACACTGGCGCCGGTTCCACGTGCCGATCACGGTCGCGGCGGGCGCCGCGGCAATCGCCGGCCTGTTCCTCGCGGTGATTGTGGCCATCGTCCAGCCGGGCGACAGCCAGACCGCCATGAACCTGATCCTCGGCTTCGTCCTGCTGCTCGGGATCGGCGTCTTCCTGTTCGCCATGTGGTGGGACGCATCGGACCGCGTCCGCACCACGCGCCGGTCGGACGTCGCCTTCTGGCTGCACCTGCTCGCGGCACCGATGATCGCGCACCCGATCTTCACCCTGCTGGGCCTGAACAGCGGCAGCGTCAGCACCGGCGAGGGCCTGCTCGTGGTCGGCCTTTACGTCCTGTTCGGCCTGACCGCACTGGCGATCGACCGGCGCGCGCTGCTCGTTTCGGCGCTCGCGTATGTGCTTTACGCGCTCACCGAGTTGTTCAAGCAGTTCGGCGCGGTCGAGCTCAACGTTGCGCTCACCGCGCTCATCATCGGCTCGGCGCTGCTGCTGCTCTCCGCCTACTGGCACCAGGCGCGGCGCGTGGTGGTGAACCGGCTTCCGTCAAATCTGCAGGAGCGGCTGCCGGCCCTCGACCGGCCGGCGCAGGTCACCCAACAAGCCGCATGAGCCGGCGCTCGAGCGGGGCCAGCACGGGCGCGAGCTCGTGGCCCCGCTTGAGCACCGCGCCGTGCTCACCGACGAGTGCGAACGCCCCCTGCTTGTGACGAAGCGCGGGGCGCTTCTCGATCCGGATCTCGGGCCGCTCGCAGTGCCGCCGGAAAGCGGCGAAGACCGCGACGTCAGGGTCGATGCGAAGCGCATAATCGCGCCAGTGCCCGGCTGCCACCATCCGTCCATAGAGGTCGAAGATTCGCGACAGCTCCCTGCGCTCAAACGTAGCGATTGGGCGCCGGTCCCAGCGAGACGGGAACGGCGCGATGACGCTCAACGGACCGCGCTCCCCATGTCATGTGCGCTGCTCAAGCGCTCTTCACCTTGGGCTGCGACTGCGGTTGCGGCTGCCGGGCAGCCTTCAACGCCCTGAGCTCGGCGCGAAGCTCCTCGAGCTCCTGCTCGAGCTCCCCGATCCGGACCCGGACAGGGTCGCAATCCTCGCCGCACGGCGTTCCGTAAGGCATGAAGCCGGGGCTATAGTGGATGGACTCGACCGGCACCGGCTTTGCCGGAATGCCGACCACGGTCGACGCGGGCGCAACATCCTTGGTCACCACCGAATTGGCGCCGATCTTGGCGCCCTCGCCCACTTCGATCGGCCCCAGCACCTGCGCGCCCGAACCAATCACCACGCGCGAACCGATCGTCGGGTGGCGCTTGCCGCCCTCCCCCGTCGTCGGATTGGTCCCGCCCAGCGTCACATGCTGGTAGATGGTCACGTCGTCGCCGATCACCGCACTCTCGCCGATGACGCTGAAGCCATGGTCGAGGAAGAAACGCTCGCCGATCTTGGCACCCGGATGGATGTCGATACCGGTCAGGAAGCGGGCGAAATGATTGATCAGCCGCGCCAGGAAATAGAGCCGGCCCTCCCACAGCCAATGGGCGAAACGGTGAAGTCCAAGCGCCCAGATGCCCGGGTAGAACAGGACGTCCCAGCGCGAACGCGCCGCCGGGTCGCGTGACTTGACGGAATCGAGATAGGCAATCAGCCCGGATTGCAAGCGCGACATTCCCTTTGCCGTTACGCGCATAATCTAAGCGCAGCATGCATCACCGGCAATGGGTCTGGACAGGCGCTGCCGCCCGCCGCAAACAAAAGACGAGTTGGCGGCTCGAGTTTAACCGGCTCTTGCCAAGGTCCGTTGCTTCGGCAAAGCAGCGCCGCTCCGAAGCGGGGCAAGAGGCAGCAATTTCATGCCATTTGATCGTGTGATTTAGGGGGCAGCGATCCTTTCCGCGTATAATCCGCTCTATTCCGTTGCGGGCCTCCTCGTCGGCGCCCTTGTCGGTTTGACCGGTGTCGGCGGTGGCTCGCTGATGACGCCGTTGCTCGTTCTGCTGTTCGGGTTCCACCCGGCGACCGCGGTCGGCACCGACCTCCTTTATGCCTCGGTCACGAAAAGCGTCGGGACGGCCGTCCACGGGTCGCAGCACACCGTCGACTGGAGGATCGTCAGAGCGCTCGCCTGCGGCAGCATGCCCGCGGCGATCATCACCCTGTTCGTCATGAGTCGCGTCGGAGCGCTCGACCAGGGCGCATCCGGCGTCCTCAACCTGCTCCTCGGCGGGGCGCTCCTTCTCACCGGAATTTCGATCCTTTTCCGGCCGGTGATCTTGCGCTGGGCAGACCAGCGATTCGACACCGGCGACGAGACGAACGTCTCGCGCTGGACCGTTCTCCTCGGGACCGCGCTCGGGATCCTCGTTTCGGTGACGTCGGTCGGCGCGGGTGCGCTTGGCACGACCGCCCTGCTGATGCTGTACCCGCGGCTGTCCGTCGCCAAGATCGCGGGCAGCGACATCGCGCACGCCGTTCCGCTGACGCTCATCGCCGGACTCGGCCACTGGTTCATCGGGGCGGTCGACTTCCCGCTGATGCTGTCGCTTTTGGTCGGGTCGATCCCCGGCGTGATCATCGGCAGCATGCTGGCGAGCCGCACGTCCGACAAGGTGCTGCGGCCGGTGCTTGCCGTCACCCTGCTAATCGTTTCGGTGCGGCTGCTAACCGCCTAGACAGTCGCGTGAACGGTCGCGAGCGCCTTCATCACCGCGGCAATGCGCACTGCCGACTGGATCACATCCGATTTCACGCCATGCTCGAGCAGCACGCGCTCGTGGCTGTCGATGCACATCCCGCAACCGTTCATCGCCGAGACCGCGAGGCTCATCAGCTCGAACTCGTCCTTGGCGATTCCGTGCGAGCCGATGATGTTCATTCTCAGGCGCGCCGGCATTTTCCCGTACTCGGGGTTCGCGACCAGGTGGACGAAGCGATAATAGACGTTGTTCATCGCCATGACTGCTGCTGCGCCGCGCGCGGCGTCGGCTAGCTGCTCAGGGATGTTCCCGCCGGCTTCCGCTTCGGCAGCCTCTACCAGCGGCTTGTATCCCGACCCGTGAGCGCAGGCGAGCAGCAGCGCGAGCTTGCGCTCCTGCGGCATCAACTGGTCGGAAAGGATCGAGCCGAGGTTCAGCCGAATGTCCTTGGCGTATTCTGGCAGGCTCTCGGCGAATTGCTTGAGCGACATGATAACTCCTGTTCGGCAAGAAAAAGGGGCGGGCCTGGGGGAAAGCCCGCCCCTCGGTCGCGGCCGGTCAGGGGGCGCCGGCCGGAAGCTCCTCCTGGGGGGAGGAGGAAAGTCAGGCCGCGGGCTTCAGGACCTCTTCGCCCGGCGTCCAGTTGCACGGGCAAAGCTCGTCGGTCTGCAGCGCGTCGAGGACGCGGAGCGCCTCGGCCGGGTTGCGGCCGACATTGAGCCCGTTGACGGTGACATGCTGGATGACGTTGTCGGGATCGACGATGAACGTCGCGCGGAGCGCCACGCCCTCTTCTTGATCGAGGATGCCGAGCGCGTCGGCGAGCTCCTTCTTGTTGTCGGCGATCCACGGGAAGTCGGCACCCGCCAGCTGCTCGTCCGAGCGGCGCCAGGCGAAGTGGACGTGCGCGGTGTCGGTTGAGGCGCCGATCAGCTCGGCGTCGCGGTCGGCGAAATCTGCCTTGAGCTCGCCGTAGCCGACGATCTCGGTCGGACAGACGAACGTGAAATCCTTGGGCCAGTAGAACAGCACCTTCCACTTGCCGTCGGTGTGGCCAAGATCGATCGTCTCTCCGGCAGGCAGCGCGGACGTGCCCTGCTGGACCGGAAGCGTGAGTGCAGGAAGCTTGTCCCCAACGGTGAGCATTCGGTATTCCTCCTTGTGTGCAATGCAGCAAATTTCGTCTCGCAGTGCAGCATGTAGGGTGGTAGCAAAATCGTTCAAGTTTATTATACCGGTCTCGATGATTGGAAAAATCGATTAATGACCGTCCACCTCCCTTCGCTCAAACAGCTCCAATATCTGGTCGCGCTGCGCCGCTACGGCCATTTCGGCAAAGCCGCCGAGGCCTGCTTCGTCACGCAGTCGACGCTCTCCGCCGGGCTTCGCGAGCTGGAGACGCTGCTAGGCGTCACGCTCGTCGAACGCACCCGCCGTCTGGTGCGCTTCACGGCGCTCGGAGAGAAGATCGCGGACAAGGCGATCCGCGTCCTGCGCGAGGCTGAGGAGCTTGGCGAAATGGCGCGCGCCGAGGGCCAGCCGCTGCATGGCGAGCTGAGGATGGGTGTGATCCCGACCATCGCTCCGTTCCTCTTGCCGGCGATGCTCCCGGAGCTGCGCAGCGAGTGGCCCAATCTCAAGCTCTACCTGCGCGAGGAAACCAGCACCGCCGCCTGCGAGGCACTCCACCGGGGACAGCTCGATTGCGTGCTGCTCGCCCTCCCCTTCGCTTGCGGCGAAGTCGATTCAGCGCCGCTGTTCGACGATCTCCTTTACGTCGCCTTTCCGCCCGGCGAGGCGCCGCGCGGCAGCTCGGTCGAGGCCGCCGCGATCGACGAGAACCGGCTGCTCCTGCTCGAGGACGGGCACTGCCTGAAGGATCATGCGCTGTCCGCCTGCAATCGTCCGGAAATCCGCGCCCATGCCTCCATGATGGGCACTTCGCTGCACACGCTGGTGCAGATGGTCGATAACGGGCTCGGCATCACCTTCGTCCCGGCAATGGCGATCGAAACCGGCATCCTGAAGGGGACGAAAGTCGACGCGAAGCGGCTGGAATCCGCGCACGGCTTCCGCCGCGTGGCCCTGATCTGGCGCCGCTCGAGCCCGCGCGAGAACGAGTTCCAGCTGCTCGCGGCGACGCTGCGCAGGATCGCGCGCGACCTCATCCCCGACCTGGAGCCGGTCGCTTCGGCAGCGCGGCCGCAAGCGGCACTCGAAGGAACCTTCCGCTAGGCGCTCGGCGCCTCACTTTGCTGCGCCATCGCCGGCTGCCGCGGCCTTGCCATGTCCGCGCCTTTCGGCCGCCGGAGGTCGAACCGGTCTGCGTTCATCACCTTTGTCCACGCCTTCACGAAATCCCGGACGAATTTCTCGCCCGCGTCGGCCGAAGCATAGACCTCGCAGATCGCACGCAGCTGCGAGTTGGACCCGAACACGAGATCGGTGCGGGTTGCCGTCCACCTTGGCTGGTCGGTTGCGCGATCGCTGCCAACAAAGGTCTCGTCGCTGTCGTTGTCGACCTGCTTCCACGCCGTACCCATGTCGAGCAGGTTGACGAAGAAGTCGTTGGTCAGCTGCCCGGCCCGGTCGGTGAACACGCCGTGGCTGGAGCCGCCTTGGTTGGCGCCGAGCACGCGCAGGCCGCCGACAAGCACCGTCATCTCCGGTGCGCTGAGGCCGAGCAGCTGGGACCGATCGACCAGCAGCTCCTCGGTCGGAACATTGTAGCGGACGCTGAGATAATTGCGGAAACCGTCGGCTTTCGGCTCGAGCACTTCGAAGCTCTCGAAGTCGGTCTGCTCCTCGGTGGCATCGCCTCGGCCTCCGGTGAACGGCACCTTCACGTCATGGCCGGCGTCCCTCGCCGCTTTCTCCACCGCCGCGCAGCCGCCAAGCACGATCGCGTCGGCGAGCGACACGTTGCCGCGCAGCCGATCGAGCGTCGAGAGGACCTTCGAGAGCTCCTCAGGATCGTTCACGTCCCAGTTGCGGATCGGGTCGAAGCGGATGCGTGCTCCGTTGGCGCCGCCGCGATGGTCGGACCGGCGGTATGTCGACGCGGAGGCCCAGGCGGCCTTGACCAGTTCCGGAACGGTGAGCCCGCTGTCGAGGATTTTCCGCTTGAGCTCCGCGACTTCGCCGTCGCTGGGCATGGTTCCGGCGGGAATCGGGTCCTGCCAGATCATGTCCTCTTCGGGCACTTCCGGGCCGAGGTAGCGGGGCTTGGGTCCCATGTCGCGGTGGGTCAGCTTGAACCAGGCGCGAGCGAAAGCGTCGGCGAACGCGTCGGGGTCGGCCCGGAACCGCTCGGCGATCTTGCGATATTCCGGGTCCAGCTTGAACGCCATGTCGGCCGTCGTCATCATCGTCGGGACCTTCTTCCCCGGCGTATGTGCCGCCGGCGCCATGTCCTCGGGCTTCTGATCGACCGGCTGCCACTGCTTCGCGCCCGCGGGGCTGGTGACCAGCTCGTAGTCATAGTCCAGCAGCATGCGGAAGAAATTCATGCTCCACTGGATCGGGGTCGGCGTCCACGAGCCTTCGAGCCCGCTGGTGATCGTGTCGTCGCCCATGCCGCTCTCGTGCCCGCTCTGCCAGCCGAGGCCCTGCTGCGCGATGTCGGCCCCTTCGGGCTCGGCGCCGACTTTCGAAGCATCGCCGGCGCCGTGGCACTTGCCGAACGTATGCCCGCCGGCCGTTAGCGCGAGCGTCTCCTCGTCGTTCATCGCCATGCGCTCGAACGTCATGCGGATCTCGCGCGCCGAGGCGAGCGGGTCGGGGTTGCCGCCCGGCCCCTCGGGATTGACGTAAATGAGGCCCATCTGCACCGCAGCGAGC
>DASSOE010000012.1:0-5875 GCA_035700945.1 Sphingomicrobium sp. | reverse complement strand
GGAAGCCGCGCGGACGCGCGACATCACCGGTGGTTTGCCTCGCGTCGCCGAGCTGTTCGAGGCGCGCAAGCCGAAGGAGAATGCGATCATCGCCAAGGTGTCGGGCAAGGTCACCTTCCTGCGCGACTACAAGGCCAAGCGGAAGATCGCGATCGTGCCGGAGGACGGTGGCGAGCCGGTCGAGTATCTCGTGCCCAAGTCGAAGATGATCGAGGTCCAGGAAGGCGACTTCGTGAAACGCGGCGACAATCTCGTCGGCGGCTCACCCGATCCGCACGACATCCTCGAAGTCCTCGGCGTCGAGGCGCTGGCCGAATATCTCGTGAGCGAGATCCAGGAGGTCTATCGACTGCAGGGCGTGAAGATCAACGACAAGCACATCGAGGTGATCGTTCGCCAGATGCTGCAGAAGGTCGAGATCACCGACGGCGGCGACACGACTTTGCTCGCCGGGGAGCAGGTCGACCGCGACGAAATGGACGAGACCAACGCCGCGCTGGAGAAGAAGCAGAAGCCCGCGGAAGGAAAGCCGGTGCTGCTCGGCATCACCAAGGCGTCGCTGCAGACCCGCAGCTTCATCTCGGCGGCCTCGTTCCAGGAAACCACGCGCGTCCTCACCGAAGCCGCGGTCCAGGGCAAGGTCGATACGCTGAACGGCCTCAAGGAGAACGTTATCGTCGGACGACTAATCCCGGCTGGAACCGGCGCCGGCATGAACCGCATGCGCGTCGCGGCATCGTCGCGCGACACGGCCCTTCGCGCGGCCCAGCGCCGCATGGCCGAAGCGCTCGTCGCGCCGGATTCGGCAGAGGAACTCCGCGCAGCCGAGCTCGCGCGCACGCCGCGCGACGATACCGGGACGGGCGACGACCCGCTGGGCGAGGTCGTGCCCAGCGGCCACGGTCTGGACGCGGATGCCGGGGACTATCTGCGGGACTGAGCCGAAAGTCCCTTCGCGCAAGCGATAGGGACATGAAAAACCCCGCCGGAGCGATCCGGCGGGGTTTCTTTTGGCGCGGGCGGCACCTCTCAGCAGCGGCCGCCGTGCATCGCATTTTCGGTGCAGTTCGCGGCCGAACCGACATCGGCGCCGACGCCGCGCACGGTGTTGCACGCCGCCACCGCAAGACACAGGCCGGCCAATGCAACCGCCACCAGCTTTTGAACCATTTATCGTTCCTCCGATTGAAGTCCGGAACGACAATGAATCATTCAACAGCTGTCTGTCTACTGAACCGTCAGCACTGGCCGCCGTTCATCGCATTCTCGGTGCAATTCGCGACCGAGTTGACGTCGCTGGCCGCGCCGCGGACGGTGTTGCAGGCGGCCACGGCGAGGGCGAGGCCGAGGATGATCACAGTGGTTGCTTTGTGGAGCATTGGTCGTTCTCCCTTCTGATGGGGCTGGGTAACGCCGGGGTCGCAGGAACGGCTCCATTGCGCTAGCGTTATTTTTGGGGACGGCGCAGCGGAGTGACAGATGCGCAAAGCGGGGCTGTTTGCATTGCTGGTTGTTGCCGGATGCGTGAGCAATCATCCGGGCGTGCGGCCGCTTCGCCCGCTCGAGATCGCGACCGCGCCCTACCAAGCGCTCGCGACGACGACCCTCACCGGCACGCTGATGTACGAAGGCGGCTGCCTGCTGTTCCGTGACGAGGAGAGCGGGACTATTTTCCTCCCGGTCTTCCCGACGGGAAGCAGCTTCAACGGCAATGCCTTGCTGTTCCATCTCCCCGGCAAAGGCGAGCAGTGGCTCGCGGTCACACAGGAGCTGTTGATTTACGGCCACCCGATCCAGTGGCAGGATCTCGTCACTCCCGTGTATGAGCCGATGCAGCGTCAGTGCGGCGCTTATGCGCCGTTCTTCGTGGCGAACGTCAGACCGGCGAACTAGACAGCGACCGCCGCTTTGATGTGCGGATGCGGGTCGTAATTTTCGAAGACGAAATCCTCCGGCTCGTAGTCGAACAGCGATTGCCCGCGGTCCTTGATGACGAGGCGCGGCAGCGGGCGCGGCTCGCGCGTCAGCTGGAGTCGAGCCTGGTCGAGATGGTTCGAGTAGAGGTGGCAGTCGCCGCCGGTCCACACGAACACGCCCGGCTCGAGGCCGCATGCGCGCGCGAGCATGTGGGTCAGCAGCGCGTAGGAGGCGATGTTGAACGGCACACCGAGGAAGACGTCGGCGCTGCGCTGGTAGAGCTGGAGGTTGAGGCGCCCCGCGGCGACCTGGGTCTGGAACAGGCAGTGGCACGGCGCGAGCGCCATCTTCGCAATCTCGCCCGGGTTCCAGGCCGTGACGATTTGCCGGCGCGAACAGGGATCGCGGCGGATGAGATCGACGAGATTTTCGATCTGGTCGAAGTGTCGGCCGTCCGCCGTCTCCCAGTCGCGCCACTGCTTGCCGTAGACCGGACCGAGGTCGCCGTTCTCGTCCGCCCATTCGTCCCAGATGCTCACCTTGCGCTCGTTGAGCCAGCGGACGTTGGTGTCGCCGCGGAGGAACCACAGCAGCTCGACGATGATCGACCTCAGGTGCAGCTTCTTGGTCGTTAGCAGCGGGAACCCGTCGGCGAGGTCGAAGCGCATCTGTGCGCCGAACCAGGACAGGGTTCCGGTGCCCGTCCGATCCTTCTGCTCGACCCCACCGTCGAGGATGCGCTGCATGAGGTCGAGGTATTGCCGCATATGGCGACCCTAATCGGGCCCGCGGCAAACCGGAAGCGGGGAGGGGCGCAAGCGCCCCTCCGCCGAGGTCAGAAGTTGATTGCGGCCGACAGGAAGACCTGGCGCGGATTGCCGTAATAGGCCGTCAGCACGCCGGTTTTGCCGAGCGTCGGGACAGGAAGGCCGTTGGTGCCGAGAAGGAATTCCCCGGTGAACGGGTTCTGCGCCAGGAAATTATAGCCGGCGACGATGTACTTCTTGTTGAGCAGGTTCTTGCCGTGGAGCCCGATCTCGTAGCGATTTCCCGCCGAGCGCCAGATCAGGTTCGCATCCCAAAGCGCGAAGCCGCCCTGGTCGAGACCGGGAATCGCAGTTTCGAACTGCTGGCTCTTGCTCCGGTACGAAACCGTGCTGTTGAGGTCGAGGCGACCATCCGCGAGCGGTGTCTGGTAATCGAGCGAGCCGCTCATCGTCCACTTCGGCGTGTTCTGGATCTTGCGGAAGTCGGCGACGTCGACCGGCCCCTGGCCGGGGATATTGGTGATGAAATGCAGGTACTTGGCGTCCAGATAGCCAAGCGTCCCAGCGAGACTCAGCCGGTCGCCCGGCGTCGCGAAATCCTCCGCGAGGCGGGCGTTGGTTTCCACTTCCACGCCGCGGAAGCGGGCCTTGCCCGCGTTGGTGGTGATTCCGACGAACGTCGGAGCGCCGTTGATGATCGCGCCCGATGAACCCGGGACCTGGACATCCTTATATTCGGCGTCGAACACGGCCAGCGCGAACTGCAGCCGCCGGTCGAGAAGCGAGGCCTTCCAGCCCAGCTCGTAGCTGTCGACCTTCTCCGGATCGAACGCCATGAAGTCGTAGATCTCGTCCGGCGTGCACGGCCGGGCTTCACCCGTCGAGGGAACGCATGCGCTCGTCAGGCCGCGAGGGTCGAAGCCGCCGCCCTTGAAGCCCTTCGAATAGCTCAAATAGAGATTGTGGTTCGCCGTCGGCTTGAAGTTGACAGAAAGGCGCGGCGTCAGTGCCTTGTCCTTGCGCGTGCCATCGAAATCGGAGGTCGCCGGACCGAGCTGCGTGCCGGTCATGTCGAAAGGATCCGAGCCGCCGAGCTCGGGCGAGCCGCCGAGGATCAGGTTGCGCCTGAACACGTGGGCCTGGCGGCGATCGCTGGTGTAGCGAAGGCCGGCAGACGCGGCCCATTGGTCGCTGAAATTATAGGTGAGGTCGGTGAACGCCGCCCAGGTTTTGGTCTTCACGTCGCCGACCGTTGCCGCGGTCAATCCGGGAAGGACGGCGGGCAGGGCAGTGTAGAGGCGGACGTCGAACACGTCGAAGGCGCTGGCGTTTAGATAATAGAGACCGGCGACGCCCTGGAGCGGTCCCTTGTCGGCGACGAGCTGGAATTCCTGGCTGAACTGGTGGTTCTTGTAGATGGCCGGAACGTCGACATCGACCGCTGGCGTGGCGTCGAAGTCGATGGGCGTATCGCTGCGGTCCTTGCGATAGGCAGTGATGGTGCGGAACTGCAGCCAGTCGTTCAGTCCGATCTCGCCGTGAAGCGCAACGCCGCCCGAGCGGACGCGCTGCTCGGGGTCGTTGAGACCGCCCTCCGAATCGAAGACGTTGCCGAGCGGCAGTTCGCCCGTGACGAGGTTCGGGATCAGGCGATGCCCGCCGCGCGGGTTGCTGTTGTCCCAGGTGTAGTCGCCCGACAGGCGGAAGAAGACGTCCGGAGCCGGCTCGAGCTCGACGGTGCCGCGCGCCGCCCAGACGTTCTTGTTGTAGTTGCGGTCGCCCGTGGTGAGGTTTCGACCGAATCCCGTGTTGCTGAGCCGCGCGATGGCGGCGCCGACGCGCAGCCCCTGCGTCAACGGCGTCGAGACCTGCGCGATCGCATCGAATTGGCCGTGCGTGCCGACGTTGGTGCGGACCATCGCGTGCGGCCCGTCGGTGCGGATGCGGCGGGTCACATATTTGATCGCGCCGCCAATCGTGTTGCGGCCGTAGAGCGTGCCCTGGGGCCCGCGCAGGACTTCGATCCGTTCGACGTCGTAGATATCGAGCACGGCTGCCTGCGGACGATTGAGATAGACGTCGTCGAGGTAGAGGCCGACGCCCTGCTCGAACCCCGCAACCGGGTCCTGTTGGCCGATTCCGCGGATGAACGGTGTGAGCGTGCTGTTGGTGCCGCGCGAAACTTCCAGCGTGACGTTCGGCGTGGTGTCGGCGACGTCGGTCAGGTCGAGCGCGCCCTGCCGGTTGAGCTGCTCGCCCGAATAAGCCGTGACCGCGACGGGGACATTGAGCAGAAGCTCATTGCGACGGCGCGCGGTGACGACGATTTCCTGGCTGCTTGCCTCCGCGGCGACGGCTTGCGTCTGCTGGTTGTTCGGCGTTGCCTGGCCGGTGTCCGAGTTCTCCTGCGCGAACGCCGGAGTCGTGACGAGCGCCGCAGCGGCGACGGTGCCGAGCAAAGCGGCGCCTGCGAAAGTGACGCGCATTTCCCTGTTCTCCCCAAGGCGCGCGACTCTCTTGCCGCCGCCCTCCGTTGTCGGTCTAGTGAAAGTTGAACCATCTTTCAACTTGCTAATGATCAGGCTAGAAAGCTATCGCGAATTCATGGGGGCAAGCGTGGCAGAAGACCTGCAGACCAGTGCTGCAAGCGCCGGAAAAGCGCCGCGGACGGCGCGCGGCGAGCGCACTCTGCGCAAGATCCTCGATGCCGCGCGCGACGAGTTCGGCGACCGCGGGTTCGCCGACAGCTCGATTGTCGGCATCACCCAGCGCGCCGGCGTCGCGCTCGGCACTTTCTATACATATTTCGATTCCAAGGAGGCGCTGTTCCAGGCGCTCGTCAGCGACATGTCGGCGCAGGTGCGCGACCATGTCGCCCCGGTGCTCAAGGAGTCCGCGGATGCGATCGAAGGCGAGGCCCGCGCTCTCGAATCCTTCCTTCGGTTCGCGCGCGAGCACCGGGACGTTTACCGGATCATCGATGAGGCCGAATTCGTCGATCCGCGCGCCTATCGCGAACATTATGAGACGACCGCGAACCGAATCGCGGGGCGGCTGGCCGGCGGCCGGACGAGCGGAGAGGTCGACGGCGGCTACTCGGACGAAGAGCTGGAAATCCTCGCGTGGGCGCTGATGGGTGCCAACGTCTTCCTCGGGTTGCGGTTCGCGGTGTGGTCGACCGCCGATCCGAA
>DASSOE010000011.1:0-2078 GCA_035700945.1 Sphingomicrobium sp. | reverse complement strand
GAGCGAAGCGGCAAGCTTCGCCGGGTCATGGCGGAAGACGTCGATCAAGAAATCCTGCACCTGCGGTGCGAACAATTTTTGCAGCGCGGGATGCATGGTGCTGACGTCGACGTGCTCGCCGCGCTCCAGCTGATCCAGCGCGCCCATCGCGGAATCGAGCAGCGGCGCGTTGGCAGGGTTCGCGCGCAGTTGTTCGCGAATGACGTCGCTAAGCTTCCGTCCCGCGCCCGAGACAAGGATGACGCCGCAGATGCCGTCCGGCTCCTGGCCGGCGGCGAGGGCAACGAGTGCGCCTTCGCTATGGCCGAGCACCCATACGCATCTTGCGCCGGTCTTGTCGCGGATCGACTTGACCCAGCTGTGCGTGTCGGCCGCGTAATCGCCGATGGTGACCTTGTTGGCGTCGGCGACCGCGGCCTTGCTTCCGAACATTCCGCGCTTGTCGATTCGGACGGTCGACACGCCTTGCCCGGCCAGCGCCTCGGCAAGCACGCGGAAAGACGCGGCGGTCAGCCCGGCAGGGTTGTTGCCGTCGCGGTCGGTCGGACCGGAACCGGGGATCATCAGCACAAGCGGAGCCTTGCCGCCGGCATCAAGCAGCGTTCCGGCGAGCGCACCCTGCGGACCTGGAGCACTGATGGGGGTGACGACCGATGCCGCGGCAGCGGCGACCATTGCAGAAATCATTCCTTATCTCCCCAGCGCCAGCGCCAGCCGCCCCTGGTGGTGCGCGCGACGATTGCGACAAATGCGACGGTAACCATCGCGAAGACGCTGATATAGGCAAGCAAGCTGTGTGGAATCAGCAATCCGGCGGCAACGATCAGCGCGATGTAGCCGATCAGCAGGGCCCAGCCCTGCCAGCTGATCGGGAGCCCCGCGCCATAGCCATAGCGCTTGGCCGTAAACCATTCGGGTCTCTCGCTCATCCGGCGAAGCTCAACGCGAGGCCGATGCCGAGAAGAAGCAGCGACATTGCGGCGGCAACAAGGATCGGCTTGCGCCGTGGCGTCGAGTGGAAGGCCATGAACATCTCACTTCTCCTTCTTCGAAGGTCTGCCGCGCTTGCGCGGAACGGGGGCTTTAAGCTTTACACCGCGTGCATTGAGCGCCTCGCGCAGCAGGCATTCGACCTGGGCGTTGACGCTACGCAGCTCGGCGGCGGCGCAGCGCTCGACCGCCGCCCACAGCATGGGGTCGACGCGCAGCGGATAAGCCTTGCGGTCGCCGTCCGGCACGGCCGCGCTCCTATTGGTAAAGCGTGCCGGCGTTGACGACGGGCTGCGTATCGCGCTCGCCGCAGAGCACGACCATGAGGTTGGAGACCATCGCCGCGCGGCGCTCGTCGTCCAGCTCGACGACATCCTTCGCGGACAGTTGCTCGAGCGCCATTTCAACCATGCCGACGGCACCCTCGACGAGGGTTCGACGCGCCGCCACCACGGCTTGAGCCTGCTGCCTCCGGAGCATCGCCTGCGCGATTTCCTGGGCGTAGGCCAGATGGGTGAAGCCGCATTCGTCGACGGTGATACCGGCGACCGCGAGCCGCGCCTGGAGCTCCGTGCGAAGCTCCGCATTCACCTGTTCGTGGCTTCCCCGAAGCGTGACTTCCTGATGCTCGAAATCGTCATAGGGATAACGCGAGCCGATGATGCGGATCGCGGCCTCGACCTGCACGCGCACGAACTGCTTGTAGTCGTCGACGTCGAACAGCGCCTGCGCCGTGTCGACCACGCGCCAGACGATCTGCGCGGCCATCTCGATCGGATTGCCGCGCAGGTCGTTGACCTTGATCTTCTCGGAAATGAAGTTGTTCGCCCGGACGGAAACCTTCTTCTTCATCATCCACGGCCACGTCCACCGAAGGCCGGTCGAGCGATCCGTTCCGCGATAATCGCCGAACAAGGTGACCGCTGCCGCCTGGTTCGGCTGGAGCATGTAGAAGCCGGGCACGACGAGAATGAACACGAGCGTTGCGACGACGAGGATCGCGACCTCCGTCGCACGCGGTCCGTCCGGCAGCCGTGAAATCGCAAAGGCGTCGGCGAGGATCGCCAACACGACAACGATCAGCATCA
>DASSOE010000010.1:0-51627 GCA_035700945.1 Sphingomicrobium sp. | reverse complement strand
GCGGACGAACCGCGCCGCCTTCTTCGAGGAATTGATGTCGAGCACCCCGGCAAGCACCATCGGCTGGTTCGCGACCACGCCGACGGTGCGGCCCTCGATGCGGATGAAGCCGACGAGGATGTTGGCCGCATGCGCCGGCTGCAACTCGAAGAAGTCGCCCTCGTCGGCGACCTTCCGGATCAGCTCGTGCATGTCGTAAGGCTGGTTCGAACTCGGCGGGACGAGCGTGTCGAGGCTGTCTTCGACGCGGTCGACCGGGTCCTCGCATGGCCGCTCGGGCAAATCGTGGCGGTTGCTCAAGGGCAGGAAGTCGAAGAACTCGCGCGTCGCCAGCAGCGCGTCGATGTCGTTCTCGAACGCGACGTCTGCGACGCCCGATTTCGTCGTGTGGGTGATCGCGCCGCCCAGCTCCTCCTGGGTGACCACCTCGTTGGTGACCGTCTTCACCACGTCCGGCCCCGTGACGAACATGTAGGACGAATCCTTCACCATGAAGATGAAGTCGGTCATCGCCGGCGAATAGACCGCGCCGCCCGCGCACGGGCCCATGATCAGGCTGACCTGCGGGATCACGCCCGATGCAAGGACGTTGCGCTGGAACACCTCGGCATAACCGGCGAGGCTGGCGACGCCTTCCTGGATTCGCGCGCCGCCGCTGTCGTTGAGGCCGATCACCGGCGCGCCGACCTTCATCGCCATGTCCATGATCTTGGAGATCTTCTCGGCGTGGCGCTCGCTCAGCGACCCGCCGAACACCGTGAAATCCTGCGCGAAGACATAGACCAACCGGCCGTTGATCGTGCCCGACCCGGTGACGACGCCATCGCCGGGGATGCGCTGCGTCTCCATCCCGAAGTCGGCGCAATTGTGCTCGACGAACATGTCATATTCTTCGAAGGAGCCAGGATCGAGCAGCACCGACAGACGCTCGCGAGCGGTCAGACGCCCCTTGGCGTGCTGCGCTGCGATGCGCTTCTCGCCGCCGCCGAGCCGCGCCCGCTCGCGCCGCTTCTCCAGCTCTTCGATGGTCGTGGCCACGGCAACTCTCCTCCGCGAGCATCCGCCTGTTTCGAGCCATGCCTCGCGGCGGATGCTCCTTCCACGCGCGGTTCGTCGGGTCAATCTCCCGGACTGGCGCATGCTGCAGCGCACAATGCGTTATTTTAGCGCTAACATGAAGCAAGGTTACGGAACCGCAATGCCTTCCGGCCCGTTCAACATGCAAGGGCTAACCAACCATTGGGAGGTAATAGAAAAAATGCTGACTCGCGCAGGGGTGCCAGTTGAGTTCGAAGCCGAGCACTCGGCGCCGGATCAGCACCCGACGACATTGATCTGCTTTTCGCACCTGCGGTGGAACTTCGTGTTCCAGCGGCCTCAGCATTTGATGAGCCGCTTCGCCCGCGAGATGAACGTCATCTACTGGGAAGAGCCGGTCGAGATTGCGTCGAACGACACCGCATTCCTCCAGGTCCGCGAGGCGGAAGATGCCGCCAATGTGCGGGTCATCGTCCCGCACCTGCCAAGGGGAATGCCGGAGGACGCGCGCGAGGCGGCGCTGAAGCGGCTGCTCGACGCGCATGTCGCGTCGCTGCAGGGTCCGCTGGTCGCCTGGTATTACACCCCGATGATGCTGCCCTTCTCAAAGCACATCACGCCCGACGTCACCGTCTATGACGCGATGGACGAGCTGTCGAAGTTCAAGTTCGCGCCCGACCATCTGCTCGATTATGAGCAGGAGCTGATCGACCGCGCCGACATCGTCTTCACCGGCGGCTCGAGCCTGTTCGAGGCCAAGAAGGACCGCCACGAGAACGTCCATTGCTTCCCCTCGTCGGTCGACCGCACGCATTTCATCAAGGCGCGGGCGCGTCAGTTCGATCCCGCCGACCAGGAAGACCTGTCCAAGCCGCGGCTCGGCTTCTACGGGGTTATCGACGAGCGGTTCGACACCGAGCTGCTCGCGAAAGCCGCCGAGATGCGCCCCGACTGGTCGTTCGTGATGGTCGGGCCAGTTGCCAAGATCGGCGAGGAGGATCTGCCGCGGCGGTCGAACATCCATTATCTCGGATCGAAGACCTACCAGCAGCTCCCCGGCTATCTGTCCGGCTGGGACGTCGCGCTGATGCCATTCGCGATGAACGATTCGACGCAGTTCATCTCGCCGACCAAGACGCCGGAATATCTCGCCGGCGGAAAGCCGGTGGTCTCGACCCCGGTCAGGGACGTGGTGCGCCATTACGGGCAGCTCGAGGGCGTGAAGATCGCCTCGACGGCCGACGAGTTCGTCGCAGCCTGTGACCAGGCCATGGAGCTGTCCCGCCATCCCGAGAGCGGCTGGCTTGCGGAAGCCGACCTCACCCTCTCCGCATCGAGCTGGGACACGACCGCGGCACGCATGGCCGGCCTCATTGCCGACGTGCTCGGCACGCGGACTGGAGCGACTTCGCCCGCGCTTCTGGTCGCCGCGGAATGAGCGAGGCTCCCGAGCGGAAGGCCGCCGACGGCGGCCGCTACGACTATTTGATCGTCGGAGCCGGTTTTGCCGGCTCCGTTCTTGCTGAGCGCCTCGCATCCCAGCACGGGGCGCGGGTGCTTCTGATCGACCGGCGGCCGCACGTCGGCGGGAATGCCTATGACGAGCCGAACGAGGCCGGCATCCTCTACCACAAGTACGGCCCGCACATCTTCCACACCAACAGCGACCAGGTGTGGAATTATTTGTCACAGTTCACCGAGTGGCGCCCGTACGAGCACCGCGTGCGCGCGGTGGTGCGCGACAAGCTGGTGCCGATCCCGATCAACCGAACGACGCTCAACAAGCTGTTCGACCTCGACCTCAAGACCGACGAGGAAGCCGCCGACTATCTCGCCTCGCGCGCCGAGCCGGTGGAGAACATCAAGACCTCGGAAGACGTGGTGATCAACGCCGTCGGCCGCGAGCTCTACGAGCTGTTCTTTCAAGGCTATACGCGCAAGCAGTGGGGCCTCGACCCGAGCGAGCTCGACAGGCAGGTGACCAGCCGCATCCCGACGCGGACCAATACCGACGACCGCTATTTCACCGACAGCTTCCAGGCGATGCCGCTCCACGGCTACACCAAGATGTTCGAGAAGATGCTCGATCATCCGCTGATCGAGGTTCGGACCGGCGTCGACTTTGCGGAGCTGAGGCCGCGCGCGCACGAGATTGCCGATCACATCATCTACAGCGGCCCGATCGACGAATATTTCGACTTCCGCTTCGGCCGGCTGCCGTACCGCAGTTTGAAGTTCGACCACCAGACGCTGGACGAGGAACGGCACCAGTCTGTGGCCGTGGTGAACTATCCCGACCCGCAAGTGCCCTACACGCGCGTCAGCGAGTACAAGCATTTGACTGGCCAGGACGCGCCGGTGACGACGATCACCTACGAATATCCTTCGGCCGAAGGTGATCCATATTACCCGATCCCCCGGCCCGAAAACCAGGCGCTCTACAAGCGCTACGAGGCGCTCGCGGATTCGACCGAGGGCGTCACCTTCGTCGGCCGCCTCGCGACCTATCGCTACTACAACATGGACCAGATCGTCGGCCAGGCGCTGGCGACGTTCCGAAGGATCGACGAAAAGCGAAAGCGGCATCGGCCGCAGCCGATCGCGGTTGCGGCCGAATAGCCGCCCACAGCGATCGCGGCTGAGCAAAAGCCGCTGGCACAATATTCGCGCTCGCGCTTTCAGCCTTTCTGAATGGCGAGTACGCGGCAAAATTGGCCGGAGCGATTGTGGCTGGTCCGGCACGGCCAGAGCCAGGGCAATGTCGCGCGCGATGCCGCCGACGAAGCCGGCGCGCACGAGATCGACATCGACATCCGCGACGTCGACGTGCCGCTGTCCGGGCTCGGGCGCGAGCAGGCACGGGCTGCGGGGCGCTGGTTCGCGGCGCTGCCGCGCGACGAACGTCCCGAGTTGATCCTGTCCTCTTCCTACGTGCGCGCGAAGCAGACCGCCGAGATCATCTGCCGCGAAGGCGCGCTCGCCGGCGGTCCCGCGCACAAGGTCGTCGACGAACGCCTGCGCGAGCGCGAGTTCGGGATTTTCGACCGGCTGACCACCGCCGGCATTCGCCACCGCTTCCCCGAGGAAGCCGCGCACCGCCGCCGGCTCGGCAAATTCTACCACCGCCCGCCGGGCGGCGAGAGCTGGGCCGACGTCATCCTGCGCCTCCGCTCGATGCTCAACACCATCAACCTGCACTATTGCGACCGGCGGGTGATGATCGTCTGCCACCAGGTCGTGGTGCTGTGCTTCCGCTACATCCTCGACGAGCTCGACGAGGCGCAGATCCTCGCGATCGACAAGCAGTCCGAGGTGCTCAACTGCGGGATCGCGGAATATCGCTTCGACCCGGATGCGAAGGGGCTGTGCGTCCCCGAGCTCGGCCGGTGGAATTACGGCGTGCCGCTCGAAGCGGAGGGCGCGCCGAAGACCTCCGCCCCCGATACGGTGACGGGCACGCGATGAGCGAGTCCGCGCTCGACCGCAGTGCGCTCGACAAGCATCCGCTTCCGCCGGTGATCGACGGCGGCAAGGAAAGCAAGGGCCGCATCCTCATTGTCGCCGGCAGCCGCGGCGTGCCCGGCGCGGCGCTGCTCGCGGCGACGGCGGCGATGCGTGCGGGGGCGGGCAAGCTCAGGATCGCTACGGTCGAAAGCGCCGCGATGACGCTCGCCGTGGCGATGCCCGAAGCGATGGTCGTCGGGCTGCCCGAAGGCGACGATGGCGGCTTTGCGGGCGGTGCTGTCGAACGGATCGAAGAGCTGGCGCGGGACGTGGACGCGGTCGTCGCCGGCCCCGGCGTGAAGCGCTCGCAGGTCTGCAAGCGGCTCGCCAACGTGCTGCTCGAAAGCCAGGCGGCGCTCGCGCTAGACGTGGCGTTTCTCGAGACCCTCGAGCCGCTGCACGAACGCGCGCTCGACCGCATCTCCCTGCCGATCCTGCTGCCCAACGCGGACGAGCTTGCGAGCCTGCTCGAATGCGAGCCGAAGCATGTTGACGAAGACCCGATCGGCTGCGGCATGCGGGCCGCTGAGCTGTACCGCTCGGTCGTGCTGGTGAAGGGCGTGACCAGCCACCTCGTCACTCCCGCGCGCGAATGCTGGACCTATGAAGGCGGCGCACCCGGGCTCGGCGTTTCCGGCAGCGGCGACGTGCTCGCCGGCATCGTCGGCGGCTTGCTCGCGCGGGGCGCCGAGCCGCTCAACGCTCTGCTGTGGTCGGTGTGGCTTCACGGCGAAGCCGGTGCGCGCGTGGCGGAGAAAATCGGGCCGGTCGGCTTCCTGGCGCGAGAGATCGCCGGCGAAGTGCCGGGGCTACTGCCCCGCTGAGCCTTTGCTCGCCTGGTAGCGCTCGAGCTCGTCGCCGTGCAGCCGCACGACATGGAGCACGTTGGTCGATCCTGCCGTTCCGAAGGGAATTCCGGCCATCAGCACGACCCGGTCGCCGCCCTTGGCGATCTTGTGACGCAGCGCCATGCGCTTGCCCTTCTCGACCATCTCCTCGAAGCTCCCGACGTCACGCGAATGGACCGCATGGACGCCCCACAGCAGGCCCATCCTGCGCGCGGTGTGCAATGACGGGCTCATCGCCAGCAACGGCACCGGCGGCCGCTCGCGCGCGATCCGGCGCGCCGTCGCGCCCGAGCTGGTGTAGCAGACCATCGCCGTCGCCGAGACCGTATGCGCGATCTGCCGTGCCGAGCCGGCGAGCGCGTCCGCGGTGGTCGGCTCGAGCCGCGTCTGGGTGAAGTGGACCCGCGCCATGTAGCTCGGATCGCGTTCGGCGCTGTTGGCGATGCGGTCCATCATCTGAACCGATTCGTACGGATATTGGCCGGTGGCGCTTTCCGCCGAAAGCATCACCGCGTCGGCGCCGTCGTAAATTGCGGTGGCGACATCGCTGACTTCCGCGCGAGTGGGGGTCGGCGAGGTCACCATCGATTCGAGCATCTGCGTCGCGACCACGACCGGTTTTCCGAACTGGCGCGCGCAGGCGACGATCTTGTTCTGGAGCGGCGGCACCGCTTCGGGCGGAAGCTCGACGCCAAGGTCGCCGCGCGCGACCATCACCGCATCAGCGAGCGCGATGATGTCATTGAGACGGTCGATCGCAGCCGGCTTTTCGATCTTTGCCAGCAGCGCCGCCCGCTCGCCGATCAGCGACCGCGCCTCGGCCACGTCCTCGGGACGCTGGACGAACGACAGCGCGATCCAGTCCGCCCGCTGGTCGAGCGCGAACTGGAGGTCTTCGCGATCCTTGTCGGTGAGCGCCGGGATCGGCACCACCACGTCGGGCACGTTGACGCCCTTGTTGTCGGAGATCACGCCGCCGACCCTGACCTCGCTGACGATCTGATCGCCGCCTGCTTCGAGCACGTTGAGGCGCACCTTGCCGTCGTCGATCAGGATTCGGGCGCCCGGCTTGACCGATTCGAACAGCTCCGCGTGCGGCAGCTGCACGCGGCTGCTGTCGCCCGCCCTCTCGTCATGGTCGAAGATGAAGCGCTTGCCCTTGACGAGCATCGTGCGACCGCCCGCGAAATGGCCGACGCGAAGCTTGGGCCCCTGGAGGTCGAACAGGATCGTGCTCGGGCGATGGAATTCCTTCTCGAGCGCTCGAATCGCGTCGACCAGCTTCGCCTTCGTCTTGTGATCGCCGTGGCTCATGTTGATGCGAAAAGCGTCGGCGCCCGCGAGCATCAGCTTGCGGATCATCTTCGGGTCGCTCGACGCCGGGCCGAGCGTGGCCAGGATCTTCACCTTGCGGGAGCGGGGCGGGAGCGTTTCCGTCACGGCGACGGCCATAGCCGCTTGATATGGCGGTTCAACCCGTTAGAGCCGCTCCCTCAACGTCGAAATCGGAGTTCATCAAGAATGGCGGAGGGCACCGTCGCGGCCGACCAGCTGCGTCTGTTCATCGAGCGCGTGGAGCGCCTGGAAGAGGAAAAGAAGGGGATCGCGGACGACATCCGCGACGTCTATGCCGAGGCGAAGGCCAACGGTTACGACCCCAAGATCATGCGCATGATCGTGCGCCTCAGGAAAATGGAAACGCACACGCGCCAGGAGCAGGACGCGATCCTCGAGACCTATCGCCAGGCGCTCGGGTTGGCATAAGCAGGACAGTTCCCCGGCGAAGGGCCCCCATCAAAGTATTACTTTGATGGGACCCAAGGCCGGGGCCCAGACTATTCTTTGTTGGACTGGACCCCGGCCTTCGCCGGGGTACATGGGGGGCGAATGGCCGGCCACAGCAAATTCAAGAACATCATGTATCGCAAGGGGGCGCAGGACAAAAAGCGTTCGGCCCTCTTCTCCAAGCTCAGCCGCGAAATCACGGTCGCCGCCAAGGCCGGCCTGCCCGACCCCGACGCCAACGCCCGACTCCGCGCCGCGGTCATCGCCGCGCGGGCGCAGTCGATGCCCAAGGATAATATCCAGCGCGCGATCGACAAGGCGTCCGGCAGCGATGCCGAGAGCTACGAGGAAATCCGCTACGAGGGGTTCGGCCCGGGCGGAGTCGCGCTGATCGTCGAGGCGCTGACCGACAACCGCAACCGCACCGCGACCAACGTCCGCACGGCCTTCTCCAAGAACGGCGGCAATCTCGGCGCGAGCGGCAGCGTCAGCCACGGTTTCGAGCGCATGGGGCTGATCGAATACCCGGCGGGCGCCGGCGATGCCGACAAGGTTCTTGAGGCCGCGATCGAGGCGGGTGCGGACGACGTCGAGAGCGACGAGGACGGCCATCGCATCTGGACGAGCATCGAGAACCTTCACGAGGTCGCGCGCGCCCTGGAGCCGATGCTCGGGGAAGGCGAAGGCGCGAAACTCGCCTGGAAGCCGCAGACCGAGGTCGAAGTCCACGGCGAGGACGCGCAGACGCTGATGAAGCTGCTCGACGCGCTCGAGGAGGACGACGACGTTCAGACCGTGTGGGGCAATGAAAAGATCCCCGACGAGGAGTTGGAGAAGCTCGCCTGAGAATTCTCGGCCTCGATCCCGGCCTCGGCACTACCGGCTGGGGACTGATCGACGCTGAAGGGAACCGCCTGCGGCACGTCGCCAACGGGCAGCTCAAGACCGACAGCTCGAAGGCACTTCCGCGGCGGCTTTCACAGCTGGCAGACCAGCTCGAGGCGCTTCTCACCGGCCAACATCCGGATGCGGCTGCCGTCGAGGAAGTGTTCGTCAACAGGAACCCGCAGTCGACGCTCAAGCTCGGCCAGGCGCGCGGGGTGGTCATCATGATCGCCGCGCGCGCCGGACTCGAGGTCGGCGAATATGCCGCGCGGCTGGTCAAGAAGGCCGTGGTCGGGGTCGGCAATGCCGAGAAAGCGCAGGTCCACGCCATGGTCTCGCGCCTGCTTCCCGGAGCGAAAATCACCGGTCCCGACGCCGCCGACGCGCTCGCGGTCGCCATCACCCACGCCCATCACTTGGCAAGCCAAAGACGCATTCCGTAGCCCGTCATTCCCGCGAAAGCGGAAAGCCCGCTTTTTCTGCTTTTTGAAGGCAGTGCGGCCCCCGCTTGCGCGGGGGTGACGAAGAGATACGGTGGCAGACATGATCGCGCGCCTGTCCGGAATCCTCGTTGAAATCGCCGCGGACAGTGCGGTGATCGATGCCGCGGGCGTCGGCTATCTCGTGCACCTCAGCGCCAAGACCCTGGGCGCACTCGGGCCGGTTGGCGGTGAGGTGCTGATCCTAACCGAGCTCCAGGTGCGCGAGGACGCGTGGACCCTGTTCGGTTTCGGCTCGACCGCCGAGCGGGACGCGTTCCGCGCGCTCACCTCAATCCAGGGCGTCGGCGGCCGGCTCGCGCTCGCCATCCTCTCGATCCTCTCGCCCGACGAGCTCGCTCGCGCCGTCGCGCAGGACGACAAGGCGATGATCGGCCGAGCGAGCGGAGTCGGCCCCAAGCTCGCCGCCCGAATCGCCAACGAGCTCCAGGGCAAGCTCGGCGTCGTCGGCCTCGGCGGTACAGCGCCCGCGCCCCGCGCCGGAGCCGCTGCCGACGCCCTTTCCGCCCTCGCCAACCTCGGCTTCAAGCCCGCCGAAGCCAGCGCCGCCGTCAACGCCGCGCAAGACGAGCTCGGGCCCGACGCCTCTCTCGACGCGCTGGTCCGGCTGGCGCTGAGGAAGGCAGCCAAATGACCACCCGAGTCGCCTCCTGCCGCTGTGGCCAACTGCGCGCCACCGTTACGGGCGAACCCGTGCGCGTCTCCGTCTGCCATTGCCTCAACTGCAAGAAGCGGTCGGGCAGCGCGTTCGCGGTGCAGGCGCGCTGGCTGTCGGCGCAGGTGAACATCGAGGGGCGCTCCAAGACCTTCGTCAAGGTTGCCGACAGCGGCAACCGGGCCACCTTCCACTTCTGCCCCGAGTGCGGCTCCGACGTCTATTACGAGATCGACGACAAGTTCGACGACAAGTTCAACGATCTCGTCGCAATTCCCATCGGAACCTTCGACGATCCCTTTTTCGCGACCCCGGAATACTCGGTCTGGGAGGGGCGCAAGCACGCCTGGGTCGAGATCACGGGCGACCTCGACCACATCCACTAATCGTCACCCCCGCGAAAGCGGGGGTCCCGCTACCTCCGGAGAAAAGCGGGATTCCCGCTTTCGCGGGAATGACGGGAAGGGCTAGCCGCCCCAAGCATCGCGATAGACGCGCAGGAAATTGCCTCCGAACAATTTCTCCAGCCGGGACTCGCTCCACCCGCGCTTCTGGAGATCGGCGGCCAGACGGCGATAGCGGTCGACGCTGTTGTAGTCGGCGACCATCGGCCAGACGTTGAGCCCTTCGCCCGGTGCTGCGATCCCCGCCTTCATGCGCTGTGCCGCCCATTCGTTGAGCTTGCGCGTCGCCTCCGCGTCGGTCGCCTGCGGGAGCACGCCATTGTCGGTGCCGATCCCGACATGGTCCTCGCCGGCGACATTCGCGACATGCTCGATGTGGCGAACCAGGTCTGCTCCCTTCGGGTGGCTGTCGAGCGTCAGGAACGGCATGAAATAGACGCCGACGACGCCGCCCTTATCGGCAACGGCCTTGATCGTGTCGTCGGCGGTGTTGCGCGGGTGATCGGCAAGCGCCCGTGCGCCGGTATGGCTGATGACCAGCGGGCGCTTCGCAAAGGCCGCCGCCTCCGCCATCGTCCGCGCCCCGCCGTGCGATAGGTCGAGCAGCAATTTTTCGGCCTCGATGCGCTCGATCGTCGCCTTGCCGAGCTTCGTGAGCCCGCCGTTGCGCGGCTCGAGCGATCCGTCGCCCGATAAATTGGCGTTATTGTAGGTCAGCTGGACGGTCATGACGCCGTCCTTCTTCAGCTGCGCCAGCCGGTCGAGGTCGCCGCCGACCATCGACGTATCCTGCGTCCCGATGACGATCCCGAACTTCTTCTCGCGCTTCGCCTTGAGGATGTCCGCGGCGCTCCGGACGAGGATCAGCCGGTCGGGATTGGCGGCGATCAGCTCGTGTCTGGCGGCAATGTCCTTCTGATAGTCGCCCCACGGGTCGGCGACGTTGCCCACCGGCATCACCGTGTCGCGAACGGCAGTGACGCCGGTGGCGACCGTTTCGGCCCAGCCGCGATCGCTCATCCGGCTTACGCCATCGGCCATGTAGGGGTCGCCGCTTCCACCGAGCGCGTCGATGACGATCGCCCGGTCGTACCAGCTCGAGATCGCCGCTTTTTTCGCCAGCGCGGGAGGCACAATTGCGGCCGCGGCCAATCCCCCCAGAACCGTTCGCCGATCGACTTTCATTGGCCCCTCCTCATTCCAACGGTTAGCAGGCGTCATGGGTGCCGCAAAATGTCTGTCCTACGGCGGCGGGATTGTGCATCATCGGCGCGTGGTGGGATTTCATGCAGTGAGCAGCGGTAGACGAACCATGGCTCACGCGCGCGCGACGTGCGCCCGCGCGCGTGGGGGTGCTGCAATCGCTGCGTTTCGGGATTTCGATGGCGACTGATCCCGCCCGGATCACCACGCCCGAGCGCACCAGCGAAGACGCCGACGCGGCGCTTCGGCCGAAGAGCCTCGACGAGTTCATCGGCCAGCAGTCGGCGCGCGAGAACCTCCGCGTGTTTGTCCACGCGGCGAAGAGCCGCGGCGAGGCGCTCGACCATGTGCTGCTCCACGGGCCGCCTGGCCTCGGCAAGACGACCCTCGCCGGGATTCTGGCGCGAGAGATGGGAGTCGGTTTCCGCGCGACCTCCGGCCCGGTGATCGCCAAGTCGGGCGACCTCGCAGCGCTGCTGACCAACCTCGAGGACGGCGACGTCCTCTTCATCGACGAGATCCACCGCCTCAACCCTGCGGTCGAGGAGGTGCTGTACCCGGCGATGGAGGACCGCGCGCTCGACCTGATGATCGGCGAGGGCCCATCGGCGCGTTCGGTGCGCATCGAGCTCCCGCGCTTCACCCTGATCGGTGCGACGACGCGGCAGGGATTGCTGACCACGCCGCTGCGCGACCGCTTCGGAATCCCGGTGCGGCTCAATTTCTACACCGTCGAGGAGCTCGAGCAGGTCGTGCGGCGGGCCGCGCGGCTGCTGAACGTCGACCTTGCGGAGGACGGCGCGCGCGAGATCGCCCGCCGCTCGCGCGGGACTCCGCGCATCGCCGGGAGGCTGCTTCGCCGGGTGCGCGATTTCGCCCACGCGGCCGGTTCCGACACGGTCGACGCAGAGGTTGCCGACAAGGCGCTCTCGCGGCTCGAGATCGACAGCCTCGGCCTCGATGCGATGGATCGCCGCTATTTGACGATGATCGCCGACCTCTACGGCGGCGGACCAGTCGGTGTGGAAACCCTCGCGGCCGGCCTCTCTGAGCCGCGCGACACGATCGAGGACGTGATCGAGCCTTTTCTCATTCAGCTCGGCCTCATCGCCCGCACGGCACGAGGGCGCTGCCTCAACGGCCGCGGCTTTGCCCATCTCGGCCTGCCGGCGCCGCAGGGCAGCCAGAGCGGATTGTTCGACAGCGGAGCTCAAGCCAAATGATCGCAGGCGTCGTCGCGTCACTCCTCGGACTTGCAGCCCCCACTCCCCCAGCGCCCGATTATTCCAAGCCTTCGAGCTGGCTCTGCCTGCCGGACCGCAAGGACGTCTGCTCGACTCCGCTCGCGACCACGGCGCTCAACCCGAACGGCTATGGCTCGGTCGGCCGAAGCGCGGTCGCCGATGACCCGCCGATCGACTGCTTCTACGTCTATCCGACCGTCTCCAGGGACCAGGGCCTCAACAGCGACCTCAATGCCGGCGAGGAGAAAGCCGCGGCGGAGACGCAGTTTGCGCGGTTCTCGGGCGTGTGCCGCCCGTTCGCGCCGCTCTACCGGCAGATGACGCTCGGCGCGATCGCCGCTTATTCCGCCGGCGGCGACATCACCGAGGCGTCGAAGATCGCGTATCGCGACGTCGCTGCGGCGTGGCGCGACTATCTGCAGACCAGGAACGGCGGCCGCCCGTTCGTGCTGATCGGGCACAGCCAGGGCAGCCTGATGCTCCAGCAGCTGATCGCCAACGAGATCGAGACCAACCCGGCGGTTGCGGCGCGGATGAAGCTGGCCATCCTCCCCGGCTTCAACCTGCTGGTGCCGGAGGGGAAGCTGGTCGGCGGGACATTCAAGAAAACGCCGCTGTGCAGCCGCGCCGGCGAGACTGGCTGCGTGATCAGCTGGACCAGCTTCCGCGACAAGAACCCGCCGCCCAAAGGCGCGATGTTCGGATATTCGCCCGCGCCCGGCATGACCGTCGGCTGCGTCAATCCGGCTCTCCCCGGCTCGAAGGACTGGGTGAAGCTCGACAGCTATTGGTACGCGCGGTCGTCGCTGCCCGTGCCGGGCGGGCCAATCCGCTGGTCGAGCGAGGGTCAGCCCGCGACGCCCTACGTCCGCACCGAAGGGCTGGTCTCCGCCAAATGCGTCAACGACGGCCCGCGCGGTTATCTCTCGATCCGCACGAACCATGCGCCCGGCGAGAAGTGGACCGACCGCATCGGCGGCGAAGTCGCGGTGCTCGGCATGTTCCTTCCCGGCTGGGGAATGCACCTTGCCGACATCGCCGAAGCGCAGGGCAACCTCATCCGCCAGGTCGGCGAAATCGCGGAGGCGAACCATCGCTGAGCCTTTACGCGCGGACTCGGCGGTCGCTACAGCGGCTCGGATGGCTCCATCCCAACTCGACACCCCCTACCGCGGCGGATTCGTCGGACCCGAGCACCATTTCGCATTGACCGTCTACTTCGAGGACACCGACACCGCCGGCGTCGTCTATTACGCCAACTACCTCAAGTTCATGGAGCGGGCGCGCTCCGACATGATGCGCGCGGTCGGCATCGACCAGGCGGAGATGCTGCGCGGCGACGGAAGCGCCTACTTCGTCACCCACGTCGACATACGCTACCGGCGCCCGGCCCGCCTCGCCGACGACCTTCGGGTCGTCAGCACGGTCGAACAGGTCCGCGCATCGTCGGTGGATATTCAGCAGCGAGTCATGCGCGGGGACGAACTGTTGTCAGACGCAAGCGTCACTGCCGCATTCCTGGACCTGGAGGGAAGACCGCGGCGCCAGCCAAGAGAGTGGGTCGAAATATTCCGTCAAATCGGCACGAAGGGGCAATGAAGACAATCGCATTAGGAGCATTCGCGCTGCTGATCACGGCGGCGACGTCCGGGGCACCCGCCACGGCGCTGCAGCCCGGCCAGCCTGCGGCGACCGTCATCGCGCTTCCGCCGATGACCTCGCCCGACAAGGGCGCCGAGGGCAATCAGTCGCTCGCTTATGCCTGGCAGGCGACGCAGCTGATCGAAGCCGACCTTCGGCAGACCGCCGAGCTGATGCCGCTCGAGCCCAACCGGAAGGATTATTATTCCTACCCGGAAGTCACCGCCCCGACCTTCTCCAAATGGCGCGACAAAGGTGCCAAGGGCCTGATTACGGGCTTCGTCCAGCAGCGTTCCGACGGGCGCCTCGCCATCGGCTGCTACATCTACGACGTGGAGAAGGGCCGCGAGCTAGGCCGCACCGGGTTCGTCGTCGCCAAGGACGATCTCAGGCGCGCGGCGCATAAATGCTCCGGCCTCGCCTACAAGGAGATCACCGGATCGCCGGGCATGTTCGACACTAGGATCGCCTATGTCGCCGAAACCGGCCCGGCAAATGCGCGCGTCAAGCGCATCGCAGTGATGGACAGCGACGGCTATAGTCACAACTATGTGACGCCCGGCGGCACGACGGTCCTGACCCCGCGCCTGTCGCCCAAGGCCCACCGGCTCACTTACGTCAGCTTCCAGAGCGGCCTTCCGCAGGTGCAGATCGTCAACCTCGACAACGGACACCAGCAGCCGCTGCTCCAGGGGCCGGCCATGTCATTCGCCCCGCGCTACTCGCCTGACGGATCCAGGATCGTTTTCTCGATGATGCTCGGCGCCAACAGCGACATCTATGTCGTCGGCGAGAATGGCGGGATGCCGCGGCGGCTGACGACCTCGCCGGGCATTGATACCGACCCCAGCTACTCCCCCGACGGCAGCCAGATCGTGTTCGAGAGCGACCGTTCAGGCAGCCAACAGCTATACGTGATGAACGCCGACGGCTCGAACGAGCGGCGGATCACGTTCACCACCGCGGCCTATGGTGCGCCCGAGTGGAGCCCGGACGGAAAACTCATCGCCTTCACGTGGCGCTTCGGCGACACGCGCCGGATCGGCATCATCAAACCGGACGGCACCGGCGAGCGGATCCTGACCCGCGGCCCGGCCGACGAGGGACCGAGCTGGGCGGCCAGCAGCCGCGAGCTGGTCTTCCAGCGTGCCGAGGGCAACGGACGTCCCGCGATCTACCGCGTCAGCCTCGACGGCAGCGCGCCGCGCAAGATGACAATTCCCCAGGACGGCTCAGACCCCAATTGGTCGGGCACGATGGATTGAGGCCGATGCGCAAACTTCTCCTCCTCACCTTGCTGATCGCAGTCCCGGCGTCAGCGCAGTTGCCTGGCCTCAGGCGCCGCGATGCGCCCCCGCCGGCACCAGTGCAGAACCCGATCGAGCTGCTCCGCGCGGCATTCGCCGCACAGGCGGGCGGCACCACGGTCTATTTCGCGCCGGGCAGCGCGCAGCTGACGCCGGCGGCGCGGACGCTTCTGGTCAACCAGGCGATGTGGCTTCGGCAGCATCCCGAAGTCGCCGTCCGGATCGAAGGTCATGGCGACCCGACCGACACGCGGAACCATGCGCTGGCGCTCGGCGCGGAGCGCGCGGCGGAAGCGCGCAATTATCTGATCCTGCTCGGGCTTCCGGCGGCGCAGGTCAGCGCCATGACGTGGGGGAAGGAGCGCCCGGGCCCGCCGAGCGCGGTGACGACTCTCGTCCCGCCTGCCTTAGGCAGCGCGCCGCTGGTACCCGCAGCTCGTTAGCCAGGCGCGCGCCTGACGCTGTGCCTCGGCGATCTCGCGCGCGGTCATCTCGAGCGAAATTTCGGCGCGGCATTCCTGGCCGCGAGTGCTGCCGTTGAGCGCGGCGAGGTTGAACCATTTGTGGGCTTCGATGAGGTCGACCGAGACGCCCTCCCGGCCGGTCGAATAGGTCACGCCAAGCTCGAACAAGGCGTCGACGTCGCCCGCCTCGGCATCCGCAAGTCGGCTCCGAAGCAGGAACTCCGCGCTCTTCTGACTGATGGCACCCATGGTCTTCCCCTCTTTCCCTGTTGGAACGGAGAATTCGGCGCGGAAGGCAAAGAAATGGTTAACGCTGCTCAACCACGTTTTTCAGATCGCCAGATTGTCGATCAGCCGGGTCGCCCCGATCACCGCCGCGGCAATCAGGCGCATCTCGCCTGCCGCCGATTCGACTGGCTCCAGAGTGGAGGCATCGACCAGCGCGAAATAATCGATGCGGGAAAAGCCCGCGACGAGCAGCGCGCTGCGGCCCTCGTCGAGCGCGGCGGAGACCGGCTGACCGGCGAGGATCGACCTTCGCGCGTTGCGCAGCGCGCGGAACAAGTTGACCGCACGATGCCGCTCGTGCTCGGAGAGGTAGGTGTTGCGCGAGGAGAGGGCGAGACCGTCCTCTTCGCGGACGGTCGGCACTGCGGCAATCTCCACCGCAATGCCGAGATCCGCCACCATCCGGCGGATGACGGCGAGCTGCTGGAAGTCCTTTTCCCCAAACAGCGCGACGTCTGGTCGGACCGACAGCAACAGCCTGGCGACGACGGTCGCCACCCCATCGAAATGCCCCGGACGCGCCTCACCTTCCCAGCGTTCCGACACGCCGCCCACATGAATCGAGGTGGAGAAACCTTCCGGATAGATGTCGTCGACGCCCGGAATCCACAGCAGGTCGCAGCCCGCCTCCTCCAGCATCCGCGCGTCCTCGCCCTCGCGCCGGGGGTAGCGGCCGAGATCCTCGCTGGCGCCGAACTGCTTCGGATTGACGAAGATCGTCGCCGCCACTTTGTCCGCGCGCCGCTTGGCCTCCTCGACGAGCGCGACATGCCCGGCGTGGAGCGCCCCCATGGTCGGCACCAGCGCCAGCGTTCCTCCCAGAGACGCCGTCGCGCGCGCCAATTCTTCACTGGAACGAACCGTTTGCACGCGTTTGAAGCCTCAGTTAATCTTCGCTCCGGGCGGCGCTTGCACTCGCGCCGGGGGAAAGATCAAGCATGAGCCAGCCGCATTTCATCGTCTTCGCCAACGAAAAGGGCGGGACCGGAAAGTCGACGACCGCCGTCCATACCGCCATCGCCCTCGCCGCTTCGGGCCACCGCGTCGGCGCGCTCGACCTCGACGGCCGCCAGCGCACGATGACGCGCTATCTCGAGAACCGCGACGCGACCATGCGCCGGCTCGAGAAGCAACTTCCCCACGCGCGCTACGAGGTGCTCGACGATCACAGCGACGCCGGGCTCGCGGGCGCCATGGAGCGACTGTCGAAGGATGCGGACGTGGTCGTTGTCGACACGCCCGGTCGCGACGATGAGATCGCCAAGGCTGCGATCCTGCGCGCCGATACCTTGGTCACGCCGATGAACGACAGCTTCGTCGACCTCGACCTGATCGGCCAGGTGCACCCGGAGAATTACAAGGTGACGAAGCCGAGCTTCTACGCCGAGCTGATCTGGAACAGCCGCACCGCGCGCGCCAAGCAGACCGGCAAGAGCGTCGACTGGGTGGTGCTGAGAAACCGCCTGCAGCATATCGAATCGCACAATCTGAAGCGCGTCGGCGCGGCGCTCGACGAGCTCGCCCGCCGCGTCGGCTTCCGAGTCATCCCAGGCCTCGGCGAGCGGGTCATCTACCGTGAGCTGTTCCCCAAGGGGCTGACGCTGCTCGACCTGCCGCACCTCGGCGAAGTCGGCATCGCCCACATCACCGCGCGCCAGGAGCTGCGCGAAATGATCGCAGGGCTGGGGATTCCCGACGCCAGCGAGCGGCAGGCGGCTTGATTTCGCACCACGGCACCACGATGAGCCGTCATCCCGGCCTTGAGCCGGGACCTGCCTTCTTTTGCAGCGGCTGAAGGCACGCGGGTGCCGGGTCGAGCCCGGCATGACGAAAGGTCCCTCGCGCCAAGCCTTCGCGCCCTCGTGAAAGATCCCCTTCTGGATTGCTTCGCTGCGCTCGCAATGACAGGAGCGGAGCATGGCTCACACGTTCAACCCCACCATCCTTCGCGAATATGACATCCGCGGAATTGTCGGAGACACACTGACCGAAGCCGATGCTTATGCGCTCGGCAGGACCTATGCCGCGATTGCGCAGGATGAAGGCGCGAAGCGGATCGCAGTCGGCCGGGATGGCCGGACCCACTCGTTGATGCTCGAGGCGGCGCTGGTGCGCGGCCTCAGCGAAGGTGGCCTCGACGCCGTGCGGATCGGAATGGGTCCAAGCCCGATGCTTTATTTCGCAACCCACGAACTCGACGTCGATGGCGGCATCCAGGTCACGGGAAGCCACAACCCTGCCGATTACAACGGCTTCAAGCTGTTGCTGAAGGGCCGTTCGGTGTTCGGCGCGGAGATCCAGGCGCTCGGAAGTCGCGCCGCCGCCGGCGACTGGAGCCAAGGCGACGGCGAGGTCCAGGACGCCGACATCCTCGACTCGTATGTCGGCCGACTGGTGCGCGATTTCGAAGGAGGCGCGTTCCGCATCGGCTGGGACGCGGGGAATGGTGCCGCCGGACCGGCTCTCGAAAAGCTCGTGGAGCGGCTGCCGGGCGAGCATTACACGATTTTGACTGCGGTGGACGGCACGTTCCCCGCCCACCACCCGGACCCGACCGTCGAGGCCAATCTCGCGGACCTCAAGCGGCTGGTCGAAAATCATCGGCTCGATTTCGGCATAGCCTTCGACGGAGACGGCGACCGCATTGGCGCGGTCGACGGCAAGGGCCGCGTGATCTGGGGCGACCAACTGCTCGCCATCCTCGCCGAGCCGGTGCTGCGCGAGTGCCCCGGAGCCACCATCATCGCCGACGTCAAGGCGAGCCAGGTTTTGTTCGACCGCATCGCCCAGCTCGGCGGCAAGCCTTTGATGTGGAAGACCGGCCACAGCCTGATCAAGTCGAAGATGAAGGAGACCGGAGCGCCGCTCGCCGGCGAGATGAGCGGCCACATCTTCTTCAAGCACCGCTGGTACGGCTTCGACGATGCGCTTTACGCCGCGGTGCGGCTCATCGAAGCGGTGAGCGCGAGCGGCAGGAGCCTGACCGAACTCATGGGCTCGATGCCCAAGACGTGCGCCACCCCCGAGATGCGCTTCCCGGTCGACGAACCGCGCAAGTTCGCGATCGTCGAAGAAGTCCGCGAGCGCCTCGAGAACGAGGGCGCGGAGGTCGACGCCACTGACGGTGTCCGCGTCAGCACAACCGACGGCTGGTGGCTGCTGCGCGCCTCGAACACGCAGGACGTGCTGGTTGCGCGAGCCGAAGCGAAGGATGAGGCGGGGGTGAAGCGGCTGGTCACGCAAATCGATGAGCAGCTGGCGAAGTCGGGGGTGAAGCGGGACCAAGCGTCCGATTGATCGATACTAAGCCGTGACGGCAAGCGACCATTACTGTACTGCCGACTCATGCCGGGCCAGACGTCCGCATGCGCGAGCGATCACGACCGCCTCCAACTCATGTTCGAGCGGGCGCCGGGCTTCATGGCGCTCGTCGAACCCCCCGAGCTAAAGATTGAAATCGCGAACGAGGCTTTCGTCGATTTGGTCGGCCGGCGCGCGCTCATCGGCAAGCCCTTGGCCGAGGCGCTTCCCGAATTCGACGTGCAAGGCATCGACGACATCCTGAACGGCGTTGCCCGTTCCGGACAGGCTTTCGTCGGCCGCGCAATGCCACTCACGGTCGAACGGCCGGACGGCTCGTTCGAAGATGCGCTGGTCGACATCGTGTTCCAGCCGGTGCCCGGATCGGATGGGCAGCCCGCGAGAATCTTCGTCCAGGGGCACAACGTCACGGAGGACAGGCGCAACGAAGCATTGCGGACTGCGCACAGCCGCGTGCTCGAGCTTGCGATTGGCGAT
Source organism: Sphingomicrobium sp. (assembly GCA_035700945.1). Classification (GTDB taxonomy): domain Bacteria; phylum Pseudomonadota; class Alphaproteobacteria; order Sphingomonadales; family Sphingomonadaceae; genus Sphingomicrobium. Next base: position 32,063 of record DASSOE010000010.1, on the reverse strand, counting down.
GCGCCGCTGGAAACCACGCTCACCGAGCTGATCCGGATCGTCGAATCGACGTCGAGCACCGGTGTGCTCGGCTCGATCCTGTTGCTCGACTTCGACGGCAAGCACCTGCGCCACGGCGCCGCGCCGACCCTTCCACCGGAATATAGCGCCGCGATCGATGGCGCGGAGATCGGCGCCTGCGCCGGCTCGTGCGGGACGGCGGCTTATCTTGGCGCGGCGGTGTTCGTTTCGGACATCGCCACCGACCCTCTGTGGGCCGATTACAAGCACATCGCCCTTCCGCACGGACTGAGGGCGTGTTGGTCGACGCCGATCCTGACCCGCGGCCGCAAGGTGCTGGGCACGTTCGCCATGTACCACCGCCAGCCGCGAGAGCCGACGGTCCGCGACCTGATGCTGGTCGACCTCGTCACGCAGACGGCGGCGCTCGTCATCGACCGCGAGCAGGCCAAGCGAGCGCTTCAGAGCCTGTTCGCCGAGGAACCCGCAGAAGCCGAGCAAGCCTGAGCGGTAGCTTCAAAGTTGGACGTAACGCAGGAAGCGCCGCGACTTGAGTCGCGGCGCGTCACTGTCTCAGCCATTTGCGCCGGTGGTCTGGCTGACCGTCTGCTGCCCACCTGAAGTCTGCGTCTGGCCCGAACTGCCGCTCTGGCCGCCGCTCTGATCCCAGCCGAAGGCGCTCCGACCGCCGGTGCCTTTCTGCAGCGCTTGCTGGAGCACCTGCTTGCCCTGGTCGGCGAGCTGGCGCTGTGCCTGAAGCGCTTTCTGAAAGAAGTCGCGCACCTGCTCATCCTTCGCGTCCTGCATGTAGGTCTGGCAATTCTCCGCGCCCTGGAGGGCGTGGTAGAGCACCGAGATCAGGTCGTAGGTCTCGTTCCGGGTGCCGGTCTGTTGCTGTCCCTGGTTCTGCATTTCAATTCTCCTTCTATCGTTTGCAAATCGCGCGGTTCACGCGCGGGCGCGCTTGCCGCGGCGGCGACGGTCGAATTCCTCGCCTCGCTCCGGAGGCGGCCCAATCGGGGCGGGCTCTTCGGAACGCGGCCTGAGGCCGTAGCGGTCCTTTCCGGCCGGCGAGCGTCCACTGCCCATCAGCCGTTCGCGCACCCGTCTGATCATCGGCGTGTCGGAGGTGGCGAACAGCCACACCGCGCCGACGGCGATCAGCGCCACGGGAATTGGGTTCTCGCGGGCGATGCGGATGCCGTTGCGGACGGTCTCCTGCCCGTCGTCGCCGAGCACCGAACGCGTGATCTCGCTCGGGTCCATCTTCTCTTCGATCTTCTCGACGGTATCGCCAATCCGGTCCTGCGTGCGATCGATTTCGCGTTCGATGGTGTCGGCGTGATCGCTTCGATTAGCGGCCATGACGTGCCTCCCTCTCATTTGCGGTGATCGCGGACGGGGCGCGCTCGAGCGTGCGACGCGTCCGGTCCATGGTCATCGAGTTCGACCGCAGCTTCTCCTGCGCGCCCTTGAACATCGCGTAGGCGCCGACCAGCGCCGCGACGCCGACGATCAGGGTTCCGAGCCACAGCGGCATGGCGAGGTCGAGCAGGAAGGCGAGGCCCATCAGCGTGACGCCGATTCCGGAGATGCCGAGGACCGCGGCGCCGGCCATTGCTGCGGTGGATTCCTTGAGGTCGCCGACGGCGGACCGCATCTCCGCCTGAACGAGCTCGACCTGCTTGTCGGCAAGATGGCTGCCCTGGTGAACCAAGTCGCGGATGAGATCGGGGACGCTTTCGCTTTCGCGGCCGACGTGCCGGTCTCCAATGCGTTCGCTGTCGCGGCTCTCCTGCCGTTCGTTGAAGTTGAAGGCGCTTCCTTCGCCTCTCAGACGTGCTTCGTCGGGCGCACGCGTGCCCGCGTCGGCCGGGCGGCCGTCGCGAATGATACTATCGCCCATTTTGGTACTCCTTTCCGATTACCTCTCGAACGGTCCGGAAGGAGCGGGAGTTGCCGGCGTTTCGGCGGCCGAACGACGGGCGGTTGGTCTCAGTCGTCCTCGTCCTCGTCCTCGTAGCCGACGAGGTTGAGCTCGCAGGCCTTGATCTGGTGGGTCATGCACCAATGCTTGAGCGCGTCCTCGCGGCCGTGGGTGATCCAGACTTCGCGCGGTTCGAGCTCGCGGATCGTCATGGTCAGCTCGTCCCAGTCGGCATGATCGGAGATGACCAGCGGCAGCTCGACGTTGCGCTGCCGCGCACGCTGGCGAATTCGCATCCAGCCCGAGGCCATCGCGGTGACGGGGTCGGGCAGCCTTCGCGACCAGCGGTCGTTGAGCGCGCCCGGCGGTGCGATGACGATCTTGCCGCGAAGATCGTCCTTAGGCGCCCCCGTCGCTGGCCGAAGTTCGCCAAGCTCGACGCCGAAGCTCTTGTAGAGCTGGTTGAGCCGCTCGATGGCGCCGTGGAAATAGATCGGGTCTTCGTGGCCGCGTGCCCGCAGCTCGCAGATGATGCGCTGCGCCTTGCCGAGCGCGTAGGCGCCGACCAGCACGCAGCGGCTCGGGTCGGCATGGAGTCGGTGGAGCAGCCGGTCGATCTCGCTGCCGGTATCGGGGTGGCGGAAGACGGGAAGGCCGAAGGTCGCCTCGGTGATGAACACGTCGCACGGCACCGGCACGAAGCATGCGCAGGTTGGGTCGGGCCGGCGCTTGTAGTCGCCCGACACGACGATCCGTTCGCCCTCATGCTCCATGACGATCTGGGCTGAGCCCAACACGTGGCCGGCGGGGACGAACCGAACCTGGACGTCGCCGACGCGGATCGTTTCATCATAAGCGATCGGTTGGCCGCTTTGCGCGCCATATCGCACTTCCATGATGGCCAGCGTCTCGGGTGTCGCAAGCACCGTTCCGTGGCCGCCGCGGGCGTGATCGCCGTGGCCATGAGTTACCCAGGCGCGTGATTTGGGTTGCGAAGGGTCGATCCATGCGTCGGCAGGCGCCACGTAGATGCCCTCCGGGTGCGCCTTAATCCAGGAACCCAATCGCGCCATTGGAGCTATATAGGGATGAATGGCCGGCCGGTTCCGGCAAAAAGGGAGGAGACATGGGACACGCCTCAGCCTGGCTGATGGACATCATCGCCCCTGCGATCCTGCTGATCGTGCTGATCTGGCTGGTCATCAGGGTGCGCTCGAACCGCAACAACGCCGCCAACCGCCGCGCCGAAGAGGGCGCGCGCGAAGTCTATGCCGAGGAGGAGAAGCGGCGGCGCGAGGGGACCGACGACCTCTGAGCGAGCTTCCGCCAGTCGTCCAACGCTGGTTCGACTCCAAAGGCTGGCAGCCGCGCAGGCACCAGCTCGAAATGCTGGAGCTGGCAATGCGCGGCCGAAGCGCTCTGCTCGTCGCCGCCACCGGCGCCGGCAAGACGCTCGCCGGCTTCCTTCCCACGATCTGCGAGCTTGCCGAGCGGCCCAGCGAAGGCCTGCATACGCTCTACGTTTCGCCGCTGAAGGCGCTTGCCGTCGACGTGCAGCGCAACCTGATCGGTCCGATCGAGGAGATGGGGCTCCCGATCCGCGTCGAGACGCGCACCGGCGACACGCCGTCGGATCGCAAGGCGCGGCAGCGGGTGAGGCCGCCGCAGGTGCTCCTGACCACACCCGAATCGCTGAGCCTGCTGCTGAGCTACCCCGAATCGCGGCAGATGTTCGAAGGCCTGAAGACGATCGTCGTCGACGAGCTCCACGGCTTCGCCAAGGAGAAGCGCGGCGACCTGCTGTCGCTGTCGATGTCCCGGCTGCAGAAGCTCGCGCCCGGGCTGCGCCGGGTCGGGCTGTCCGCGACGATCAGCGACCCAGACGCCTATCGCTCGTGGCTTGCTCCCGACGCCGACATGGATCTCGTCGATCTCGTGCTCGGCGATGCGGGGGCCGAGCCCGATCTTTCGATCCTGATTCCCGAGAACAGGATCCCGTGGGGCGGCCATTCCGGCTATCATGCGATCGCCGACGTCATGCGGCTGATCGAAACGCACCGCACGACGCTCGTCTTCTGCAACACGCGCGGGCTCGCGGAGCTCATTTTCCAGAAGCTCTGGGACGAGAACGAGACTGGCCTGCCGATCGGAATCCACCACGGCAGCCTCGCGGTCGAAGCGCGGCGCAAGGTCGAAGCGGCGATGGCGGCGGGCAAGCTGCGGGGCCTCGTTGCGACGGCGAGCCTCGACCTCGGAATCGACTGGGGCGACGTCGATCTGGTCATCCAGATGGGCGCGCCGAAGGGAAGCTCGCGGCTGCTGCAGCGGATCGGGCGTGCCAATCACCGGCTGGACGAGCCGAGCAAGGGCATTATCGTCCCCGGCAACCGCTTCGAATATCTGGAGGCGCGCGCCGCGCTCGACGCGATCGACGACGGCGAGCTCGATCCGGAAGTATTCCGCCCCGGCGCGCTCGACGTCCTGGCGCAGCACATTCTCGCCATGGCCGTCGCCGCGCCCTTCCAGCAGGAAGCGCTGCTCGCCGAAATCCGCTCCGCCGCCCCTTACGCGGGCCTGAAGCAGGAGACGTTCGAGGAGATCCTGAGCTTCATCGCCACCGGCGGCTACGCGCTCAAGGCCTATGACCGCTTCCGCCGGCTGGTGCCCGAGCGCGGCGGCACCTGGCGCATCGCCAGGCCGCAGATTGCCCAGCAGCACCGTCTCAACGCCGGCGTGATCGTCGAACAGTCCTTGCTGACAGTCCGCTTCCGCAACGGCCGCAAGCTCGGCACGGTCGAAGAGGGATTCGCCTCCGCGCTCGCGCCCGGTGATCGCTTCTTCTTTGCCGGGCTCAGCCTCGAGGTCGAGCAGTTCAAGGACGCGGACATCGTCGTCCACGCAAGCTCGAAGCAGGGGCAGATCGTCACCTACGGCGGGCAGCGCATGAGCATGTCGACGCATCTCGCCAACCGAGTCCGCCACATGCTCGCCGACCGTAACGACTGGAGCCGCTTTCCCGACGACGTGCGCGAATGGCTGGAGGTGCAGTCGGAACGCTCGGTCCTCCCCGAGCCGCACCAGCTGCTCGTCGAGACTTTCCCGCATGAAGGCCAGCATTTCATGGTCGCCTACAGCTTCGAAGGCTGGAACGCCCACCAATCGCTGGGAATGCTGCTGACCAAGCGGATGGAGAAGGCGGGACTCAAGCCGCTGGGTTTCGTCGCGAACGATTACGCGCTCGCCTGCTATGCGTTGGAGCCGATCGCGGACCCGAAGGCCCTCTTCTCGGCCGACATTCTCGAGCAGGAGTTCATCGACTGGGTCGAAAGCTCCTATTTGCTCAAGACCGCGTTCCGCGAAGTCGCGGTCATCGGCGGCCTCGTCGAGCGGCACCATCCCGGCAAGAGAAAATCCGGCCGGCAGGTCAGCTTCTCGACCGACCTCATCTACGACGTGCTGCGCCGCTACGAGCCGCAGCATCTGCTGCTCCGCGCCGCGTGGGAGGATGCGCGGCGGCGGATGACCGAGCTCGGGCGCCTCGTCCGCCTCGTCGACCGCGCTTCGGCGACGATGCTGCACGTCGAAACGGGCCGAATCACGCCGATGGCGGTGCCGCTGATGGTGATCGTCGGGCGCGAGGCGCTGCCGCCCGGCGCCGAGGCCGACGAAGCGCTGCTGACGCAGGCCGAAGCGCTCGCCGAAGCGGCGATGCACCTCTGATCTCGCATTGCCGTTGCGGGCAGCCTGTGCGATTCTCCAGCGCGATGAAGCTGTTGCTGCTGTTCGTTGCCGCCTTGTCGCTGTCCGGCTGCGTCGTGGGGACGATCGCAAGCACCGCCGTCGACGTGGTCACGCTTCCGGTGAAGGTCGCCTCCGCCGGAGTGGACGCTGCGACCACCAGCCAGTCGGAACGCGACGAGAAGCTCGGCCGGGAGATGCGCAGGCAGGACGAGGAACGCGGCCGCCAGTGGCGTCTCGCGTACGACCGCTGCCGCAAGGGCAAGCCGCTGCCGACGGACGATTGCTCGGCATTTCAGCGGCGCTGATCGTCATTGCGAGGAGCCGAAGGCGACGCGGCAATCCAGAGGTGCGCGGCTGGATTGCTTCCCCTTGCCTTCGCAAGGGTCGCAATGACGGCTAACTGCGCCGATGCGCTACTTCCTCGACACGGAATATAACGGCATCGGCGGCGCGCTGCTCAGCCTCGCGCTCGTTCCGGATGACGGCGACGAGCTCTACCTGACGTTCCAGTGCCCCGATCCGCTGCTCGAGTGGGTCGAGCGGCACGTTGCGCCCTATCTCGACTCGGTCCCCGAACAGCTCTCCTGTCCCCGACTCACCCAGGCGGATGCGGCGCATGCGCTCGAGCGTTATCTGCGGCACGACGACGAGCCGCTGGTCGTCGCCGACTGGCCCGAGGACGTTGCGCAATTCTGCAACCTGATGATCACCGGCCCCGGCGATATGATCGAGGTCCGTCACGTCACCTTTCGCCTGGTGCCGATGAGCAACTTCAGCACGGCGGCGAACAGCAAGGTGCCGCACAACGCGCTTCACGACGCGCGCGCGCTGCGCGACCACCTCCTGGCGATGGAATGACTTTTATTCGGCGGCGGTGCTGAAAAGGCCCTCGCCGTCGCGGTCGATCCAGGTCAGCTCGCTGAGCTTGAGCTCGCGCCCGTCATGCGCCTGCACGCAGATCTTGCGGACCGGCCTGAGGTCGCGCCGGTCCGCGAGCAGGATCTGCATGTTGCCATAGCCCCATTGCTCCCCCCACTGGCGAAGCGCGAGCACCACGGGCAGCAGCCCCTCACCCTTGGGCGTGAGCGAGTAGATCACCCGCCTCTTGTCGTTGGGATCGGCGGAGCGCGCGAGGATCCCGCCGGCGACCATCTTCGACAGGCGGTCTGACAGGATATTGCGCGCGATGCCGAGTCCCGCCTGAAACTCCTCGAAATGGTGGAGGCCGTTAAAGGCGCCGCGGAGGATGAGAAAGGCCCACTTCTCGCCGATCAGCTCGACGGCAGCAGGGATCGGGCACGTCAGCGCGGCTTGCTTGAACCGATCGATATCCGACGTGAGCGTGTCTGCCGGCATTCGTCGCTTTCTCTCCCCTCGGCAAATCTCATCAAAGCACAGAAGAGTTCCAAAAAATAGTTGCAATGTGAAACTAGTCATATTATTCGTTGCAAATCGCAACTTATATAAAGGGGTGCTGCGATGATCCGTTCCGCTACCTTCCTACTCGGCATAGCCGTTGCCGCCGGGCCGGCCGTTGCGTCAAACTATTCGGCGACCCTCGCGACGCCGACCTCCGGCCGCATGATCGTGCGCGACATCAGCTGGAATTGCGGCGCCGCGGCGTGCCAGGGCGCAACCGACGAAAGCCGTCCGCTGGTCCTGTGCCAGTCGCTCGCCAAGCGCGCCGGCCATGTCGACCGCTTCCTCGTCGACGGCCGCGCCTTCACGCCGGCGGAGCTCGAGCGCTGCAACGCCTCGGCGAAGCCAGCGCCGAACAAGGCGCTCGCCGCCCAGTAAGTCTCCCGGGGGCCCTCCAACTCGTCCGAGGGCCCCACCCTTTTCGCGCTTGCACAATGGCGCTGCCGTCCCCCATCTAGAAGCGTGCTGCGACAGTATGAACTGGTCGAGAGGGTCCGCTCCTACGATCCTGATGCGGACGAGGGGCTGATCAACCGCGCCTACGTCTTCTCGATGAAGGCGCACGGCGACCAGCAGCGCGCCTCCGGCGACCCTTATTTCAGCCACCCGATCGAGGTCGCGGGCATCCTCACCGACCTGAAGCTTGACGACCAGACCATCGTCACCGCGATCCTCCACGACACGATCGAGGACACGGTCGCGACTCCGGAGGAAGTCGAGCGGCTCTTCGGCAAAGAGGTCGCGCGGCTGGTCGACGGCGTGACCAAGCTCAGCAAGATCGAAGCGCAGTCGGAGAACGAGCGGGCCGCCGAGAACCTCCGCAAGTTCCTCCTGGCGCTCAGCGACGACATCCGCGTGCTGCTCGTCAAGCTCGCCGACCGGCTGCACAACATGCGCACGCTCCACCACATCAAGTCGGAGGAGAAGCGCCGGCGGATCGCGCGCGAAACGATGGATATCTACGCGCCGCTCGCCGAGCGGATCGGCATGTACGAGATGATGACCGAGATGCAGACGCTCGCGTTCAAGGAGCTCGAGCCGGATGCCTACGCCTCGATCACCCGGAGGCTGCAACAGCTGACCGAATCGGGTGGCGACCTCGTCAACCGAATCGGGCTGGGTCTCCAGCTCTACCTCGCCGACAACGGCCTCGAGGCCGAGGTGACGGGCCGCCAGAAGCATCCCTTCTCGATCTGGAGGAAGATGGCCGAGCGGCACATCAGCTTCGAGCAATTGTCGGACGTGATGGCGTTCCGGATCATCGTCGACGATGTCGGCGGATGCTATCGGGCCCTTGGCCTGATCCACCAGCGCTGGCCGATGGTTCCGGGCCGCTTCAAGGACTACATCTCGACGCCGAAGCGCAACGGCTACCGAAGCCTCCACACCTCCGTCATCCACGATTCGAAGATGCGGATCGAGATCCAGATCCGCTCGAGGGAGATGCACGAGCAGGCCGAGCGCGGCCTCGCCGCCCATTGGGCCTACAAGGAAGGCAAGCCACAGGGCGAAATGAACGTCCCCTGGGTCGACGACCTCGTCGAGATCCTCGACCACGCCGAGAGCCCCGAGGAGCTGCTCGAGCATACCCGGATGGCGATGTACCAGGACCGGATCTTCGCCTTCACGCCCAAGGGCGAGCTGATCCAGCTGCCCAAAGGGGCGACGCCGGTCGATTTTGCGTATGCCGTCCACACCGATCTTGGCGACCGCACGGTCGGCGCGAAGGTCAACGGCCGCGTCGTGCCGCTGCGCACGATGCTCGAGAACGGCGACCAGGTCGAAATCCTCGCGTCCGAAGCGCAGCATCCGCAGCCGAGCTGGCTGCGCTTCGTCGCGACCGGCAAGGCGCGGGCAGGGGTGCGCCGCTTCGTGCGCCACAAGGAGCGCGAGGAAACGGTCGAGCTCGGCCGCAAGATCTACGACGAGATCGTTCAGCGGCTTCCCGCCGAGCTCGACAAGGAGGCGCAGAAGCGCGCGCTCAAGAAACTCAAGATCGAGAATCAGGACGAGCTGATGATCGCGATCGCGCGCAAGCGCATCAGCGACGAGGCGTTGATGGAGGCGTTGATGCCGGGTTCAGCCGGCGGCGATGTCGCGCCGCGGCCGGTGGGGCAGCGCAAGGCGATCTCGATCAAGGGGCTGACGCCCGGCGTCGCTTACCACCTCGCGCAATGCTGCTATCCGATTCCGGGAGACCGGATCGTCGGCCTGAGGCGCGAGGACGAGGAGATCGAGGTCCATGTCATCGGCTGCGACACGCTCGCGAGCGGGGTCGATGCCGACTGGCTCGACCTCGCCTGGGGCGAAGGCTCGGACGGCGGCGCGGCGCGCCTCGCCGTGATCCTGCGCGACATTCCCGGCGCGCTCGGCACGATGTCGAGCATCCTCGGTGCGAAGCACGCCAACATCATCAACCTCCAGCTGGTCCACCGCGACGGCAGCTTCCAGACCTTCCACCTCGACATCGAGGTCCACGATCTCGCCCACCTTCACGCGATCATCGCCGCGCTGAGAGAGGCGGACCCGGTTAGCTCAGTGGACCGCATATAGATTCCTCCCGGCGAGCGCAGCTCGTGGGGAGAGGAACCATCGAACGAAGATTCGATGGTGGAGGGGCCGGGTGCCGGTGGCCCCTCCACCACCGCCTACGGCAGCGGTCCCCCTCCCCATCGCTACGCGATGGAGAGGAATGTCACACCCGCGCCGCCTCTCTTTGCTGGCGTGCATGCGCATCGCCGGCGGCGAGCACGGCGAGCATTACCAGATCCGAGGCGCTCGCCGTCATCGGGGCGATCTGCACCGGCAGCTCCAGCCCGAGGATATACGGCCCGAGTACGCTTTCGCCGCCGACGGCCCTTAGGAGCTTCGCCGACAAGCTCGCCGACTGGAGGCCGGGCATGACCAGGATGTTGGCGGGCCCGGAGAGGCGGGTGAACGGATAATATTGGCGCTGCATGTCATAATTGAGCGCCACGTCCGGGGCCATTTCGCCTTCATATTCGAAGTCGGCCTGGAACCCGTCGAGCAGCTTCACCGCCTCGCGGAGGCCTTCGACGTGCATGCCCGGCGGGTTGCCGAACGTTGTGTAGCTGGTGAAGGCAACTCGCGGCTCGAGGCCCATGCGCCGAGCGAAGGACGAGGCGCGCAGCGCGATCGCCGCATATTGCTCCGCCGTCGGACGCTCGGTCACCGCGGTGTCGGCGATGAGCACCGTGTGACTGCGGCTGACGATCACGTTGATCCCGAACGGAGTCGCGCCCGGTTCGTCCTCGATCACCGTGCGAACCTGCTTGAGCGATTCGCTGAACGGCCGCGTCGTGCCGGTGATCATCGCGTCGGCTTCGCCGAGCGAGAGCATCGCGGCGGCAAAGAAATTGCGGTCCTGATTGACCATTCGCTCGATCTGCCGGCGGAGCATGCCGTGGCGCTGGTGCTTGGCGTAGATGAACTCGACCGCGCGGCCCACCAGCGGCGAGTTGCGGCTGTTGAGAACCTCGTAATCCTTCGGATTGTCGACGCCCATTTCCTTCAACAGGTCGTAGACATCCTCGCGCCCGACGAGGACCGGCGTGCCGTAGCCGCCTTCCTTGAACGCGATCGCGGCGCGCAGCACGTTGGGCTCCTCGCCTTCGGCGAACAGCACGCGCTTCGGGTTCGAGCGGGCATTCTCGTAAGCGAGGCTCATCACCGACACGGTCGGGTTGAGCCGGGCGCGAAGCTCCTGCCGGTAAGCCTCCATGTTCGCGATCGGCTTTTGCGCGACTCCGCTCTGCACCGCCGCTTCGGCGACCGCCGACGCGACCACTTCCATCAGCCGCGGGTCGAACGGCGCGGGGATGATGTAATCGCGCCCGAAGCTCTGGGCTCGCCCGCCATAGGCGGCGGCGACTTCCTCCGGCACCGGCTCGCGCGCGAGCTCGGCCAGCGCCTCCGCGGCGGCGATCTTCATCGCGTCGTTGATGGCCGTCGCGCGCACGTCGAGCGCGCCCCGGAAAATGAACGGGAAGCCCAGCACGTTGTTGACCTGGTTCGGAAAGTCCGAGCGGCCGGTGGCGATAATCGCGTCAGGCCGGACCTCGGTCGCATCGGGCGGCCAGATTTCCGGGTCGGGATTGGCCATGGCGAAGATGATCGGCTCCTTGGCCATCTTCTTCACCATTTCCGGCTTGAGCACCCCGGCGGCCGAAAGCCCGAGGAACAGGTCGGCGCCTTCGAGCGCGTCAGCCAGTCCTTTGGCGTCCGTCGCAACGGCGTGCGCCGATTTCCACTGGTCGAGGTCCGTCCGCTCCTTGCTGATCACGCCCTTGCGGTCGCACATGATCACATTGTCGCCTCGAACGCCCATCGCCTTGATGAGCTCGGTGCAGGCGATCGCCGCGGCGCCGGCGCCATTCACAACGACCTTGATGTCCGAAAGCTTTCGGTGGGTGAGCAGGCAGGCGTTGATCAGACCCGCGGCGGTGATGATTGCGGTGCCGTGCTGGTCGTCGTGGAAGACCGGGATATTCATCCGTTCGCGCAGGGTCTGCTCGATGATGAAGCAGTCGGGCGCGGCAATGTCCTCGAGGTTGATCCCGCCGAAGCTCGGCTCGAGCAGTTCGACTGCGTCGATGAAGCGCTGCGCGTCCTCGGTCGCGACTTCGATGTCGATGGCGTCGACGTCGGCGAAGCGCTTGAACAACACCGCTTTGCCTTCCATCACCGGTTTGGCTGCGAGCGCGCCCAAATTGCCGAGGCCGAGGATCGCCGTCCCGTTCGAGATCACCGCGACGAGATTGCCCTTGGTCGTGTAGTCGTAGGCGCAGGTCGGGTTCTCGGCGATCGCGCGCACCGGCACCGCCACCCCCGGCGAATAAGCGAGGCTGAGGTCGCGCTGCGTCGCCATCGGCTTCGAGGCGATGATCTCGAGCTTCCCTGGCCGCCCGTGCGAGTGGAAGTCGAGCGCTTCGCCTTCGGTATATTTGACGTTGGATTCAGACATGGGCGAGGGCCTTACCTGAACCGTCACCCCCGCGAAAGCGGGGGTCCCGCTGCCTAAACCTGGGAAGAAAAGCGGGATTCCCGCTTTCGCGGGAATGACGAACAGGGCTAGGCTCTGCCGATGGCCCGCGCCGACGCCCCGACCCCGATGATGGCCCAATACCGGCGCCTCAAGGACGAGGCCGGCGACGCCTTGCTCTTCTATCGCATGGGCGATTTTTTCGAATTGTTCTTCGATGACGCCAAGGCCGCTTCAGCGACGCTCGACATCGCGCTCACCAGACGCGGCATGGACGCAGGCGAGCCGATACCGATGTGCGGCGTGCCGGTTCATTCTGCCGAGTCCTACCTCGCGCGGCTGATCAGGGCCGGACACCGCGTCGCCATTGCCGAGCAGACCGAAAGCCCGGTCGCAGCGCGCAAGGCCCGCGGCTCCAAAGCGCTGGTCGATCGCGCCATCATCCGCCTGGTGACGCCGGGCACGCTGACCGAGGAGACTTTGCTCGAATCGTCCGCCGCCAACTGGCTCGCCGCCGTCGGAAGCGCCGGCGACGAATGGGCGATCGCCGCCGCCGACATTTCCACCGGTCGGTTCGAGCTGGTGAGCTGCGGGCCGGGCGAATTGACCGCGGAGCTTGCGCGCCTGTCGCCGGCGGAAACGATTGCGGAGGAAGGGACAGTCCCCAGTGGGACAGTCCCTGGTGTTCTCAACGGCAAGGGCGGGTTCGACAGCCTCGCCGGCGAACGCGCGCTGAAAGCCCGCTTCGGCCTCGCGACGCTCGACGGGTTGGGCTCTCCTTCGCGCGCGGAGCTTGTCGCCGCGGGCGGGCTGCTCGCTTACCTCGATGCGACGCAGAAGGGCGCGGGCATCCTGCTAGACGCGCCGCGGCGGGTCAGCCGCTCAGGCTACATGGCGATCGACGCGGCGACCCGCGACAGCCTCGAGCTGACGCGCTCGGTCGGCGGGACCGTCGCGGGCAGCCTGCTCGGCGAGATCGACCGCTGCCAGACCGCCGCCGGACGCCGCCTGTTGTGCGAAGACATTTCCGCGCCGCTGACCGATCGCGCTGCCATCGAGCAGCGGCTGGCGCTCGTCGCCTGGCTCAACGAGGATGCAATCCGCCGCGAGCGGGTCCGCTCGGCGCTGAAGGCGCTGCCGGACGTCGCGCGTGCGCTTGCACGGCTGGCCGCCGGCCGCGGCAGTCCGCGCGACCTCGCGCTGCTGCGCGACGGGCTCGCGGCAGCAGCGGCGCTTCGGAACGAGCTGGAGATCGAGCCAGAGCGGCCGCGCCTGCTCGAAGCGCTGCTCCCGCGCCTCGGCGGGCACGCCGCGCTGGTCGATCGCCTCCGCGCCGCAATCGTCGACTCTCCGCCGATCGACGCATCCAAGGGCGGCTATATCGCCGAAGGCTATGACCCGGCCCTCGACGCGCTGCGCGAAGCCGCGTCGAACGGCCGTCGCGCCATTGCCGCGCTCGAGGCGCGCTATCGCGATTCGACCGGCATCGCCTCGCTCAAGATCCGGCACAACGCGGTGCTCGGGTACCACGTCGAGGTTTCAGCCAAACATGCCGACCGGCTGATGGCGCCCGACAGCGGCTTCACCCACCGCCAGACGCTTGCCGGAGTCGTGCGCTTCAACTCGCCCGAACTACACGAGGAGGCGAGCCGCGTCGTTCAGGCCGGTGCGCATGCGCTCGCGGCGGAGGCCGCGCACGCAGAGGAGTTGACGGCGCTTGTCGTCGCCGCCGCGCCGCAGATCACCGCCACCGCCGAGGCGATCGCGAGGATCGATGTCGCGGGCAGCCACGCCCATCGGGCCGCGGAGGGCGGATGGACGCTCCCGCAGCTGACCGACGAGCCTTGCCTCGACGTCGACGCTGGCCGTCACCCGGTCGTCGAAGCCGCGCTCCAGCAGACAGGCGAGCGCTTCGTCGCCAACGATTTGTCGATGGGCGCGAACGATCGGTTGTGGCTGATCACCGGGCCCAACATGGGCGGCAAGTCGACCTTCCTGCGCCAGGCCGCGCTGATCGCCGTGCTCGCGCAGTCCGGAAGCTTCGTGCCGGCCACGCGCGCGAAGGTCGGCATCGTCGACCGCCTGTTCAGCCGCGTCGGCGCCTCGGACAATCTCGCACGCGGCCGCTCGACCTTCATGGTCGAAATGGTGGAGACCGCGGCGATTCTCGCCCAGGCGACTCCGAAAAGCCTCGTCATCCTCGACGAGATCGGCCGCGGCACCTCGACTTACGACGGGCTCGCGATCGCCTGGGCGGTGGTCGAGGCGATGCACGACCAGGTGCAGTGTCGGACCCTTTTCGCGACCCACTATCACGAGCTGACCCGGCTCGCCGGCAGGCTCGATGCGCTCTCGCTCCACCACGTCCGCGCGCGGGAATGGAAGGGCGACCTCGTCCTGCTCCACGAGGTCGCCGACGGCGCCGCCGACCGAAGTTACGGGATTGCCGTCGCCAAGCTCGCCGGCCTGCCGCCCGCCGTGGTCGCGCGCGCCAAATCGGTGCTCGCCAAGCTGGAGGCAGGCCGCGACGCCACCGGCGGGATCGCTGCCGGACTCGACGATTTGCCCCTCTTCGCCGCGACCGCTGAGCCGGAGCACGGCCCTGACCCGCTCACCGCGGCGTTCGGTGAGATCGAGCCGGACAGCCTGACTCCGCGCGAAGCGCTCGAGCAACTATATCGCCTCAAGAGACTGGCGTCCGAGCAGGGCTGATGAGCTTCCACGAGATCGACAACCAGCGCGCGATCGTCGACCGCCGCGCGGTTGCCGACCGCCTCGCGGCGCTTCGCCCAGGCAGGAAGCTCACCGGCGGCGCGGCAGCGATCCTTCGTGAGGCGCTCGATCAGGGCCGTGCGGAAGTTGCGACGCGCCTTGGCCGGGAGCCGGGGAACGGCCGTGCCGCGGCGCGGGCCACCGCCTTCCTTCACGACCAGATCGTTCGCCTCGCCCATGATTTCGTCTGCAGCCGAATTGTCGACCTGCCGGTCGACGGGCCCGCACTGGTCGGCCTAGGCGGCACGGGCCGCGGGGAGATGGCGCCGTTCAGCGACCTCGACTTGATGTTCCTGTCCGCGAGGGCACCGACGCCGGACCAGGAGCGCACCGCCGAGGCGATCCTGCACCTGCTGTGGGACCTGAAGCTCAAGGTGGGCCATTCGGTGCGCTCGACCGCGCAGCTCATCGCGCTCGCCAAGAAGGACATGACGGTCCGCACCGCCTTCCTCGAAGCGCGCTGGCTATGGGGCGATGAGAAATTGTTCGATGTCGCGATGCGGCGCTTCCGCAAGGAGGTAGTCGCAGGCTCCGCAAGCGAGTTCGTCGCCGCAAAGCTCGCCGAGCGCGACGAGCGCCACGTCAAGATGGGCGACAGCCGCTATGTCGTCGAGCCCAACGTCAAGGACGGCAAGGGTGGGCTGCGCGACCTCCACGCGCTCTACTGGATCGGCAAATATGTCCACGGCGTCGAGCGCCCGCCGGACCTCGTCGGCGCCGGGCTTCTGACCGCCGCGGAGTTCCGCCGCTTCGACCGGGCGGAACGCTTCTTCTGGTCGGTGCGCTGCCACCTCCACCTGCTCGCCGGACGCCCCGAGGAGCGGCTGAGCTTCGATTATCAGCCGCGGATCGCGGAAATCATGAACTACGCCGACCGGCCGGGAAAATCGGCGGTCGAGCGCTTCATGCAATTCTATTTCCTCAACGCGAAGACCGTCGGCGACCTCACCGGCCTGTTCCTCGCCCAGCTCGACGAGCAGCTCGGCAAGAAGGGCTTCCGCTTCGCGCTTCCCACCATCCGCCGTCGCCCAAAGCGGCTCGGGGGCTTCGTGCTCGACCGCGGACGGATCGCGATCCCCTCGGACGATTTCTTTCGTGCCGAACCCGTTCGCCTGCTCGAACTCTTCGCGCTCGCGGCCCGCGAGCGGCTCGAAATCCACCCGACGGCTATGCGCGCGGCAACCCGCGACGCGGTGCTGATCGATCGCGCCACCCGCCGCGATCCGGCGGCAAACGCGCTGTTCATGGAAGCATTGACCTGCGTGCGTTCGCCCGAGCTGGTGCTGCGCTGGATGAATGAGGCCGGCGTGTTCGGCCGCTTCGTTCCCGACTTCGGCCGCGTCGTCGCGCAGATGCAGTTCGACATGTACCACCATTATACGGTCGACGAGCATTCGATCCGCGCGATCGGCCTGTTGGCGGCAATCGAGCGCGGCGAGTTGAAGCAGGATCACCCGATCTCGACGGCCATATTCAAGCAGATCGCCTCGCGCCGGGTACTCTACGTCGCCGTCCTGCTGCACGACATCGCCAAGGGGCGCGGGGGCGATCACAGCGTCATTGGCGCCGACATCGCGCTCAAGCTGTGCCCGCGCTTCGGACTCGACCCGGCCGAGACGGAGACGGTCTCATGGCTGGTCCGCCACCACCTGCTGCTCTCGTCGACCGCGTTCAAGCGCGACCTTGCCGACCCCAAGACGATCGAAGATTTCGTCCGCCAGGTGCAAAGCCCGGAGCGGCTGCGGCTCCTCCTGATCCTGACCGTTGTCGACATCCGCGCCGTCGGACCCGGCATCTGGAACGAATGGAAGCGCACGCTCCTTCGCACGCTCTTCGAAGCGGCCGAGGAGCGGCTGCGGCTGGGACACAAGCAGCACGGCCGGACCGAGCTGGTGCGCGCGCGGCAAAAGGAACTGGCGCAAGCGCTCGGCTGGAAGGCCAGCGCGGCCAAGGCGCATGCGAGGCGGCTGCCCGACAGTTATTGGCTCGCCGAGCCGCTGCCGTGGCAGGTCGCCAACGCACGGCAGGTCGCCGAGACCGAGGCGCGCATCGGCGATGCCAAGCCGAGCGTCGCCGTCGCCGATGACCCGGAAAGCGGCGCCACTCGAGTCAGTGTCTTCACGCCCGACCGCGAAGGGCTTTTCTACCGGATCTGCGCCGGTCTCGCGTCGGCCGGTGCGAACATCATCGATGCGCGGATCCACACCACCCGCGACGGTATCGCGCTCGACAACCTCCTGGTGCTCGACGGGCGCGGCCAGCCCTATCGCGACCGCCGGCAGCGCGCACGCCTGGCGAAGGCCGTGGACCATGCGTTGACGAGCGCCGAGCCGCCGCCGCTGCCGTCGGCTGAGCCTCCGCGCCGCACCAGCGCGTTCGAGGTCGCGCCGTCCGTCGCGATCGCCGAGCGGGCGTCGACGCGCACCACAGTCGTCGAGGTCAATGCGCGCGACCGGCCGGCGCTACTCGCGGCGCTCGCGGCGGCGATCCACCGCTGCGGCCATACGATCCACTCGGCGCACATCGCCACTTATGGCGAGCGCGCGGTCGACGTCTTCTATCTCACCGCGCCCGGCGGAACGAAGCTCGGCAGCAAGCAGATCGACGCGCTTCGCTCGGCGCTGCTGGAGGCCGTGCGCGAGCCGTCGCGAGCGCAAGCGGCATAGGGACAGTCCCTCATCCGAGGGACTGTCCGTTTTACCGAATACTCAGCCTCGCTCCCCGCGCTCGGTCGGTGCCGGGAGCGGCGGAGGCGGCGGCGGGGGCGGAGCCGGCTGCTCGACCACCGGCGGTGGCGGCGGCGGAGGCGCGGGCGGCGCGACATAGGGCGGCGGCGCCGCGCGCTCGAAGCCGAGCTTGCCGCGCAGGGTCACGCCGAAGGTCCGCGGCTCACCGAGGAACGCCCCGTAAAGCTGCGTCGCCCGCGGGAAGAAGCCCGCCTGAACCGCGCGGATCGTCGTTCCCGGGGTTCCCTGGATCGGCGCGTCGAACGCAACCTGCTTGTAGGTCTTGTCGAACAGGTTCTGGGCCCACAGCTCGATGCCCCAGCGGCCGTCCGGCCCCTCGAGCCCGATGCGCCCGTTGACCACCGCGAAGGCATCCTGAACCTTCTCGATGTCGAGGTCGGATCCGGTATCGAACTTGCTCATGTAGCGGACGTCGGCATAGACGAGGCCGTGCATCCCGCTGTCGCCGATCGGCGGAGTCCATGCGGTCGATGCGGTCACCGTCCATTTCGGCGCATTCGAGATCTGCCGGCCGGGCAGCTGCCACAGCGCATTCGACAGCGGCTTGCCGTCGGCACCCACCAGATTGTCGCGGTACCGGACGTTCGAATAGGTGATGCCGCCGTTGACCGAGAGGTCGCGCAACGGCCGCGTGAACGCCTCGATCTCGAAGCCGGTGTTCTTGACGCCCGCGCGCGTATCGCCGGTGCAGGCGCCGGTGCGCGGATCGTTATCGGTGTCGGCGCCGTTCAGGTCGTCGCTGCAGCTGTTGATGTTCTCGACGATGAAGTTGAGGCCGTTGAATGTGTTCAGCTGAAAGTTGCTGAACAGCTGGTGGAAGACCGCGACATTGAGGTCGATCCAGGCTCCGTTGTACTTGGCACCAATCTCGATCGCGTCGTTCGTTTCCGGCAGGAACTGGAGGTCCGCGCCCGATGCCAGAATTCCGGCGCAGCCCGGCTGGGCCGCGCTCACGCAAACCGAGCCGCTGCCCGACAAAGGCGGCGTGCCCTGCGGGCTCGCGGCGCGGAACAGCGCCGAGCGGTCGAGGTTGAAGCCGCCCGCCTTGTAGCCGTGCGAGTAGCTTGCGTAGGTCAGCAGGCGATCGGTCGGCTTGTAGCTCAGCACGGCCGTGCCGGAGAGCTTGTTCTCGGTCCGCTCGTCATCGATGCCGAGGCTTCCGCCCGGGATGCTCGCGAGCACGCAGGGAAGCTGCTGGAGCGCGGCGAAGGGCGAGGCCGAGATCACGGTGCAGAGCCCCATGTTGTCGGTGAGATCGGCGCTGAGCGTCTTGCGTTCGTGCGTGTAGCGCAGCCCGGCGGTAAGCTTCAGGCGATCCGTGATCGAGAAGATGTTGTGCGTGAACAGCGCCCAGTTGTTGGACGACTGATCGTACAGGTCGTTGAGGCCGGTGCCGGCGAGCGTCAATCCCGGACGCCCGAGCAGGGTCGCGACGTTGGCAAAGCCACTGTTGGTGAACGGCGGGTTGCCGAAGTTGATGACGCCAAACGGCGGCCCGAGGTTGATCGGAAGCCGGGCGAACGCCGCGAGTGCGGGCGCATTGGCGCCGACCAGCGGCAGCAGCGCGTTGGCGATGATCGGGTTGAAGCAGGTCGGCGTGCCCGGCGCGAGCAGCGCCGCCTGGCCGGTAGCCGCGGCGAAATTGTCGGCGACGAGGCAGTTCGCGTAAGCGTCGTAATCGTCGCCGTAGGAGAGGTTGTCCGCGACCTGCAGCTTCTCGTTGGCGTAATAACCGCCGACGAGCCAGTCGAGGCGGTTGCCGAACGCATTGCCCTGGAGCCGCAACTCCTGGCTGAAAGTCTTGAAGCGGTTGTACGAGCCGCCGTCGTCGTCGCGATAGAGGATGTCGAGATTGTTGAAGTCGGCATCCATGCCGCGTGTATATTTGTTGTAGCGATAGGCGGTGATCGAGGTCAGTTCCGCCCAGCCGAAGTCGTAAACCCCCTCACCGGACAGCCCCCAGTCCCTGACGTCACTATTGTAGTTGCGGCCGGGGGTGATCGACATCTCCCGTTCGGAGGGGTCGTCAATGATCGTCGCGCCGAGGCCGGTCAGGATGTGCTTGATCGTGGACGGACCGGTGGTGATGCCGCCGCCACCTGTGGCGAACACGTCCTGCGTCGGCAGGTAGACGGCGCCGCAACATTCCTCGCTCTTCTTCGAATAGTCGCCGATCAGGCGAAACGAGAAGTCGTCGCTGGGCTGGAACAGCACCTGCCCGCGAGTCATCCAGCGGTTGCGGTCGTTGATGTCACGGCCCGAAATCACGTCCTTGAGGAAGCCGTCGCGCTTGACCCACACGGCGTCGAGCCGCGCAGCGACGGTGTCGCCGAGCGGCCCGGTGACGCTCGCCTGCGCCCGCCGGTAATCGAAATTGCCGACGTCGAGCTGACCGCTCACTTCCGGGGTAAAGCGCGGCTTGGCGGTAATGATCGAGATCAGGCCCGCCGAGGTGTTGCGGCCGAACAAGGTTCCTTGCGGGCCACGCAACACTTCGATTCGGTCGAGCGGGCCGAGGTCGGTCAAAGCCATCCCCGCGCGGGCACGATAAACGCCGTCGATGAAGACGCCGACGGAGCCCTCGAGGCCGGGGTTGTCGCCGACCGTACCGATGCCGCGGATGCGGGCGACGGCGGCGCCCGCTTCGGAAGTGGTCGAGGAGACGAGAAGCGACGGCGAGACCTGGTCGAGCTGACGGATGTCGGTCGCGCCGGTATACTGCAGCTGCTGGGCGGTCACCGCGCTGACCGCCATCGGCACGTCCGACAGTGCCTGGTTGCGGCGGGTCGCGGTGATCACGATTTCGCCGGTACTGATTGGCTGCGGCTCGCTCGCCTGGTCCTCGGCAGCAGCGCCTTCGGTCGCGCCGGGAGTCGGCTGCGCAGCCTGCTTGTCGGTGTCGGTGTCGGAAACGGAAGTCTGTGCGAATGCCGGAGTCGCAACTGCGAACAGCCCAGCCGAAAGCAGCCACGCGGACTTGCGGATCATGTCTGTCTCTCCCCTTTCGCGTGCTGGGAGCACGCGCTCGGAGCGAAGGCTAATGCTGATGGAGAATCAAAGGAAGCGATTGCGTATACGGAACGACAACAATGCGGCTCCGCTGAAGCAATTTGGCAACAGCAGTGTAAGTAAGCTGCGCGGCGGGCGCTATGCGTAATTTTCGAGATAGCCGCAGCGGCGGCAGCGGTAAGTGGTCACCGGCAGCTGCTCTTTGCCTCTCAGCTTGAGCCCGGTCCAAATACTGCGTTCCGGCTCGCCTGCGACCCACTTGGGAACGCCGGCGCTGCCGTGACCGTACATGACATCGACGACATAGCCGGCCTCCATCGAGCCGCTGCAGCGCGGACAGCTGAGCGAGCGGCTCGCCACGGCTATTTCGGCGCGAGCACCATCAGCATCTGGCGGCCCTCCATGCGCGGGTGGGCCTCGATCTTGGCCATTTCCGCGGTCTGTTCCTGGACGCGCCGAAGCACCGCCATGCCGAGCTCGCCATGCGCCATCTCACGGCCGCGGAAACGCATCGTGACCTTCACCTTGTCGCCTTCCTCGAGGAACTCGAAGACCTTCTTCATCTTGGTGTCGTAATCGTGGTCGTCGATGTTCGGACGCATCTTGATCTCCTTGATCTCCTGCGTCTTCTGCTTCTTGCGCTGCTCGGCGGCCTTTTTCTGCGCCTCGTACTTGTAGCGGCCGATATCGAGGAACTTGGCGACCGGCGGATCGGCATTCGGCGAGATTTCGACGAGATCGAGACCGACCGACTGCGCCTGCTCGAACGCTTCGCGCGTATACATCACGCCCAGGTTTTCGCCGTTTTCGTCGATCACCCGGACCTTCTGGGACTGGATGAACTCGTTGTAGCGGGGGCCGGTGAATTGCGGCGGCGCCTGATTACGGCGCGGATAGGGCGGCGGTATATGCGGTCTCCAGAAAAGTTGTTGAGCAGCCTGCGAATTAAGCACTCGGGCGCCGGATGAAAAGTGCGCGTGAACGATTGTGAGTCTTTTTTGCCGCAAGCTGTGGCGGACTCGGGTCAACCCCCAGCCCTCGCAGCGGGCGTCCGCAATGCCTACATCGGCGGGGGAGGGCCGCGAACACGAATGCTGAGGTTTCTCTTCCTGGTTGCCGCCGGTGTCACCGTCGCGCTGCTTGTGGCGGCCGCAAACGCCGTGCGGCGGCCGCTCGCGCGCTTCGTCCGGGCGCTCCTCGTCGGCCTGACGGCGATGCTTGGGATCGCCGCGCTCGCTATCGGTGCGGCAGGCTTCCAAAGTGACGAGTGGTGGGCCGTTGCCGTCGCTGCCGGCATGCTTGCCGTGGCGGCGCGGCTCGGATGGAGCCTGCGGCGGCGGCGCCTCCATCCCGCAGCGAAAGGGGTCGAGCATGTGCCGCTGGCGAACGCCGCACCGCATGCGCGTTGGCGCCGGTTCGAGAGTGGGCTCGACTGGGTGTCGCGTCAGCAGGCGAAGCGCTCGCGCGCCCGGATCGACGCGTTCGTTGCCGAGCGCAACTCGCCGTCTCTGACTCACGAACATCGAGCGCTGCTGCTGTCGTGCGACAATCGCGTGCCCGAGCTGATCGACGCCTGCCTCGAGCGGTGCCGGAACGCGAGCCGAAGCGAGCGCGAGCGCTACGTCGACGAGACTCTCGACAGGCTGATCCAAATCGGCACGGAGGCCGAGCATGCCCGCCGCGAAGTCCGCCAGGCCGACGACCAGCGGCTGCAGGTGCTGCATCGCTATTTCGACACCGTCGCCGGCGGCGACGACGAGCAGCGAAATGCCCGCTAGTCGGCCCTCAGGTCCGGCGGGACCGCCTCGTCGCGGATCATCGACACCGCCTCGTCCAGGCTCATCACCTTCTGGTGCTCGTCGGAGCCGAGCCGGCGCAGGGCAATCGTCCCCTCCTCCGCCTCGCGCTTGCCGACGACCAGCAGCAGCGGGACCTTGGCGAGGCTGTGCTCGCGCACCTTGTAGTTGATCTTCTCGTTCCTGAGGTCGACTTCCACGCGGATTCCGGCAGCCGATAGCTTAGCCGCGGCGTCGCGAGCATAATCGTCGGCTTCCGATACGATGGTCGCGACCACCGCCTGCACCGGCGCAAGCCATAGCGGGAACTTGCCCGCATAATGCTCGATCAGGATGCCGATGAACCGCTCGTAGGAGCCGAAGATCGCGCGGTGCAGCATGATCGGGCGGTGCCGCTGCCCGTCCTCCGCGACATAGCTCGCATCGAGCCGCTCGGGCAGCACACGGTCGGACTGGATCGTACCGACCTGCCAGGTGCGGCCGATGGCATCGGTCAGGTGCCATTCGAGCTTCGGCGCGTAAAAGGCCCCTTCGCCCGGCAGTTCCTCCCAGCCGAATTCCTCGTTCGCCATGCCGGCCGCCGCGACTGCGTCGCGAAGCTCGTCTTCGGCCTTGTCCCAATCCTCGTCACTTCCGTAGCGCTGGTCCGGGCGAAGCGCGAGCTTCACCGCGTAATCGGGAAAGCCGAGATCTTTCAGCACGCGGTCGGACAGCTCGCAGAACGCGCGGACCTCGTCGATGATCTGGTCCTCGCGGCAAAAGATGTGTGCATCGTCCTGCGTGAACTGGCGCACGCGCATCAACCCGTGAAGCGCGCCGTGCGGCTCGTTGCGATGGCAGCAGCCGTTCTCGTAAATCCTGAGCGGCAGGTCGCGGTAGCTCTTGATGCCCTGCTTGAAGATGAGGACGTGCGCCGGGCAGTTCATCGGCTTCAGCGCCATCAGGTCGGCTGTGCCCGACAGGATGGGGGCGTCATCGTCCGTCGAAGGGATTTCGTCGGGGACGATGAACATGTTCTCGCGATACTTGCCCCAGTGGCCCGACTGCTCCCATTGGCGTGCATCCATCAGCTGCGGCGTCTTGACCTCGCGGTAACCGGCAGCGTCGATCCGCCGGCGCATATAGGCCTCGAGCTCGCGCCAGATGATGTATCCCTTGGGATGCCAGAAGATCGAGCCATGGGCTTCGGGCTGGAGATGGAAGAGGTCCATTTCCTGCCCGATCTTGCGATGGTCGCGCTTGCCCGCTTCCTCGAGCCGGACGAGGTAGGCGTCGAGCTGCTTCCTGTTGAGCCACGCGGTGCCGTAGATCCGGCTCAGCATCGGGTTCTTGGGATCGCCGCGCCAGTAAGCGCCCGACACCCGCGTCAGCTTGAACGCATTCGGGTCGAGCTTGCCGGTCGAGGCGAGGTGCGGCCCCCGGCACAGGTCGATCCAGTCGGCGTCGCCGTGGCCCGTCTTGTACATAGTGATCGGCTCGCCCTCGGGCAGCTCCATCACCCACTCCGCTTTGAACGCTTCGCCGTGATCGATGAAGAACTGACGCACCCGTGCGCGATCCCAAACCTCACGCACCAGCGGCTTGTCGGCGGCGATGATGCGCCGCATCTCCTCCTCGATCAGCGGCAGCTCCTCTTCGGTGAAGGGGCCGTGCTCGGCGGTCGGCGCGAAATCGTAATAGAAGCCGTCCTCCGTCGCGGGACCGAAGGTGATCTGTGTCCCCGGGTAGAGGTTCTGCACCGCCTCGGCGAGAATATGCGCGAAGTCGTGCCGTACGAGCTCGAGCGCATCCTTCTCGTCGCGCGTGGTGATGAGAGCGAGCTGCGCGTCGCCTTCAAACGGCCGCATGATGTCGCGCACCTCGCCGTCGATCCGCGCGGCGAGCGCGGCCTTGGCGAGCCCAGGCCCGATCGCCGCGGCGACGTCGGCCGGGGTCGAGCCCTCCGGCATTTCCTTCACCGACCCGTCGGGAAGCGCGATCTTGAACATCTTGGTCATCGGGGCCGCTATGTAGCGATGCGGCGAGACGCTCTCAACCGATTGCACATCCCCACGTCCCTATGGTCAAGTTCGCTTGACATCAGCGCTGCCTCGCCTGTAAAGCCCCCTTGTCTATCTGACAAAGGAGCTGGACACATGTTTGCTGCTAAGCAGCGCGATCTCACCCCCGCGCAGCGGGCGCACATCCGTCGGACCGTGTGGCTGCTCGTGGCCTACGGCTTGATCCTGCCGCCCCTGGTCTGGCTTCGCGCGCATCGGCACGTCAGCGACGCATTGTTGCTTGCAATGGCGATCGTCGCTTCGCTTCCCGTCCTCGGCATGTTCGCGAGCTGGGGCCGCTATTTGTCCGAGGAGCGCGACGAATATCACCAGGCGGTGGTTCTCCGCCGCATCGCCATCGCGACCAACGTCACGATGGGCGCTGCGGTCGTGTGGGGCTTCCTCCAGGCGTTCGGCGTCATGCCGCTGATCGAAACTTATTGGGTCGCCTTCGTCTGGATCGTCATGCAGGGCGCGTTCGGCTGCTTCGCGGCGTTCGCCCGATCGGGCGCCGGCGACTGAGCGTGGAGAACCGCCTCCGACTGCTTCGCGCTGAGCGCCACTGGAGCCAGCAGGATCTCGCCGGCCGGCTCGAGGTGTCGCGCCAGAGCGTCAACGCGATCGAGACCGGAAAATACGATCCCTCGCTCCCGCTCGCCTTTCGCATCGCCGAGCTGTTCGAGCTGCCGATCGAGGAGATTTTCGTGTCCCCCTCGCGCCGCAGCTCGAAAGCGATCTGATCTAGGCCGTGGCCGCCGCACCGGCGTGGACGGTGAGCTCCATCTCCGCATTGAGCAGCTTGGAAATCGGGCAGTTCTTCTTGGCGTCGTCGGCGAGCGCCCGCAGCTTGTCCTCGTCGAGATCCGGGACATCCGCGGTGAGATCGAGGTCGGAGCGGGTGACGGTGAAGCCCTCGCCCTCCGGCACCAGCGTCACGCGCGCGGTGGTTTCAAGCCTGGCATCGGTGACACCCTGCTTCGCCAGTGCAAAGGAAAGCGCCATGGTGAAGCAGCCTGCATGCGCCGCGGCGATCAGCTCCTCGGGATTGGTTCCGGGCGCGTCCTCGAAGCGGGTGTGAAAGCCGTAGCGCTGATCCTTGAGCACGCCCGACTGGGTGGTCAGCTCGCCCTGCCCTTCCTTGCCGGTCCCGTTGTACCGAGCCGTTGCAGTCCTGGTGATTGCCATCGTGTCTCTCCTTCTATGAATCTCAAGTGTCGACCCGGCCGAGCGCTTCATCGACGATGCCTTCGGCACGCATGAACAGCTGCGTGTCGACGACCACGCCCGAGGCCGCCGCATTCTCGCGCACCTGTTCCGGCCGCGAGGCCCCGATGATCGCCGATGCGACGTTGGGCTCACGCAGCACCCAGGCGAGCGCGAATTGCGGGAGAGTCAGCCCCGCTTCCTCGGCAATCGGCTTCAACCGCTGGACCGCGCGGAGCACGTCAGGCTGCATCAGCCGCTCCATGAAACCGCCCATCTCCTCGCTCGCCGCGCGCGAATCTTTCGGCGATGGCTGGTCCGGATCATATTTGCCGCTGAGCACGCCCTGGCCGAGCGGCGACCAGACGATCTGCGAAATGCCGTTGGCAGCGCATAGCGGAATCACCTCGTCCTCGGGCTCGCGCCACAGCAGTGAATATTGCGGCTGGCTGGAGACGAATTTCGCAACACCCGTCATCTCGATCGCCGCGCGGATGCGCTCCGCCGGCCATTCCGAAAACCCTATATAGCGCGCCTTGCCGCTCTCGACGGCGCGGGTCAGCGCCTCCATCGTCTCGTCGAGCGGCGTGTCCCAGTCGTAGCGGTGGCACTGATAGAGATCGACATAATCAGTCTGGAGCCGCTCCAGCGAGGCGTCCAGCTGCTTCTCCACCTGCGCGCGCGAAAGCCCGCGGTCGCTGTCCGTCATGGGGAAGTAGAGCTTGGTCGCGAGGACGTACGACTCGCGGGCGCGTCCTTCGAGCGCTTCGCCAAGGAAGCTTTCGGCGGCGCCGCGCCCATAAATGTTTGCCGTGTCGATGAAGTTGATGCCTTGCGCGAAGGCTTCGTCGAGGCAGGCGCGCGCTTTGTTCGCCTCGACCCCGACCCCGTAGGTGAGCCACGAACCGAGGGAGATTTCGGACACCTCGAGGTCGCTGTCCCCGAGCTTGCGGTATTTCATTGGACCACCCCTTTCACCCAACCGAACGCGTGCCGCCGCGCGAGGCTCCGTCAGCGCGATGCCATTTTTGAACGGCTTTTTCCTTGCCGACACCGTCGAGCCAGTTAGGAAAGCGGCACACGGCTCGTC
Organism: Sphingomicrobium sp.; assembly: GCA_035700945.1. Lineage (GTDB taxonomy): Bacteria > Pseudomonadota > Alphaproteobacteria > Sphingomonadales > Sphingomonadaceae > Sphingomicrobium. The sequence continues at coordinate 5,318 of DASSOE010000010.1, read as the reverse complement.
CGATTCATCGAGGTTTGGCAATGAGTTCCGATTTCTGGGTAATCACCTCCTACTTCAATCCCGCGCGCTACAAGAACAAGCGCGAGAATTTCGACAGGTTCATGGCGGGGATGAAGGCCGCCGGGGCGAACGTCATGGTGGTCGAGATGGCCTTCGGAGATGCTCCGTTCGAGCTCGATCCGGGCGAGAATGTCGCGCATTTCCGGGGGAATGGGGTGATGTGGCAGAAGGAGCGGCTGCTCAACGTTGCCGCTTCCCGCCTGCCCAAATCGTGCACCAAGGTCGGCTGGTTCGATGCCGACATCATCTTCAAGGAGCCAGACTGGCTCGAGCGGACGTCCGAAGCGCTCGACCGCTACGTCGTGGTGCAGCCGTTCAGCCATGCCGTACGGCTTCCCCGCGACAACCGCGACGACGGCACCGGCCCGCTTGACGAATCCTTCGCGTCGGTTTTCGTCCGGAGCCCGGCGCCCGCGCGGATCGGCAAGTGGAACACCCACGGGCATACCGGCTACGCATGGGCGGCGCGGCGCGAGCTGTTCGACCAATGCGGCCTTTACGAGGCGTGCCTCCCCGGCAACGCCGATCACCTGATGGCACATGCGTTCGTCGCCGGCATGGCGAAGTCGCCGTGCATGCCGCATGCATTTGCGGGATCGCCGAAGTACGGCCAGCATTTCCTGCGTTGGGGGATTTGCGCGCGAGACGTCGTCGCCGGCAAACTGGGCGTGGTCCAGGGCCGGGTGCTTCACCTGTGGCACGGCGACCTCGAAAACCGCGCTTATTTCGCGCGGCAGCATCAGTTCCGGGGCCTGGGCTTCGATCCCGACGCCCACCTGCGCACCGACGAAGGCGGAATGCTCGACTGGACGGAAGCAGCCCCAGCTCACCTGAAGGCATGGTGCGACGACCTGTTCAACGGGCGCAACGAGGACGGCCAGCGGGGCACGACTCCACCGCCTCACCCGATGCGGCGCCGGCCAGTCGCCGCTTCGGCCTAGCCGCTACAGCCGGCGCATTGCGCTTGCGCCGACTTGCTGTGAGGAACCGCGGGCGATGACCGACCAACTGCAGCGGGTGAAGGAGATTTCCGGAGCAGGCCTGGACGCCATGCCCGAGGAGGTCGTGAACGGCGGCCGCCCGGTCGTGCTGCGCGGAGCCGCCGCCGGCTGGCCGTTCGTTCGCGAGGCCTCGCGCTCGGACGAGGCGGCCGTCGCTTACCTCGACCGCTTCTACAATGGACGGCCGGTGAACACCGTCGTCGGAGCATCGTCCGAGCGCGGCCGATTCTTCTATCGGTCCGACTCGAAGGAGATGAACTTCCAGTCGGCCCCTCAGCTGCTGTCGAACGTGCTCAAGGGCCTGCTCCAGCAGCGAAGCTCGGCGCAGCCGCTGGGGGTAGCAATGCAGGCGGTCTCCGCGCCGGACTGCCTCCCGGGGCTGGAAGAGGAAAACCCCAACCCGCTGGTGCCCGCCGGCACGCACGCGCGCGTCTGGATCGGCAATGCGGTGACAGTCGCCCCGCATTTCGACGTCGCCGACAACATCGCCTGCGTGATGGCTGGCCGCCGGCGCTTCATCCTGTTCCCGCCTGAACAGACTCCCAACATTTACCCTGGGCCGATCGACGTCACGCCAGCCAACGTCCCTATCAGCATGGTGTCGCTCGACGAACCCGAGCTCGAGCGATTTCCGCTGTACCGCGAAGCGCTCGCTGCTGCTTTTGTTGCAGAGCTCGAGCCCGGCGATGCGATCTACATCCCCTATTTGTGGTGGCACGGCGTTCAGTCGCTCGCGCCCTTCAACGTGCTGATGAATTATTGGTGGAACCGGGACGAGCTCGGCGCGCAGCACCCCTACGGCGCGCTGCTGCACCTCGCATATGTTCTCTACCGTGACATGCCGCCAGAGCACCGTCAGGCATGGCGCATGCTCTACGATCATTATGTATTCCAGACGGGCGGGGACCCGATGCAGGCGCTCGACGCGCCTCATCGCTATTATCCGCGCAAGCTGGAGCCGGAGAACGTCGCGGAGCTGAAGGACGCGCTCCGAAATCTGCTCGGCCGATGACGCGGAGCGAAATCCGCCACTTCGAAATCGACGACCGACGGATCGCCTACCGGCTGCGCCAGGGGCGATCGCCGACTCTCCTGTTCCTGCCCGGATACGCGTCGGACATGGAAGGGACGAAGGCACTCGCGCTCGATGCTTTCGCCGAGCAGCGCGGCCTCTCCATGCTGCGCCTCGATTATTCGGGCACCGGCTCCAGCGGCGGCGAGTTCGAGGACGGCACGCTGGCGCTGTGGCTGGAGGAAGCGCTCGCCGCCGCAGACCGGCTGACGGAGGGTCCGATCATTGTCATCGGCTCCTCGATGGGCGGGTGGATCGCGCTTCACCTCGCCCTTCTGCGCGCGGAACGCGTCCGTGCGCTCGTCGGCATCGCCGCTGCGCCGGATTTCACCGAGTGGGGCTTCTCCACCGAGCAGAAGGCGACTCTGCAGCGGGACGGCAGGCTCGAGGAGCCGAACCCCTATGGACCGGAGCCGTCCGTCTTCACCCATGCATTCTGGGAATCCGGTCAGCGGCTCCAGCTGCTGGGAGGCGACATTGCTCTCGATTGCCCGGTTCGTCTGCTGCACGGCGAACAGGATGCAGACGTTCCGCTGGAGGTCGCCTTCCGCCTGATGCGGCGGCTTCGTTCATCCGATGTCCAGCTGAACGTGCTCAAGGGCGGCGGCCATCGCCTGTCGGAGCCGCACGAGATCCGCGCGATTCTGCACGCTGTCGAAGCCCTGCTGGAGCCGTAGAAGCTTGATCCTGATCTTTGCCGCCGCCCTTGCCGCCGCCGCGCCGCAGAGCGCCGCCTGCCCGGACCTCGTCACCGCCGACGCGCTCGTCTGCCGTGCGCTCTCGGCGCAGAAGAGCGGCGACCAGAAAGCTGCCGCGCAGGCCTTCGAGGAAGCGGCCAAGGCTTCGCCAGACCAGGACGCGAAGACTGCGCGCATGTGGGCCGCGGCGGGCAATCTGTGGATCGCGGCCGGCGAGCCCGGCAAGGCCGCGCTCGACCTCGACCGGGCGCTCGCCATCCCCAGTCTGGTGGCCGAGCAGCGCGGCGAGGCGCTGCTTGACCGGGCTCGCGCGGCCGAAGCGCAAAACGACCTCAAGACCGCGCGCGCCAAACTCGATGAAGCCGTCAAGACGATCGCGGAAGATCCGTTCTACTGGTATTTCTCCGCCGCGCTCGCGATCCGGGAGAATGACCCGACGACGGCGCAAATGGCGATCAACAAGGCGCTGACGCTCGCGCCCTCCGATCCGACGATCCTGTTCGAGGCGGGTCACGTCGCCGACCTCGCCGGCGACCAGGAGAAAGCCCGCAGCTATTGGATGCGCGCGGCGGGCAGCGACCCGAATGGCGTGGTCGGCAAGGCTGCGGCCAAGGCGGTCGAGATGCTCGGCGTCACGCCGACCGTGAAATTGGATCCCGCCCCGCCTAAATAGCGCTCATGCGCTTCCTTCATGCGATGCTCCGCGTCAGCGACCCCGACGCCACGATCCGCTTCTTCAACCTCCTCGGGCTCGAGGAGCGGCGGCGGATGGACAATGAAGCGGGCCGCTACACGCTCATCTTCCTCGGCGTTCCCGGAGACGAGGGCGGCGAGGTCGAGCTCACCCATAATTGGGACGAGACCGGCTACGCCGGCGGGCGCAACTTCGGCCACCTCGCCTACCAGGTCGACGACATTTACGAGACGTGCCGACGGCTGATGGACGCGGGAGTGACCATCAACCGTCCGCCGCGTGACGGCCGCATGGCGTTCGTCCGGTCGCCCGACAACATCTCGATCGAGCTGCTTCAGAAGGGCGCGGCGCTCCCATCCGCGGAGCCCTGGGTCTCGATGCCCAACACGGGCGAATGGTGATGCTCGAGATCGTCCCGGTCCCCGCCTTCTCGGACAATTACATCTGGCTCGTCCACGACGCGGAGGGCGGCCAAACGGCGGTCGTGGATCCCGGCGATGCCGCGCCCGTGCTTGCCGAAGCCGAGCGGCGGGGATGGAACATCAGCCAGGTTTGGAACACCCATTGGCACCCCGACCACACCGGCGGGAATGCCGTCATCAAGACGGCGACCGGCGCGCGCATCTCCGGACCGGCACAGGAACAGATCGCAGGCCGCGACGTCGCGCTCAGCGAAGGCGATCATGTCAGCCTCGGCAAGCACGTCGGGCGAGTCATCGAGGTGCCGGGCCACACGCTCGGGCACATCGCGCTCATCTTCGACGACGACCGCGTCGCCTTCGTCGGCGACACCTTGTTCGCGATGGGTTGCGGCAAGCTTTTCGAGGGGACGCCCGAGCAAATGTATCGCTCGCTCCGGCGGCTGACGGAGCTGCCGGACGACACCCGCCTCTACTGCGCGCACGAATATACGCTTTCGAACGCGCGCTTCGCCGTGCATGCCGAACCCGACAATCGGGCGGTCGCGGAGCGGCTAGCCGAGGTTCAGCGGCTGCGCGATGCCGGGAAAATTACCGTTCCGACCACGGTCGCGCAGGAACGTGAAACCAACCCTTTCGTTCGTTCCTCCAACGCGGACGAATTCGCACGTCGCAGGGCCGCCAAAGACAGCTTCCGTTCATGAACGAAGGCGCTTTCGGGCCGCCTGCGAAATGTTCGAGGAGGAGGTCATGATGCGTATCCTTCCACTCCTGATCGCGGGCACGATCCTCGGGTCCTGCACGACCGCTCCCGCGCCCCCGTCGGACGCCATGCGCAGCCCGAGCGGCGAGCGCGCCTACCAGACGCTGATCGCCGGGAAGGTCGCAGGCGCCCCGCTGAGCTGCCTGCCGACCTACAACAAGAACGACATGTCGGTGATCGACGGGCGCAACATCGCTTTCCGCGTCGGCACGCGCACCGCTTACCTGGTGCGCCTCACGCCGGGCTGCGAGCTGGCCGGGTCCGGCAATTACGCTTTGGTCTCGCGGCAGTTCGGCGGAAGCCAGCTGTGCCGCGGCGACATCCAGCAGGTCACCGATCTCATGAACCACATCACGGTCGGCAGCTGCACCGTCGCGGACATCGTGCCCTACACCAGGCCCTAGGCGATGGACCGTTATTTGGGGTAGAGACTGTCGAGCTGCTCGCCGTAGGCCTCGGAAATCACGTGGCGGCGAATCTTCATCGACGGCGTCAGCTGCTCGTTGTCGACGCTGAACGGCTCGTCGGCCAGTGTGAAGCGCCGCACCCGCTCGATCACCGACAGGTCGCGGTTGACCCGGTCGACCGCGGCTGACAGCCGCTGCTGGAGG
>DASSOE010000009.1:0-8092 GCA_035700945.1 Sphingomicrobium sp. | reverse complement strand
AGATCACAATTCCATGCATGTGGCCCGCAGGCTCCACGCGACTGGTCCGAACTAATGCTGCGTCGAAAACCGCCGCAAAATCGAGTCTCGCACAATAGTCGGGCGTACTGCGGGGTCACGCACCCAACCCACCAAATCGTTCCAGCGGCGCGACGGCGAAACGTGACGACAGCAACGACCGCAGCAGAATCATACTCGAGCCTGATCACGCGCTTGTGTCGGCTAGCGACGCACCGCACGAGCGCCGTTCCTGGGGAGCCGTACGAAGCGGTCGGCGAACGGACCTCCGCTTTGGGCTTGCCTCGGGGCGGACCGCAATGGCTGCAATGGGTCGAAGGCTGCCATTGCAGGGAACTTGTGGGCGAACCTGTGCAGCGGGCGGCTCAGGCGCATAATGGGCGCAAAGGGAGACATAAATGCGTGGTCATGCCCTTTGGTCGCTATCGCCATCTGCTGCGAAAGCGCCGCCTCCGCCGCCAGCTCAGATTATTACTTGACGATCAAGGGCGTAAGCCAGGCGCCCAAGGGCGGCCCGATCTATCTTCAGGTAAGCGCCGGCGACCTGGACGGCGATGGCTTGCCCGACGACAATATCCTACGCTTGGACTGCGGTACCGGCACAGTTCCTTCCGCGAGCTTGCTCGGCGGCTTGGCAAGCCACGATGCCACGTCAGGATTGCCGACCGGTAAGCGCCAACATAAGCCGTTCACTATCGTACAGGAATGGTCTCCGGCGACACCGGAGCTCAGCGCAATGCGCCCCACTTGGGACGTCAAGAAGATCGAAGGCGCGCGCATAGCCGCTGACGATTGGACCGACGCACTATCGAATGCGGATGGGCAGGCTCCGCAAGCTGGCCGACGCGCGTCAGTCTCACCGCCTCGAAGTTCGGGATCAAAATGATGAACTGGTCGCGTGATAATCCCAGGGAGCGGGGCTAGGTGGTTTTGGTCGAAAGTTGCAATTAGCGACCGGCTGAACGAACTTCCGCTCACAGGTGCCGTTCGTGCACGCTGCGATGACTAGGGAGGGCGCATAGCGGCCGTAGTTCTAATGCCCGCAAGGGATCACAGACATTCGGGATGGCGTGGCTGTTCCGGGTTCTGAATTGGTCAAACTTTGGCTATTGGCCAACGTCGACGACGGACGAGTCGCTTCACCCGCTCCAATTTCGGACCTTGCCGGGGGCAGGTTCGAAATTGGAGCGCACGAGCGCTAGCGAGCGGCGACAACCCTTCGCCCTCACCCGCGTTGACACACCGCACCCGCGCCGCCATTTGGCGCGCCTGCCTGACATCTCTGTGGAGAGGTGGCCGAGTGGTTAAAGGCAGCAGACTGTAAATCTGCCCGCGCAAGCGTACGCTGGTTCGAATCCAGCCCTCTCCACCAGCCTCCGCTAAAGCTACGGCTGGCAAGCCAGCACAGCCTTTGATCGCGGAGGCTGCGCGCCGAAGCCTTGGCGGAGGCGGGCCGCGCAGGAGGGGCAGCACCGTGAAGTACGTCTATATCCTCCAGAGCATCAGCCATCCTGGCCAGTTCTATACTGGCCTCTGCTCAGATCTTCCGAAGCGGCTTTCGGCGCATAATGCAGGTCAATCCCCACACACATCCAAGTTCAAGCCTTGGAGACTGGTTTCCTATCATTATTTCTCTGAGCCGGCCAATGCTGCGGCATTCGAGCGCTATCTGAAGAGTGGCTCTGGACGGGCTTTCGCCGCAAAACGCCTCCGGTGACGAAGCACGCTCCAACCAAAGTTAACCCCGATTTACCCATTTCGGCGGAAATCCGCTGAAAATCTGGCGAATTCTTCGCGGATGACCTAAGGTCTCACGGGACTCGCTGCTCGGGAGTTGCGCCATGCTGCGCGAGGTGGGGATTGCCTTGGACGAATCGGACGGCTTGCCTGACGCGGATCGGGATGCGGCGGGGCATGCTTTGCCGGCCGAGAACCCGATCGCGGCCCGCGTCGCGCAGCTCAGCTCCGGCCAGCTCGACTGCCTCCGCCTCGTCGACCAGCATCTGAATTCGAAGGAGATCGCCGCCGAGCTCGGCATCTCGCCGCACACCGTCGACCAGCGCGTGCGCCAGTCACTCCAAATCCTCGGCGTCGAGCGCCGTGCGCAGGCGGCGCGGCTCGTCGCGCAATATCACGCGCCATATCAGCGTTTGATACATCAACCGCCGTACATTCCCGCCGATCCGGATTCCGGCCAACCCGAAGCCACGGTCAGTCATCAGATTCGGCACGCTGACCGCGCAGGGGGGGTCGGGGGAACGGGTTTCCTTACCGAGCAGAGGCCCGCTTCTTTCCGGTCTTCCCTGCAACTGCCGTTCGCAACGAGGAGCCACCCCCGGAATGAGATGAGTGTCGGCCAGAGGCTGTTCTGGATTGCGGCGATCGCGATCGGAGCGGCGTTCTCGGCGGGCATGTACCTCGCCGGGCTCGAAAGCCTCGCCAGGCTGCTCAAGGGCTGAACGCTCGAAAGCGGCAACAAGCCGGCAAGCAGATCGGACCGACAGCCACTCCGGCGCGCCACGCGCCGGGGAAGGAGCAGCCATGCGCAAACAGATGATCCAGGACGCCGCCTACGATGTCGCCACCCAGGTCCGCGCGGTCGAAGATTCGATCGACTCCGCGCTCGCCGAAATCGCCGAGCTCCAGGCGCGAATCATGCGCGCCAATTCGCTCGCGGCAGTCGGCTTCGCGACTGCCCATCCGACGCTGGAGCAAATCGCGAGCGCGGTCGGCGGCCTCGTCGCGACGCGCGGGGCGATCGTCGGCTGCCACGCCGCACTTGCCGAAGCCAAGGGCAAGGTGCCCGGGCTGCGCACGGTGGCGCTGGGCGACGAAGGCGAGTGCCCGCCGAAGACCGCCCGCGCCGACCTCCGCGTCGTCGCCTGACGAGCAACGGGATTGACCGGGCGCGCCGCGGCGTGTCCGGTCTCCGCCGCCATGGACCGGCTGCTTCTCTACCACGCGCTGCTGTTCGTCGCCTGCGGCTACGCGCTCATCCGCGGCAAGACCGACGCGCGCATCGTCGCCATCGTGTTCCTCGCCGGGAATTTCGCCACGACCGCGCTGAGGTCCCACGCCGCCAGCACTTATTCGTCGGTGGAGACGAGCATTCTCGTGATCGACATCCTCGGTCTCGCCGGCTTCACCTATGCCGCCCTGATCTCGGACAGATTCTGGCCCTTGTGGGTGGCCGGGCTCCAGCTCACGACCAGCATGGGGCACATATTGAAGGCAGCCCACACGGACCTGCTTCCGCTCGCTTATGCCGCCGCGCTGCGCTTCTGGGCGTATCCGATCCTCATCATCCTGCTGGTCGGTACCTGGCGCAGCCACCGGCGCGCGATGGAGGAACGCCGCTCGATGGCGATCATCTGAGGAGGCGCGCTGGACTCGTCCGCCGCTGCGGCTAAGCGGAGCGCAATGTCGCGCCGCAAGAAATCGCACCAGAGCCACGGAAGCCCGCAGCGGCCGCGCCTGTGGGGCCGGCACGCGGTCGCCGCCGCGCTCGACAATCCAGAGCGCAAGGTGGTGCGCGCCTGGGCGACGCGCGAGACCGCCGCGTTCATGCAATTCCCGAAGGACGTTGCCGTCACTCTCGCGGAGGCGCCGGACCTCGGCCGCCTCGTGCCCCACGATGCCCCGCACCAGGGCGTAGTGATCGAGGTCGAGCCGCTCGAGGACGCGTGGCTCGACGGCATCCTCGGCGGCGCGGACGAGCGGGCGGTGCTGCTCGTCCTCGACCAGGTCACCGACCCGCACAATGTCGGCGCGATCCTGCGCTCGGCCGCGGCGTTCGGCGCGGTCGGGATCGTGACGCAGGACCGCCACGCGCCGCCCGAAAGCGGAGTCGTCGCCAAGGCGGCTTCGGGCGCGCTCGAACGGGTGCCGTGGGTGCGGGTGGTCAATCTCGCCCGAGCGCTCGAGGAAATCGCCGAGGCGGGGTTCTGGCGCATCGGGCTCGCCGGCGACGCGGACATGGAACTCAAGGAGGCGCTCGGCCCGCCGCGCATCGCGCTCGTGCTCGGCGCCGAGGGCGCGGGGCTGAGACCCAACACGCGCGAGCATTGCGACGCCCTCGCGCGGCTGCCCATTACGGACGTGGTCGAAAGCCTCAACGTGTCCAACGCCGCCGCTGTCGCGCTTTACGCGGCGACCGTCGCCTGATGGTCAGGACGACGAGCAGCATCCGCGACCAGGTCGAGGCGCTGGCGAGCCGCGAACCGGCCTTCGCCCGCGTCGTCGACAAACTCGGCGTGCCCGAGCCGCGCAAGAGCGAGCCCGGGGCGCACACGCTGCTCCGTACCATCGTCGGCCAGCAGGTCAGCGTCGCCGCCGCGCGGTCGATGTGGTCGAAGCTCGAAGCAGCCTACGGCACGCCGCCGGACCTGTCGGCAATCCTGAACGCCAGCGACGACGACCTGCGTGTGGCGGGAATCTCGCGCCAGAAGGCAGGCTATGCGCGCAGCCTCGCCGAGCTGATCCTTTCGGGCGAGCTCAAGCTCGACGCTCTCCCGGCCGACGACGAGGAGGCGGTCGCGCTGCTCACCAAGATCAAGGGCATCGGCCGCTGGTCGGCGGAAATATACTTGCTCTTCGCCGAAGGACGCAGCGACGTCTGGCCAGCCGGCGATCTCGCGGTGCAGGTGGAGATCGGGCGGCTGCTCGGGATGCCCGAGAAGCCCACTGAGAAGCAGATGCGCGCGCTTGCCGAGCCGTGGCGGCCGTACCGCGGCGCGGCGGCCATCCTTGCCTGGCACAGCTACAATTCCGCCGTCCTCTAGCGCTGAATAGAATTGATGCTGCCGGGGGTTGAGCGGCGGCCGCCGGCAGTGCGACAGTGGTCCGGCTTCGAGGGGAGGCACCCATGAAACGCGTCGATATTTATTTCCTGCTGCTCGCCACGGTCCTGCTGGTGTGCGGCGCAACGCTTGGCATTGTCATGGGCGCGCAGGAGAATTTCCAGCTGACGCCCGTCCATGCCCATCTCAACCTTGCCGGCTGGGCGTCGCTGGCGCTGTTCGGCCTGACCTACCGCGCCTATCCGGCGCTCGCCGCGACGAGGCTGGCGCGGTTCCACTTCATCGTCTCCGGAACCGCGTCGGTGCTCCTTCCGATCGGCATCGGTCTCGCCGTGCTCAAAGCGGAGCCCGGCCTTGCGATCTTCGCCGCGATCCTGTGGCTGCTGGGCGTGCTGATGTTCCTGGCGCAGCTGGTGCGGCTGCTCGGCGCGGTCGACGAAGCGCCGGCGCTCGCGCCCGCGGAATGACCGCTAGCGGCGCACCCCGCTGGGGAGCAGCCGCGCGGCGATGCCGCGGAAGATGCGCGGGCCGAGGTCGAGCTGGAACGGGCCCAGCTTCTCGCTCCTGGTGTCGCGGCCGAGCAAATAGCTGACCGACGTCTGCCCCTCGCCGCCGCTCCAGCTGTAGAGCGCGTTGAACGCGATCAGCGGCACGTACACCTGCCGTCCGCCGAGCATATAGGCCTGCACCTGCTCCCGCGGGACCTCGACCTGGGTCTTGAGCGCGACCCGCTTGAGCGGGGGGATGGCGACGATGCGCTCGCCCTGGGCGACCGGATCGGCGAAGAAGGCGCCGATTTCCTGGTCCTGCGCCGGGCCGGCGTTGAACAGGCTCGCCTCGATCAGCACCCCGCGCGCGGGGGCGCTGCCCGAGTTGAACATTTCGATCTCGAACTCGACCGTGACCCGGTCGTCGTGAAGAACGCAGCGCAGCGGCTGGAAGCCGATGTCGATCCACGGGCGCAACCGCGTCGAAACCACGCCGGCCGTGGCGGGCGCGGGGACCCTGGGTGCGGCTGCCGGAGGCGCCGGGGCCGGGTGCGGGTCAGGTACAGGGGGCGGCGCGACGAAAGCGTCGACTTGCGGCCCTCCGGCAAAGGCCTCGCGCGTGCGGTTGCGCCAGAAAAGGAAGGCCCCGCCCGCGCCGAGCACCAGCGCGGCGAGCAGCCAGGGGAGGATCGGGAACTTGTGCTCGGGGGTCAGGGTGCCGCTTGCCGGCGCGGGCGCGAAGTCGGAAGCGGCCGGCGCCAGCGCGGCGGCCGCCGTGCCGCCCGAGCTCGAGTCGAGCTTGGGGAGCGCCACGGTCACTGACGAAGACGGCGGCGACTGGCGCAGCGGCTCGGGCGCGCGCTCCGCCTGTGGCCGCGGTGCGACATCCGTGGACGCCGCCTGCCGCGGCGCTGGTGTCGCCGCGGCGGATCGGCTTTCGCTCGTCCGCGCCGGAGCTGTATCCGGTTGGGTCGAGGGGGGGGCCGACTGCGCCTGGTTGCGCGGCTGCGGACGCGGAGTCGCCGGCGGCGTGACTGCCGGCCGATCGGCAGGGCGCGTGACGGTGCCGTTGAGGCTGAAATTCTGGAGGTCGCGCGGGCCGATCGCATCGGTGGCGGGCGTGTCGGCCGGTGGCGGCGGCGCGGCTTGCTGGGCGAGCGCGGCCGACGGGGCGAGCATGAACGCCGCCGCCAGCAATAGCTCTTTCAAGCGTGAAACCGCCCTCATCTGCTCCCGAGTCTCATGCGTTGATTCGCGCCCATTTCCCGCGGCGCGACAGGCCCATGCCCGCCGTTTGCGCGTCTTTCAAGCACAGCTGCGATGAACCGCGCAGTAACCTCCCCCTTTTCAGGAGCTTATCGGGCGTCGACCAGCACCAGCTCGGAATCGTCCACAGCCTCGATCTCGATCCGGTCCTCGCCGGTGATGGCGACGCCGTCGCGCGGCCCGGCCTCGACCCCGTTGACCCGGACGCGGCCGCTCGGAACGAGGTAGAGGTGCCGGTCCGGCTCGGCGTCGATCGCGATCGATTCCCCGGCCTTTACCGTCGCTCCCAGCACGCGTGCATCGGCGTTGATCTCAAGGGCGCCATCGTCGCCGTTGCCGCTCGCCAGCACCTGGAAGGCGCCCTCTCGCGAATCCTTCGGAAACGGCTTGGCGCCCCAGCTCGGCGGCGCATTCGGCTTGTCGGTCTCGATCCAGATCTGGAACAGGGTCGTGGCCTCGTCCTCGAGATTATATTCGGCGTGGGTGACGCCTGTCCCGGCGCTCATCACCTGCACGTCGCCGGCGCCGGTGCGGCCCTTGTTGCCCATCGAATCCTGGTGCGTGATCGCGCCGGTGCGGACGTAGGTCACGATCTCCATGTCGCGGTGCGGGTGCGGCGGAAAGCCGCTCTTCGCGGCGATCCGGTCGTCGTTCCACACGCGGATCCGGCCCCAGTCCATGCGGGAGGGGTCGTGATAGCTCGCGAACGAGAAATGGTGGCGGGCGTCGAGCCAGCCGTGGTCGGCATGGCCGAGGCTGTCGAAGGGGCGGATGTCGATCATGCGGGCGATGTGGGTGCGTTCGCGGGCGCATCAAGTGTCAGGGGTGTGACTGTCCGGCGCGGGCATCCGGATGCCCATCCGCTGCCGCTAAAGTGAAGGCAGGTCCCGGCTCAAGGCCGGAATGACGGGAAATCCAATCGCGCGGCAACTCGCGCGGAACCCGTCTCACCAAATGCTCAGAAGTCGCTCATGACCAACCGGTGGGGCGTCGGTAAGGTCACGTCCGCACAGATGCGGAGAAGAGACCAGTGATCAGGACCGACGGCTTTCGCACACCCGGCTTCAAGCTGTTCCTCACGATCGTGGTCGCGCTCGCGCTCACCATCCCGCTCTTCTCGGTGTGGCTGCTGGTCTATGACCGGCAGTCGCAGCAGCAGGAAGCGACGAATTCGATCACCGCCGGCTGGGGCGGGCCGCAGGTGATGGCGGGACCGGTGCTGGTGATTCCGTATCGCGCGAATGCGACCGAGACGGTGGTGCAGAACGGGCAGAGCGTCACGCGGACGAGCCAGGTGACGAAGGAGCTGACGCTGGCGCCGGAGGTGGTCGAGGTTTCGACGCAGCTTCGGCCCGACGTGCGCAAGCGGTCGATCTACGAAGCGGTGGTGTACGATGCCGCCGTCAACGGCCGGGCACGGTTCGTGCTTCCACCGGACCTCGCGCGGAGCGGGGTCGATCCGGCCGCGATGGACCTCAGCCGCGCCGAGCTGCGCTTCGGGCTCAGCGACCCTCGCGGGCT
>DASSOE010000008.1:0-16059 GCA_035700945.1 Sphingomicrobium sp. | reverse complement strand
GCGCTGGATCAGCTGGAGCGCGGCGAGCACGTCGACGTCAGCACCATGCATCCCGCGCTGCAAAAATTGTTCGCACCGCAGGTGCAGGATTTCTTGATCGACGTCTTCCGCCATGACCCGGCGAAGCTTGCCGCTTCGCTCGAGGTGCCGCTGCTGATCGCCCAGGGCGAACGCGACCTGCAGGTTTCCGTTGCCGACTCGAAAGCGCTCGCGGCTGCCCAGCCCAACGCGAAGCTGGTGTTGCTGCCGGCGATGAATCACGTGCTGAAGGATGTCGCGACCGACGACCGCGCCGCCAATTTCGCGACTTATGCGGACTCATCGCTGCCGGTCGATCCGGGCCTGGTCGCCGCGATCGCCGATTTCGTGAAGCGCTAACCGACCGACAGGTCGCGCTGCTGGTTGACGAGCCGCCATTCGTCGAGATCGGAGAGCATGAAGCGCGCCGCCTGCTCCGTCAGGTCGGCGGCACGCGACAGCGCCGGATCCTTGCGCAGCTCCTCATCGATCTGCCGCAGCGTGTCGGCGGTCGCGAGCGAACGCAGCGCATCGCCGCCGAAATCGCCCTGGAAGCGGATCCCGAAGACCGCCGTCGCGAGCGCGGGGAATCCGGCCGAAACGAGAGTGAACCAGTTGCTGTACTCGGTGACATAATAAGCGTTGGTCGCAAGCCCGACGAGCGTGATGTCGGAGACGATCAGAGTCGCGAAGAAAAGGAAGGTTCCCAGCCGCTCGAGACGGTGGTCGAGAAGGTGGATCACGTGTGCGTTGCGCTCGTGATAGCTGACCTGGGGAGCGATTTCGTGGTCGGCGACCGCCCGCGCGATTCGGCCCGCGGCGGCGCGGTCGATTGCGCCGGACGGGCACCCCATCGCCCGCCAGATGCCGCTCGCATAGGAATCGATCCAGCGCCGCGCGACCGGGTTGGTCGCGGTTCCGGGCGGGTCGGGCGCGGCGATGCCGAGCAGCTTCAGGCTGCGCATCGGCCGCAGGCGCTCGGCAAGCTGGCGGTAATCGAGCCAGCGGCGGTGCCATTCCCGCTTGGTCCCGATGTGCGCGTTGAGGATGATCGCCAGCGTGATCATCATCTCGGCGAAGGCTTCCTGGATCTTTAGGTGCGGGAACATGAATGCGCCGAGCCCCATGCACACCGCGAGCCCGCCCATGACGAAGCTGAAGATGTGGCCGCTGCGGTAGGTCAGCGCGAGATTGGTCGCGAGGCGGTCGGCCCAGTTATACGCCTCTTCCAGCAGCGCGATCGGTGCTTCGACCTTGTGCGCCTGGACGCATTTCTCCCGGAAGTCCCGCCATTCATCCTCGATCCAGCGTGCGCTCTCCTTTTCGGTAAAGTCGCTGAGCCTCATCCGGCGGACGCCGGCGGTCGCGAGGAGCAGACGATATTCGAAGCGGAGGCGGAAACGCGGCAGCCGCTCGGCGTAAAATCCGGCGAGGAAGCGGCGTTCCTGCTGATCCGGCGGCGGAAGGAGCAAGGCCGCAAGCATCCGCTCGACATGGTCGAGGTCGAACGGCCGTTCCGACATCGGATCGACGCCCGACGTGTCGACGACGGGATCGAACGCCGCCCACAGGATTCGCGGCGGCGCATCCGGGTCCGGAGGGATGTGGATCACCGGTCTGCCCGCGGTAACCGCCATCTGGACGACCTCGGCGGTGCCGCCTCGACCGCGCGGCGGAAGCCCGTCCCATACGGCGATCAGGGCGTCGCAATGGGCGACCGTCGCCCGCCCCGTCATCACATAGGCTTCGACGTCGCTTGGATCCTCGCCCGGAAGCTCGAGCACTCGCGTGGCGCGGGCGAGAAGCGCATCGAAGCGCTCCTGCGCCTCCGCATTGGCGAGGCTGGCCCGGTAATCGGCGCGGCGAAAGGGCAGGATCGTCTGCAGCTCCCAGTCCATGGACAGGGCCTGATCGGCCGCGATCTGGTCGGACCCGTCGGCGATCGCCGACACGAAACGCAGCGCCGGCTGGGTGGGCGAGAAGGAGCTTCGGGCACTCTCGGAGAGCGCAAGCGCGGAAGCGCCGATTCTCTCCAGCACATCGGCAATGCGCGAGGGCAGCGCGGCCGCGGCTTCCGGCTTCAGGGCGCCCGCGCGGTGTCCGGTAATTCCGACCGACAAGACGAATGGGAGGGCCGGCGGCCCGGGCCGCACCTGCTCCTGAATCAAGGACCCTTCTTCTTTTGCGCAGCCGATACGTTCACCCGCCAGATGATGAATGCGATGATCCCGAAGGTGATGAGAAGTGCAGCCACCTCGACCGCGGTTGTGACTTTGTAGCTGCTGCCCTCGACGGGCTGGGTGGTCCCGCCGTTCTTGATGATCGGGTCAAGCTGCGGAGCACGGTCGAAGTTGATCACGTAGGTGTAGATGGCATCGAAAGGGTTCGCGTCATGGACGACCAGTTGGCCCTTCTGATTGATCGCCGAAGTGAAGACCGCCTTGTCGCACGTCTGGGGCTTGCTCGTGCCCTGCTGGGCGCAGAACGCGTCCGTCGCGGCGAACTTGATGCTGCCGGGATGCCGAATCGTGAACGTGATGTCGCCTGTGTCGCGATCGGGCACGTGGATGACGGGATAGTGGCCCTGCGCCTGCGGAGGACCGCCGTTCATCGACATCTGCCACTTCAACGGCCCGACGGGCTGGCCGACGGGAATGAGCTCGATCGTGTGCGCTTTCATCTGTCCCCCCTCGCTTCTATCGCGCCTTCTTCATTCGTTAGGCAATACCGCCGCCGGGAGTGGTCGTCCCGCCATTCTTGATGATCGGATCGAACGGCTCGACGGTGAGCTTCGGATCGTCGCAGGTGAAGTTCCACTGGTAGCTGACGTCCATTGGACCGTTGCTGTTATTGTTGTTGTCGGTGAACCAGGCGGTGTCCGATCCAATCTTCACGGCGACAATCTGCGTCGAGTTTTCGCCCGCGGCGGGCGGGCAAGTGGAACAATTGTCCTCGCTGTCGAGACTCGCGAACTCGACCGTCAGTCTCGGCGGGCTGGAAATCGTGAACTTGAACCGATGGCCACCGGAATTGGGCTTGAGATCAGCTTCGCCGTCGCCGCTAATCCTCACCTTGTTGCCGACGATGGTCGCCGTGAGCGGTACGTTATGATCGGTCACATAAGTCTGATCCTGGGCGATGTCGTCCTGTCTCATCTCCGTACTCCTTTGGGCAAGTGTTCGGCGACTCACGTTAGCCTCGGCGCTTGTTGATGGCGGCGAGATATTTTGGGTGGCGATAGCCGATCGTCGAAAGGGTCGAGATCAGTTGCTGCGCACCGGCTCGGTCGCCCAACCGCAGCTTCAGTGCCGCGAGCGCGGCCTCCTCGTTCGGAGCAAGCTCGATGTCTCGCGGGATGCTCTGAGCCGCCGCCGCCCACCATCTGGCAGCTTCGTCGTGCCGGTTGGCTGCCTCCAGCGCGCTTCCCGCCGCCGAAAGTGCCATGAAGGAAAGGATCCCGCGCTCGATCGGCTTGGGTGTCATTTGAGCTGCGGCAAGCGACTGCCTGGCGAGTTCGAACGCCTGATCAGCATCGCCGCCCGCCAGTGCGATACGAGATCGGATCCGCAAACATCTCGACTGGAACTGCGACTTCCAGTCGACCACCTCCCTGTTGCGCCCGACAAGCCGGCGGACGAGATCGCAGCTCGCTCGCGTGGTTGTCGCTGCTTCGGTCGCCTGATTGGCTGCGAGCTGCAGATCCGCGAGATCGAAGCGGGCAGCGGCAATGGCCTGGAGCCATTCGGTGTTCTCGGGTTCGATCCGAAACAGCGCATCCCCGATCCGTGCCGCCGCTGTGGCATGCTCGAGTCCGGCTGCGATCTCTCCTCTTGACGCGAGCAGGCGGCCGACCGCCCGCCGGCTCGTCATCAGGTCGCGCTGCACTTCGGTGTCCCGAGGATCGGCTCGCTCCAGATCGGCGAGGATGCGCTGCTGACGCTCGCGTGTCGCGAGGGACTCCTCGAGCGCGCCGGAAGCTTCCTGCGCGTCCGCGAGCCAGGCAAGGGTGTCGTTCACCTGCTTTTGATAGTCGCGGTTCGCCGGTTCGGACGCAGCGAGAGCCTCTGCGAGGCCCAGCGTAGTTCCATAGGTCGCCGCCGCCTCGCGATAGCGGTGCTGCGCCATCAGCACGGTGCCGAGATTCGTGTTCGCATAATCCTGCTCGAGCCGGTACTCCTTCTTGTCCGGCGCAAGCGCGACCATGCGATCGGCTAACCGCTCGTACTCTCGAAAGCGCGCAGCAGCCGGCCCCAGCTGTCCCCGCTGATAAGCGATGTAGCCGACCCAGAATACGTTCTGAGCGTGATCGAACAATCGCTGCGGATCGTCGGGGTAGCGGCGGACCGCTTCGCCGGTGCTTGCAAGCGCTTCCTGGTAGCGGCTCAGGGCTCCCGCAAGGTCGCCGCGCGCGTTGGCGATCTCGCCGATCAGGGTGAGCGCTTTGGCGCGCTGTGCCAGGGCCTCATCCGACAGGCTCCCTTTGTCCTGGTGCTGGTAATAGGCGAGCGCCCGGCTCCCGACCGCGTCGAGCGCATCCAGTCGCCCGATCGGCTCGAGCTTGTCCTTCAGGTCGCCAAGCATGAAGCCGACCAGCCCTTCGGCTTGCTTGCGCTGCTCTCTCGCTTCGTCGCGCGCCTGGATCGCGGTCACCGCCAGCGTGCTGGTTACCGCCATGCCGGCGAGCGACGCTGCCGCTACAAAGGCGAGCTGCCGGTGGCGCCGGACGGTCTCGCGCTGCACCAGCTCGTCGAGGCCGATGCCGAGCATCCCCGCGACCAGCTTGAGGAAGGCGATGCGCTTGCCTTCGCCGCCGTCCCGGAAGTCGGCCGCGAGCGGCTCGGCGCGCTTGGCCGTACGGTGCCCCCGCCGGTCGTACTTGAAGCGCAGCGCGGGCGGGAAGCATTCTTCCTTCTCGCGTCCGGGCATGTCGCTCGCGAACGGCTCGCCCGCGAGCACGGCAGCGAGCACACAGCCTTCGGGCCGAGTCCGTTTGAACGATTCGATTTCGAGATTCGTCCAGCGCGACGTCGCTGCGGTCGGCGAGCACAGTACGACGAGGAACTGCGAGGCGGCGAGCGCGGCCTCGATCTCCACGGCGAGGTCGTCGCCCGCGGACAAATCGTGCTGGTCGCGGAAAATCGGGGTCAGCCGCCGGGGGACCACGCCGTTCGCGCTGAGCTTACCCGCAAGCGCTTTCGGCACCCGGAACTTCTCGAGCTCGCGATGGAGCCAGTCGGCGAGCTCCTTGTCCTTGTGGCTGTAGCTGAGGAACGCGTAATAGCGCGTCCGCAGCCGCGGCGCGCGACCGTGCGCCGGCTCCCGTCGAGCCGCTCTCTCCAGTCGCGGCAATCGGGCAAGCTTGGCCATCGGGCCACCCCCGAGCGAGTCCCGTTAAGCGCTGTTAACACAATGCGATAAGAGTCGCGATTGCCTTTCGCTATGCGTCGCTGCGGCTTTGCCGTCTTCACCCGAGCGCCTATATGCGGCGCATGTCCATTCGTCCCTGGCGTGATATCGAGCGGCGCAAGTCGCGGCAGATCATGGTCGGCTCCGTGCCCGTCGGCGGAGACGCGCCGATCAGCGTCCAGACCATGACCAACACCCCGACTGAGGACGCGAAGGCGACCGTCGACCAGATCCGCCGCTGCGAAGAGGCGGGCGCGGACATCGTCCGCGTGTCCTGCCCCACCGCGGCGGCGACCGCTTCGCTGAAGGAGATCGTGCGCGAGGCCAGCGTGCCGATCGTCGCCGACATCCACTTCCACTACAAACGCGCGCTCGAAGCCGCGGACGCCGGCGCCGCCTGCCTGCGCATCAACCCCGGCAACATCGGCTCGGAAGATCGCGTCAAGGAGGTGATTGCCGCTGCGCGCGCGAACGGTTGCGCGATCCGCATCGGAGTGAATGCCGGAAGCCTTGAGAAGGACCTGCTCGAAAAATACGGCGAGCCTTGTCCCGAGGCTTTGGTCGAAAGCGCGCTCGACCATATCCGCATCCTCGAGGACCATGGCTTTCGCGAGTACAAGGTGGCGGTGAAGGCGAGCGACGTGTTCCTCGCCGTCGCGGCCTACATGCAGCTGGCCAATGAAGTCGACTGCCCGCTCCACCTCGGCATCACCGAGGCGGGCGGTCTGATCGGCGGGACCGTCAAGTCGGCGATCGGCATGGGCAATCTGCTGTGGGCGGGCATCGGCGACACCATCCGCGTCTCGCTCTCGGCCGAGCCCGAGGAGGAAGTCCGCGTCGGCTACGAGATTTTGAAAGCGCTTGGCATCCGCAACCGCGGCGTTCGAGTCGTTTCCTGCCCGAGCTGCGCGCGCCAAGGCTTCGACGTGATTCGCACCGTCCAGGCGCTCGAGGAGCGGTTGCAGCACATCAAGACGCCGATGTCGCTCAGCGTCCTCGGCTGCGTCGTCAACGGCCCGGGCGAAGCGCGCGAGACCGACATCGGCATTACCGGTGGCGGCAACGGCACGCACATGGTCTATCTGTCCGGCGTGACCGACCACCACGTGCGCGACGCCGACATGATCGACCATATCGTCAAGCTGGTCGAAACGAAGGCGGCGGAGATCGAAGCCGCAGAGGCGCAGCCGGCGCTCGACGCCGCCGAATAGCGGTTTAGCCTTTATTTACCTCGGCGGCGCAGCTTGGCTGCGTGACCAAGCTGCTGCTCATCGGACTTGCCGCAATCGCGCTCGCGAACTCGCTCGCAGGCGAGAGTTCGAAACCGCCAATGCTGATCGACAAGGCGCCGGCGGCGACGCCTCTTCACGTCGGCAACTGAACCGCTAGAGGCGGCGCGTGCGCCGCGTCACACATCCGGTCCAGGGCTTCCTCGCCGCGCTCGCCGCGGTCGCGGTGCTGTCGATTATGGACGCGGTGATGAAGCATCTCGTCCTCGCCATCGGAATCGTCGCGGTCAGCGTCTGGCGTGCGGTCGCAAACCTCGTGCTGTGCTCTGGCCTGTACCTGCCGCGGCAGCCCAAATGGCCGAGCCGCAAGACGCTCTGGATTCACGTCTCCCGCGGCGTCGTCGTGACGATCATGGCGGTGCTCTTCTTCTGGGGGATCGGCCGGGTGCCGCTTGCACAGGCGATCGCGCTCACCTTCATCGCACCGCTGATCGCGATGGTGCTTGCGCCGCTGGTGCTCAAGGAACGCCTCGCGGGGCGCTCGATCGCCGGCGCGCTCGCCGCCTTCGCGGGGGTGGTCGTGATCGTCGTCGGGCAGGCGCGCTCCGAAGTCGCCGACGATGTGCTGCTCGGAATCGCGGCGATCCTCGCCTCGGCGGTCTGCTATTCGGGCAATATATTGATGATGCGCTGGCAGGCGTTGGCTGCCAAGCCGCTCGAGATCAACTTCTTCCAGTCGATCGTGGTGCTGCTCCTGTGGATCGCGGCAGTGCCGCTCGTCGGCGTCCCCGAATGGCCTGAGGGGCAGCTCGGCTGGATAGTCGTCGCGTCGGCCCTTTCCACGAGCGGCGGGCTGCTGTTCGCCTGGGCCTATGCGCGCGGCGAGGCAAGCTATCTCGCGGTGACGGAGTACAGCGCCTTCCTGTGGGCGTCCGCGCTCGGCTGGCTGGTTTTCCGCGAGCGCGTGACGCTGACCACATTGGCCGGGGCGGTGCTGATCGTCGGCGGCTGCCTCATTGCCGCGCGGCGCAGGCACCCGATCCCGCCCGAGATCGACGTCGCGGCCTAGCCGCCGCTCCCGAGCACGTTGATGGTAAAGGCGAGCACGCCGATGTTGAACGCGAAGGCGGCGAGGGAATGGGCGGTCGCCACCCTGCGCATGGGTCGGCTCGTGATCTGCACGTCGGATGTCGCGAACGCCATCCCGCAGGTGAAGGCGAAATAGAGGAAGTCGCTGTAGTCGGGCTCCGACGTGCCTGGAAAATCGAGGCCCGAGCATCGGTGGCAATCATTGCCGTAGGCGAGGTGGGCGTAGTGGAGCGCATAGATCGTGTTGCTGAACAGCCATGCGATCGCGAGTGTGACGATGATCAGCCCCTTGGTGAAAGGTTCGGGATTGCTTCCCACGGCTTCGGCACCGATGGCGACGAGCAGAACGGCCATCACTACCCCCGTAATCGCCAGCAACACCGTCCGGTTGGCGTCGTTCGCCCTGGCGTGCCGGCGGATGTCGGCAGCGCTGCGCCTGCCCAGAAGCGGCGCGCACGACGCGAGGAACAGGACGGCGGCGACGTCGAAACCCGCCATGAAGCCGAGCGTGCGGGCGTGGAGGAAGCGCGCTCCAAGAAGCGTCCCGACGATCAGCAGGGCGATGAACAACAAAAAGCGCGGCGGCGCGATCCTGTTGCCGATGCCCCTCCCGTCAGCCATGGCGGCGCAGGTTATCGCCGGATTCACGCGCGTCCAGTGAAGGAGTGTCCATGCCCTGGTTCTGGCTGATCGTCGGCGGCCTCTTCGAGGTCGGCTTCACGACTTCGCTGCGCTTCGTCGACGGCTTCAGGAACGTGCAGTGGACCATCGCCTTCCTCATTTCCGTCGCCATCAGCATGGCCCTGCTCGAGCTTGCCTCGCGATCGATCCCGATGGGCACCGCTTATGCGGTGTGGGGCGGGATCGGCGCCGTCGGCACGGTCGTCGTCGGGATCCTCTGGTTTCACGAGCCGGCCGGGACGGTGCGCGTGCTGCTGATCTTCGCCATCGTCGCGGCGGTCGCGGCGCTCAAGCTGACCGCCTAGCGCGGCGCCGGCTCGAGATAGGGCGCAACCTGCGGGTCGCCTTCCTCGATCGACCGGTAGAATTTGGGCGTCGGGAAGGGGCCGCGCGCCTGCTCGTACGCATAGCCCAGGCTCAGCAGCAGCGCCTCGCTCCACTTGGGCCCCATGAAGCTGAGTCCGACCGGCAGGCCCTTCACCAGCCCCATCGGGACGGTGAGGTGCGGATAGCCGGCGACCGCCGCTAGGTTGCCTGCGCCACCGCCGCTGAACTGATCGCCATTCACCGCGTCGATTTTCCACGCCGGACCTGCGGTCGGCCCGACGAGCGCGATGACCTTGTATTCCTTCAGCAGCCGGTCGATGCCGTTCGGACCCACCGCCTCGAAGCTGGCTTTTCGTGCCTTCTTGTACGCTGCGTCGTCGAGGCCCTTCGTTTTCTCGGCCTGCTCGAAAAGCTCCTGCCCGAACAGGCTCATTTCCTGCTGCGCATGTTCCTTGTTGAAGGCGATCAGGTCCGCGAGGCTGCGGACGGCGATCGGCGCCGGGCTGCCCTTCAAATAATCGGCCATGTCCGCCTTGAGCTCGGTCAGCAGCACGGTGAGCTCGTTGCCGCCGATCGCGCGGTCGTCGAATTTCTTGATGTCGACGAGAACCGCGCCTTGCTCGCGAAGGATCGCGAGCGCCGTTTCGAACGCCGGGTCGAGCTGTCCGGTCGAAGCGAAGCGCATGACGCCGATGCGCTTGCCCTTCAGCGAACCGGCGTCGAGCTGCGCGGCATAATCCGTCCTGTGCCGGTCAGCCTCCGCCGTCGCCGGATCCGCCGGATCGCTTCCCGCGATCACCGTCAGCAGCGCGGCGGCGTCGCGCACGTCATCGGTCATCGGCCCGGCCGTGTCCTGGCTGTGGCTGATAGGGACGATGTGGGTGCGGCTGACGAGCCCGACGGTCGGCTTCAGCCCGACGATGCCGTTGATTGCGGCCGGGCAGGTGACCGAGCCGTCCGTTTCGGTGCCGATGGCGAAGCGGACGATGCCAGCCGCGACCGCGGCGCCGCTGCCGCTCGAGCTTCCGCACGGATTGCGGTCGAGAGCCCACGGGTTGTGCACCTGCCCGCCGACCGCGCTCCACCCGGAGATCGAATGGGACGAGCGGATGTTCGCCCATTCGCTGAGGTTGGTCTTGCCGAGGACCACCGCGCCGGCACCGCGCAGCCGCGCAACCAGCGGCGCATCGCGGTTGGTGACGTTGTTCGCGAGCGCGAGGCTGCCAGCTGTGGTGGGCAGGGTACCCGCACTCTCGATATTGTCCTTGATCAGCACCGGCTGGCCCGCGAGCGGGCCGCGCAGGCTCCCGGCATCAACCGCACGCGCCTGCTCGATTGCGGTGGGATCGACTGCGATCACGGAATGCAGCTGCGCATCGACCGCGGCGATCCGGTCGAGCGCGGCGCGAACATTGATCTCTGCCGGGCCAGCGGCCTGCGCGCTTGCCGCAGTCGCGAGGACGAGTGCCACTGCACCGACGATCCACTTATGCATACAGCCCCCTCCGGTTACGATCAGCGCGGGGCGAGCAGCGCGTCCAGCGTTCCCGACCCCTTCCCGACCTTCTCCAGCCTCGGATAGCGCAGGCCGCCGTGCCAATCGAGCGCGACCGTCTTGTAGACGTCGCCGTCATGCACGAGCAGTTGCGGGGACGTTCCGCCATTGGCCGCGGCCTTGATCGCCGCCTTGAGCGCGTCGCCGTCGAAGTCGCGACCGTTGACGGCGAGGATCTGCGATCCGGCCGTGACGCCCGCGTTGAACGCGGCGCTGTCCCACAGCACGCTCGAGACGTTGCCGTCATTGCCGACGACCAAGCCGCCCGAATAGGTCAAGTCGATGTTCTCTGCGCTCTTCTCGGCGCTCCTGGTCCACTTCGTCGGCTCCGGCGTGAACACCAGCTTGTAGCCGCCCTTGGTGACGCCCTCGAGCGGCGCCTCCGGCGCGACGCTGTAGACCCGCCGTTCGAGATAGGAGCGCCAGTCGTAGGGCTGCACCTCGTTCAGCGTCGCGACGATATCGTCGAGCGTGTAGGTGACTTCGCCCCAATCGCGGTCCCGGATTCCGAAGAAGGCTCTTGCGAAATCGTCGATCGAGCGCTTGCCGCGCGATTGCTCGCGGATGATGCGGTCAACGTCGAGCCAGATCAGCTGACCCTCGCTGTAATAATCCTCGCTCCGCTGCCAGCTGCGCCATGGGATCGGCTGGCGGCCCGCGATGATCGGGTCGTTGGTCGTGTCGACGAGCGGGCGCCATGCGCGTCCCGGCGTGCCGACGCTGTATGCCGCGGCGGTCGAAGCGATCGCGTCGAGCGTGTCCTGCTTCGACAGCATTCCCGAGCGCGCGCCGAGGACATAGCCCCAGAACTGATCCTGGCCTTCGTAGACCCACAGCAGGCTGTCCTGCATCGGCGTCCTGAAGTCGGGCGTCCACAGGTCCGCGGGGCGCCGGAACTTTCCGTCCCAGCTGTGGCTGAACTCGTGCGGAAGCAGGTTGCGGGCGCGGAGCTGGTTGTCCCAGTCGGTGAAATAGCCGCGCTTCACGCCGTCTTCGGAGCTGCGGTGATGCTCGAGCCCGATCCCGCCGAGATTGTCGGAAATCGTCAGCAGGAAATTGTAGTGGTCGTAGTGCTGCGATCCGAACGCCTTCACCGCCTGGTCGATGAGGCGCTTGTGCGTGGCAATCTGCTCCGGCGTTGCGGCAAGCTCGGCCGGGGTGTCGGCAATGACGTCGAGCGTGACGTCGGGCGTCAGCGGGATTTTGCGGTAATGCGCACCGGCGATCAGCGGGGAATCGACCAGGACTTCGTAGCTGGTCACCGGATAGTCGATCCGATTGCCGGTCTGGCCACTGGGCCGCAGTGCCGTCGCGACCTTCCAGCCGGCCGGCACAATGACCGAAGCCTGCACCGGAATGTTCCGGACGAAATAGCCCGCAGGGTAGAGCGAGTTGGAGAGCCACTGAATGCTGGCCATCTCGGGAGTCGCGACTGTGCGCCCCTGATTTCCCGTGGTTGGCGTCACGTGCTGATAGTCGACGTCGATTGCCGTCACGCCTTCGGGGATCGCGACATGAAAGGCGAACACGTCGAGATCGTCGCGGACCCACTTCAGCGCGCGCCCGTTCGCGGTCACGCGAAGCCCGGTGATGTTCTTGATGTCGTTGCGCGGGCTGTGCCCGCCGGGAACCCATTTCGGATAGAGCAGCACGAAGTCGCCCGCCGCGGGGACGGGGATGTGCTGGTGGATGCGAAAGATCGCCCGAGTGACGTCCGACGCGTCGACCGTGAGCTGCATGGTTCCAGGATAGGGCACATCACGCGCCGCAGGGATCGTGTCGACCTTGGCAGTCGGCGCCGGCTTGCTGTTTTGCGGCGGGTCGATCTGCGCAAGGGCTGCGCCGGCCAACGATATGGACAACAGGACAAAAAGCGCGGCTCTGCGCATCGAGCGGAACTCCTCCAGAGGGGACCTAACGAAAGTGAGCACTAACGAGATTTGCGCGGGTGGCCCAATGTGCCGTGCCCGTTCGCAGAGGACAGCGGGTCCTTTGTCGAACTCGAGCGCCCCGTCAGGGGTTGTTCAGTTGGCCGCGGCAACGGAGCGCGCATGAAAACCCGTCACATGCTGCTGGCCGGCGCTGCCGCTTTTTGCTCCGCGTCTCCAGCGCTGGCGCAACAAGCTGATCCCGGATCAATGGATCCGGCACCTGCCCCGACGCAGCAGCCGGCGACCGCGGCCACGGCGCAGGAGGATACGGCAGCGGCCCAGGCCGTCTATGATGATTATGGCGACGAAGAAGCGATCGTCATCCAGGGCACGCGCGCTCGCGGATCGGTGATCGGCGACATCCCGCCGCAGAACATCCTCAATTCGCGCGACGTGCGGGCGACCGGCGCGACCAGCATCGACGATCTGCTCGAGGCGATCGCGCCGCAGATCGGAAGCGCACAGGGCCGCGGCGGCGAGCGGCCGGTGATGCTGCTCAACGGGCAGCGCATCTCGAGCTTCCGCGAGATGCGTGACATCCCGACCGAAGCGATCGAGCGGGTCGAGATCCTCCCCGAGGAAGTGGCGCTCAAATACGGCTATCGCGCCGACCAGAAGGTTGTGAACATCGTCCTTCGCCAGCGCTTCCGGTCTACCACGGCAAGGGTCGAGGGGACGGTTGCGACCGAAGGTGGTTACGCCGGCGGCGAGCTCGACCTCACCCAGTTCATCGTCCAGCGCAATGGCCGCACGACCTTCAACGTCCATGCCGAGGGCAACTCCATGCTGACCGAGGCGGAGCGCAACATCCTGATCGCGCAGCCACCGGAGAGCGGAACCGCCGAGGAGGCGCTCGCCGCGCGCTCGCTGCTGGGCACCAAGCGCGACATTCGCGCGTCCGGCACCTTCAACCGCAACATCCTCGGCGATGTCTCGGCGACTCTCAACACGGAGGCGGAGCATAGCGAAGGCCGCGCGCTGATCGGCCTCGGCGAGACCTTGCTTTTGCCGCTCGCGCGCAACACCAGCAGCGACAGCGTCCATGCGGGCCTCGCGCTCAACGGCACGAAATCAGAATGGCGCTGGACGCTGACCGGCAATGGCGATCTCGGGCGCGACGTCACCGGCACCGATCGCGATAGCGCGGCTCGCGACCGCGCGCTGCAGACGACGGCGTCGGCCGACGTCAAGGCGACCGCGAACGGCAAGCTTTTCTCGCTCCCGGCGGGCGATGCGAGCACGACCGTCACCCTCGCCGGCAGCACCGTCCACCTCGATTCGGAGCGCCGCGCGGCGGGCGTCACCAGCTCGCAGTCGCTCGGCCGGACGACGGGCGAGGCGGGGATCAACCTCGACCTGCCGATCTCGCGCCGCAACAAGGGCTTCAGCGCGCTCGGCAACCTCACGCTCAACGGCAATGCCGAGGTCGACCAATTGTCGGACTTCGGCACGCTGACGACTCTCGGCGTCGGCGCGAACTGGTCGCCCGTCGACCGCCTGAGCTTCGTCACCAGCTGGACACGCGAGGAAGGCTCGCCCACCATCAACCAGCTCGGCGCTCCGGTGCTCGTGACACCGGAAACCAGGGTGTTCGATTTCACCACCGGGGAAACCGTGCTCGCGACGGTGACAAGCGGCGGCAACCCCGATCTCGAAGCGGACCGGCGCAAGGTGGTGAAGCTCGGCGCCAACTGGCAGCCGTTCGAGAACACCGACCTGCGGCTGCGCGGCGAATATGTGCACCAGACGATCGACCGTCCGATCTCGAACCTGACGATCACGCCGACGATCGAAGCCGCCTTCCCCGAGCGCTTTGTGCGCGATGAGTCCGGTGAGCTCGTCAGTGTCGATTTGCGCCCGGTCAATTTCGAAAGCTCGCGCCGCGACTCGCTGCGGCTCGGCTTCGATTTTTCCAAGCCGCTCAAGTCGCGGCGGCCGTCGCAGGCGGTGATCGACCAGTTCCGGGCGCAATTCGCCGGCCGAAGCCGCGAGGCCGGACAGGCGAGGGGCGGTTCCGACGCGCAGACCGGCACGCCACCCGCGGCTTCGCCGCAGCAAGGCGGCACGCCACCGACGGGCCAGGCACAATCCGCGCCTCCCCCAGCTGAAACTGCGTCTCCGAGCGGAGAGCGGGGATTCAGGGGCCGCGGCTTCGGCGGCCGCGGCGGCGGGCGGTTCGGCGGCGGCGACCGCGGGCGCCTCACTTTCTCGCTCACCGATACGATTACTTTCGTCGACAAGGTGCAGATCGGCCCCGGCCTGCCCGGGATCGACTATCTGCATGGCGACGCGGCGGGCTCGGGCGGCGGAACGGCGCGGCATCGGGTCGAGGCGCGCGCCGGATATTTCAACAACGGCCTCGGCGCTCGCCTCAGCGCCAACTGGCGCAGCGGGACGACCGTCAACACGCTCACCGGAGACGACCTGCGCTTCTCGCCGCTCGCGACATTCGACCTCAGGCTGTTCGCCAACCCCGGGGACATCCCCGAAGTCGCCTTGAAGCATCCGTGGCTGCGTGGATCGCAGGTGCAGCTGCGCGTCGACAATATCTTCAACGCGAGGCCCAAGGTGCACGACGCCGCAGGCAGCGTGCCGCTGAGCTATCAGCCCGACCTGCTCGACCCGCTCGGGCGGATGATCATGATCAGCTTCCGCAAGCTGTTCCTGCCGAGCCCGAGCTGGTTCCGGAGGCAGGCGCAGGAGACGCGGCAGCAGCAGTCTCGCTGACGGGCGAATTTCGCTTATCCCGAAATTGTGCTTTAGGCCCGCGACGATGACGCCGGTTCAGCCCGTTCGGGGCACGCAAAGCCTGCTTGGAGAAGATGCCGACCGCCTCGCGACGGTGGTCGCGGCGTTCGATCGCGTGCGCCGGCTCTACGGCTTCAAACGGGTCGAGGTGCCGACGATCGAGCAGACGGCCGTGTTCGCGCGAACGATCGGCGAGACCACCGACGTGGTTTCGAAGGAGATGTATTCGTTCGAGGACCGCGGCGGCGAATCGATCACGCTCCGGCCCGAGTTCACCGCAGGCATCTGCCGCGCTTATCTGAGCGAAGGCTGGCAGCAATATGCGCCGCTGAAGGTCGCGACCCACGGCTCTGCGTTTCGTTACGAGCGGCCGCAGAAGGGCCGCTTCCGCGAGTTCCACCAGCTCGACGCGGAGATTATCGGCGCCGGCGAGCCGCAGGCGGATGTCGAGCTATTGAGTCTCGGCTACCAGCTGCTCCAGGAACTCGGGATTGCCGAGGGCGTGACCCTCGAGCTCAACACCCTCGGCGATCCCGAAACGCGCGAAGCCTGGCGGATGTCGCTGATTGACCATTTCGAAGGGCACAAGGCGGAGCTGTCGGAGGACAGCGTCGCTCGTCTGCAGCGAAATCCGCTCCGCATTCTCGACAGCAAGGACGCTCGGGACAAAGCAATCTGCGCCAGCGCGCCCAGCGTGGACGAGCATCTGACTTCCGAGGCCTCCGACTTCTTCGCCGCCGTGACGGCGGGCATCGAGGCCGCGGGCGTGCCGTGGAAGCGCAACCCGCGACTGGTCCGCGGACTCGATTATTACCGTCACACGGCGTTCGAGTTCGTGACAGACCGGCTCGGTGCGCAAGGCACGGTCATCGCCGGCGGACGCTACGACGGACTGATCGAAGCGCTCGGCGGTCCGCACACCCCAGCGGTCGGATGGGCGGCGGGCATCGAGCGGCTGGCGATGATGATCGATGCTCCAGCCGACGGCGTCACGCTCAGTGTGGTTGCTGATACTCCCGAGGTCGAAGAAGAAGCCGTCAGGATCACGCGCGCACTTCGCGCCAAGGGTATCCCC
>DASSOE010000007.1:0-8217 GCA_035700945.1 Sphingomicrobium sp. | reverse complement strand
GATGGGATTGCCCGACTGGGCTTCGCCGCCGCCGACGGGGTCCTGCGCGTCGATGATGTTTGCGTGAGAGAAGCGCAGCTCGGTCGAAAACTGATCCGTCCAGTTGGAGTAGAAACGGCCGGAATAATATTTCGAGTGCGTGCCGCTGAGATAGAAGGTGTTGGCGCCGGTGACCTGCGGCGACGAGCCGGTGAAGAAATCGTCGCTGCGCATGGTCGCTTCGTCGAGGCGCTGGTACGTCGCCTCGACCCGGTGGCGGTCGGTAATGTGCCAATCGACGCGGCCGAAATAGCGATCGTTGTAGAACGGACGGCTGGTGACCAGCGGCCCCGTGTCGACCCCGTACACGTCCTGCAGGACCTGCGACACGGCGTTAAACTGGTCGACCGTGATGCCCGGCATTTCGTTGGGGTAGTTGCCCCCGACGGGGCCTTCGTCCTGCGACGCGCCGCCCTGCTGATGCTCATAGCCGCCGAAGAAGAAGAGGCGGTCCCTGAGGATCGGTCCGCCGAAGGTCACGCCCCAGCGCCGTTCGGGCTCGATCGGGCCGACCGGCTTGCCGTCGACCGTATTGCCGCGAAGGCCGTTGTTCGAGAATTCGAAGAAGCCGCTGCCGTGGAAGCGGTTGCTGCCGGACTTGGTGACGACATTGATCGCGCAGCCGGTGAAGCCGCCGTATTCGACGTCGAACGGCGCGAACTGGATCTGCGTCTCGCGCACCGCGTCATAAGGGACCGGGGTCGAGCTGCGCGAGGAGAAGCCCGTGTCGTTGAGGCCGTAGATGTCGCTCTGTGGAATGCCGTCGACGGTGAAGGTGTTGAACCGGTCGTTGCCGCCAAGGCAGGAAATGCGGTCCTGGCCCGAGCCGCCCGTGGCGGCATCCTCGCGGTCGAGGCTGACGCGCGGGTCCATGCGGATGATGTCGCGGACGTCGCGGTTGAACGAGGGCGCATTCTCCATGACCTCGCTCGTGAACGATGTTCCCGGTCCGACCTCGAGCTGGGTGACGCGGGCGCGGGCCGCGGTGATGACGATCGCTTCCTCGGCGGCGGCTGCCTGCGCCGGCGACAGCGCGAAGGTCAGCTGAGTCGGGCCCTGCAGCGTCGTATTGATGTCGTTGACCGTCTGGCCCTGGAAGCCGCCGGCGGCGGCGGTGACCGAATATGGACCGCCGGTGGTCAGGTTCGGCGCCGCGAAATATCCCTGCGAGTCGGTCGTGATCGTCTGGGTCGAGCCGGTGCGGGTGTCGGTGACCGTCACCGTGGCGTTCGGAACCGCGGCACCGGATTCGTTGGTGACCCGCCCCTGGATCGAGGTGGTGATCTGCTGCGCTTGGGCAGCGGTGGTGCCGACGACGGCTGCGGCAAACGGAACGGAAATGGCTGCGCAGGTGCACAGCAGCACGAATTTCTTCACGGAAAAAACCCCCCGAAAACGCGAATCTTTTGGTGGACCGCAAGCGGCTGGCGAGGGTTTAAGACAGAGTCAGCGGGTCGGAAATGGCCTTCTTAGGATTCTCTCCGGCGTTGCAGAAATGCCACTATCCAAGGTTAGCGGGCGGCATCCAGCCGCCGACCGAGCGCGACGAACAGGTACACCAGCGGCGGCACCAGCACGGCCGAAAGCACCACCTTCGCCAGCATCTGGCCGAGCAGAAGCTCGGCGATCGGGAACACGCCGTAAAAGGCGATGGTGATGAAGATGCAGGTGTCGACGATCTGGCTGAGCACGCTCGCGACGGCGGAGCGGAACCACAGGAGTCGCGACCCTTCGCTGCTCTTGAGCCGGCTGAAAATCGTGACGTTGAGGAAGGTCGAGACGCCGTAAGCGAGGATCCCGCCGATCCAGATCCGCGGAGTCCCGCCCATGATCGTGTCGAACGCCGAGAGGCGCTGCGGGTCCATGTCCGGCGACGCCGGCAGGGCCAGCACGAACAGGCTGAGGAACAGCGACACGAGCAGCGGCACGAAGCCGATCAGCACAAGCCGATTCGCGACGGAGCGGCCGTAAAGCTCGGCGACCGCGCTCGACGTCACGACCAGCAGCAGAAAGGCGAAGATGCCCGACTCGACCGCGAGCGGGCCGAGCGCGACCTGCTTGTTGCCGAGCACGCCGGCGATGCAAACCATGCCGCCGTAGAACAGAGCGAAGGCGAAGAGCGAAAGCGGGATGGCGCTGCTGCGATTCTCCGAATCCATGGGCGCGACGCCTAGCCGCCGTTGACCGGAATCGAAAGCGGCGGCTAGCGCACGCGCACTATGACCTCCCGCCCGCTGGACATCGTCGCGATCGGCGACGCGATCGTCGACGTGATCGCGACGTGCGACGATTCGTTCCTCGAAGCGCACCGGCTCCCCAAGGGCGGGATGCAGCTGCTGACGGCCGACGACGCCGACTCGCTCTACGCGGCGATGGGTCCGGCGCGCGAGATCAGCGGCGGTTCGGCGGCCAACAGCATGGCGGGCGCCGCTGCGCTCGGGATGGATGTCGCATTCGTCGGGCAAGTCGCCGACGACCAGTTCGGCGCGATCTTCGCACACGACATGCTGGCGCTCGGCGTCCGGTTCGACACGCCGCCGCTGAAGGCGCCGCCGCCGACCGGGCGTTGCCTGATCCTGGTGACGCCCGACGGACAGCGGACGATGAACACCTGCCCCGCGGCGAGCCACGAGCTTACTGCCGCCGCGCTCGACCCGGCGCTGATCCGATCGGCCGCGGTCACCTTCCTCGAAGGCTATCTGTGGGGGCCGGAACGGCCGCGCGCGGCGATGCTCGAGGCTGCGCGGATCGCGGAAGCTGCGGGACGGACGGTGGCCTTCACTTTGTCGGAGAGCCTGTGCATCGGCGATCGCCGCGGCGGCGTGCTCGGGATGATCGACGCCGGGCTGGTCGATATCCTGTTCGGCAACGAGCACGAGATGCGGCATCTCACGGGCTGCGACACCATCGGCGACTGCATTGCCGCGCTTTCTCCGAAGGTCGGGACGCTGGTGATCACGCGCGGTGCCGAAGGCGCGCTCGCGGCCGAGCGCGGCGAATGCGTCGAAGTCGCCGCCGCGCCGGCCGACCAGGTCGTCGACACGACCGGCGCCGGCGATCTCTTCGCGGCGGGTTTCCTGGCGGCGCGGCTCCGCGAACAACCACTCGAAAGGTGCCTCGAGACCGGCGCGCTCGCCGCGGCGGAAGTGATCTCGCATTTCGGCGCGCGGCCCGAGGCGGACCTCAGGCAATTGGTGCGCCTGTGAAGAACCTCGACCAGCTCGCCGTCTATTGCGGCTCGGCGCCGGGCACGGACGCGGCCTTCGCCGACGCGGCCTGCGCCACCGCCGCCGCGATGGTCCGCGAGAAGGTGCAGCTGGTCTACGGCGGCGGGCGGCTCGGGCTGATGGGCCTGATCGCCGACAGCGTGCTCGAGCTCGGCGGGTTCGTCTACGGCGTGATCCCCAAGGCGCTCGTCGATGTCGAGGTCGCGCACCCGAAGGTCACCGAGCTCCACATCGTCGACACGATGCACCAGCGAAAGGCGAAGATGACCGAGCTCGCCGATGCCTTCCTCGCGCTTCCGGGCGGGATCGGCACGCTCGACGAATTCTTCGAGGTGTGGAGCTGGAACGCGCTCGGCTATCACAAGAAGCCGTTCTGCCTCTTGAACGTCCACGGCTATTGGGACGGGCTGATCGCCTTCATCGACCATGCGGCCGCAAGCGGCTTCATGTCGCCGCGGCGGCGGGCCCAGCTCCTCGTCGCCGAAACGCCCGAACAGGCGCTCGAACTGCTGGACGAAGCCGTCACAGCCGCTACGCAGGGCATGGTCTGGTAGAAATTCCTTTTCGCGCCTCGGGGGAGGGGCTTTCATGAACAGCAAGCTGCTCGGCCTCGCCGGGATCGTCGTGATCCTTGCCATTGCCCTCGTTTTTTCGACCAACCGCCGCGCGATCCGGCTGCGCGTCGTCGCCGCCGCCCTGGCGCTGCAGGCGGGAGTCGCCTTGTTCGTGTTCAAAACGGCCGTCGGCGTGGAGACGATCAAAGGCCTGTCCTTCGCGGTCGCCAACCTGCTCGGCTATGCAAACACTGGCACCGAGTTCCTGTTCGGGCCCGCGGACAAGAACCCGCTCGCCAACACCTTCGCGATCGCCGCGCTGCCGGTCATCATCTTCTTCGCGAGCCTGGTCGCGATCCTCTACTATCTCGGGATCATGCAGCGGATCGTGCGCTGGGTCGGCGGCGCGATCGGCTGGGTCACCGGCATCAGCCGGGTCGAATCGCTGTCCGCTGCGGCCAACATCTTCGTCGGCCAGTCGGAATCGCCTCTCGTGGTCCGCCCCTATCTGGCCGCGCTCCCGCCCTCGCGCCTGTTCACGGTGATGTGCGTCGGCATGGCCGGAGTCGCCGGCACCATCCTCGCCGCTTACGCGAGCCTGCTCGGCGAGCAGTATCTCCCTTATTTGCTCGCGGCGGCCTTCATGTCCGCGCCCGGCGGCATCCTGATGGCCAAGATCATCATGCCCGACGACCCCGAGGACACCGACAGCGTCGAGGATTCGAAGGTCGAGGTGGCCGAGACCTTCGAGGAAGGCATGCAGCCGGCGAACGTCATCATGGCGGCCGCGCAGGGCGCGCAGACCGGCGTCAAGCTGGCCGTGGCAGTCGGCGCGATGGTGCTCGCGTTCGTCGCGCTTGTGGCGCTCGCCAACGGGCTGCTTGGCGGGCTCGGCAACATGGTCGGAATCCCCGGCCTCAGCTTCCAGCGGCTGGTCGGCTATCTCTTCGCGCCGGTCATGTACCTGATTGGCGTGCCGTGGACCGAGGCCGGCACCGCCGGCGGCCTGTTCGGGACCAAGCTCGTGCTCAACGAGTTCGTCGCCTTCCTCGACCTCGGCCAGATGAACGCAGCGGCGCTCGGCGACCGCAGCCGTGCGATCATCATCTTCGCGCTGTGCGGCTTCTCCAACTTCAGCTCGATCGCGATCCAGATGGCGGTGACCGGCGGCCTCGCCCCCAACCAGCGCCCGGTGATCGCCCGGCTGGGCTTGCGCGCCCTCCTCGCCGGAAGCCTCGCCAATCTCATGAGCGCGGCGCTGGCGGGACTGATGATTCCTTAGATCACGCGGAGACGCGGAGACGCGGGGAAAAAGAAAAGGGTGTCACGCGAAGGCGCGAAGGCGCGAAGCCAGTTCTTCTCGAGCGGCCAATGGCCGCTCCATCTCTCTCTGCGCCTCTGCGTCTCCGCGCGAACCGATTTTCTTCTTCGCGCCTTCGCGTCTTCGCGTGAAACAAGAATTTGGCTGACGACCGCTTCCCATCGCGAGTAGAATACGGACATGGCCACGATCATCGACGACCACATCGCCTCCGTGTCTCTGAAGGACGCCGACCGCGACCCGGATGCCTTCGCCGAGAAGCTCGGGCGCAGCTTCGAGGATTACGGGTTCGCGATCATCGCCGACCACGGCATTCCGGACGCGCTGATCCACCGCGCCGAGGAGAAAGCGAAGGCGTTCTTCGCGCTGCCGGAGCAGGTGAAGAACAACTATCGCGTGCCGGGCGGCGGCGGGGCGCGGGGCTACACGCCGTTCGGGGTCGAGACGGCGAAGGGTCACAACGCGCACGACCTCAAGGAATTCTGGCATGTCGGCCGCGACTTGCCGGAAGGGCACAGGTTCCGCGACCACATGCCCGACAACCTCTGGCCGTCCGAGGTGCCGAGCTTCAGGGACACGTTCCAGGAGCTTTACGCGACCTTCGACGCCGCGGGCCTCAAGGTTCTCAGGGCCATCGCGCGCTACCTGAACATCGACGAAGATTATTTCGAAGACGCCGTTCGCGACGGCAATTCGGTGCTCCGCGCGCTCCACTATCCGCCGCAGACCGAGCCGACCGGCGAGCATATCCGCGCCGGCGCGCACGAGGACATCAACGCGATCACTCTGCTGCTAGGCGCCGAGGAAGCGGGGCTCGAGCTGCTGACGAAGGACGGCCGCTGGATCCCGGTGTCACCCAGGCCCGGCGAGCTGGTGATCAACATCGGCGACATGCTCCAGCGGCTGACCAACGGAGTCCTCCGCTCGACCTCGCACCGCGTCGTCAATCCGACCCCCGACCGGGCGAGCAAAGCGCGCTACTCGATGCCCTTCTTCCTCCACTTCCGCTCAGACTTCCTGATCGAAGCGCTGCCCGAAACGGTCCCCGCGGGCGAGCAGCCCAAATGGCCGCCGATCACCGCGAACGACTACCTCCAGGAGCGGTTGAGAGAGATCAAGCTGGTCTAGCGGGGGGATCGATTTCGAGAGGAATAGAACGCCCGGACTATGAGCATCGTCAGCCAATAGGCCAGTGCAGCCACAATCGCGACGACGCCCGCTATTCGCGTCAGCGGGACGAAAAACATGATTGCTCCGAGTACGACCAGTCCGATGCAAAATGCGTCGGGTCGGAGCAGGTGACTTTTCATAGATTTGCCAAGTTCGCCGGGCCGAACCCAAACGGGATCAGCTCGCCAATGGTGTGGCGCTCGACCGCGGAGCCGTCGCCGCTGCCGCATACAATCTCGAGGTCGCGGCCGCTGAGCTGCGCCGCTTCAAGGATCGCCTGCCGGCAGCCGCCGCAGGGGGTGCAGACGGTGGCGTTGGTGCCGCCGACGACGGCGATGCGCGCGACCTTGTCGAGGCCGAACTTGTGCTGGGCGGCCGTGAGCGCGCTTTGCTCCGCGCACAGGCCGAGGCGGTAGCAGGCGTTTTCCATGTTCGCGCCGGTCACGACTTCACCGTCGACGCTCTCGATCGCGCAGCCGACGTGGAAGTTCGAATAAGGCGCATAGGCCTTCGCAGCCGCCTCGCGCGCGAGGGCGAGCAATTGTTCGTCCGTCATGCTCTTGTCCTTAAGCGGCTCGGCGGGGCATGCGCTAGTCATCCGAATCTGTGAGTAGCCGCCGATGAAGCCATGGTTGTTCCTTGCCGCCGCGGCGGCGTGCCTGTGTCCGAGCGCAGCGCTTGCGTGGGGTAAAACCGGACACCGCGTCGTCGCCGCGATCGCCGACACGCAGCTTTCCGGCCTCGCCCGCGCGCACGTGCGGGAGATCCTCGGTCCCGGCGAGAGTCTCGTCGATGCGGCCAATTGGCCGGACGAGATGCGCTCCGACCCGGCGATCTTCTGGCAGAAGACTTCGACGCCTTGGCACTATGTGACGCTCAACGGGATCGCCTACGACCATGCGCCGTCCGAGGGCGATGCGCTCGAGGCGCTCGATCATTTTTCGAAGGTGCTGAAGGACCCGGCAGCGAGCCTCGCCGACAAGCAGACGGCGCTGCGCTTCGTCATCCACATCGTTGGCGATCTTCACCAGCCGCTTCACGTCGGCAAATGCTGCGACCGCGGCGGCAATGACGTGAAGGTGACCTGGTTCGGCAAGCCGACCAACCTTCACTCGGTGTGGGACTCGCAGCTGGTCGACGAGGAGCAATTGTCATTCTCCGAGCTCGCCGAGAAGCTCGAGCGGCACATGAGCGACCGGCAGTTGATCGCCTGGTGGGACATCAATCCGCGCGACTGGATCAGCGAGAGCGGCGAATATCGCGACACGCTCTACCCGACCGCCGCCGACATGCCGAAGCCGAAGAAGGGCGAGAAGGCGAAGAAGGGCGAGAAGGTGCTCCCCGCGCTGTCCTACTCCTACGTCTACCGCTTCACGCCGCTGATGGAGCAGCGGCTGTCGCAAGGCGGAGTCCGGCTTGCCGCTTATCTCAACGCGCTCTTCGCCGAGCCGCAGGTCCTTCCGGTGAGGCCCGCGCGATGATCCGGAAAATCTCGTTCGGGCTTTCGGCACTCCTCCTGTCCGCCTGCGCGGCGCAGGTGCCGCCCCAAGCCGCGCAACCGCCGGTCGAGGTGCAAATTCTCGCGATCAACGACTTCCACGGCAATATCGAGACGCCGCCGCAGCCGGTGTCGATCACGCAGGCGGACGGCACGGTGATGAAAGCACGGCTCGGCGGAGCGGCGCAGCTTGCGTCAGCGCTGACTGAAGCGCGGCAGGGCCATCCCAACAGCATCACCGTCGCCGCGGGCGACCTCATCGGCGCGTCGCCGCTCGCCTCGGCCTACTTCCTCGACGAGCCGACGATCGACGCGATGTCCCTCCTCGGCCTCAGCCTCGCCTCGGTCGGCAACCACGAGTTCGACCAAGGCTCGGCTGAGCTACTGCGCAAGCAGAAGGGCGGATGC
>DASSOE010000006.1:0-22823 GCA_035700945.1 Sphingomicrobium sp. | reverse complement strand
TCGACTGCCGGCCGCAGCGGCGCGGGAATGGTCAGCCCGAGCGCCGCGTCGCTGACGCCGGGATTGAGCGTCGCAGCGACGTAGGTCGCAAGCCCTTCCTCCCACAAACTGCACCACAAGGGCTCGCAATCGGGAAAGGTGCGGCCGTGCATCAGGTGGAAAAGTTCGTGCTCGATGAAGGGCCGGATCGGCTCGGTCTTGTAGATTTCGTCGATGACGTCGGCGCCGAACATCAGGCGCTGGCCTTCCGCCAGGTCGCGCGTGCCGCCGTCGAATTCGCGGAAGCTGTTGACGAGGTAGATCGGGGGATAGCCCCGCATCGGCCCGAACACCGATTCGAACTGCTTCTGCGCGGGTTCGACGAGCCCACGAAACTCGCTGGCAACTCGCTGGATGCCCGTACGGCGCGCGGGATAATCCTTCAGCCCCTTGAGCACGAAGCCGCGATATTTTTCCGGCGTCATGAAGCCCTTGACCCGATCGGGTGTGTAGAAGCCTGGCAGGATTTTGGCGAACGCGGCTTCGAACGCAGCGACCCGTTGACCGTCGGGCAAGTCCCTGGTCTCGTTCCAGACGCGGTCGAAATCGTCCGTCAGGTCGACGAATTCCAAGCCGTGGCCCTGATCCTGCTGAGCTTTCGCTGCGGGCGCCGCGGCCGTCAACGCGACCGCTATCCCGATCAACGCAAGAATTTTCATCTCACCCTCAAACGGTTGTCGATGCGCCCCATATGAAGGTGCCGGCCAATCGCAATGCTCAAAGCACCTCGAACAGCCCCGCCGCGCCCATGCCGCCGCCGACGCACATCGTCACGACGACGTAGCGGACGCCGCGGCGCTTGCCCTCGATCAGCGCGTGGCCGACGAGCCGGGCACCGCTCATGCCATAGGGGTGGCCGATCGAGATGGCGCCGCCGTTGACGTTGAGCCGGTCCTCAGGGATGCCGAGCTTGTCGACGCAGTAGAGCACCTGCACCGCGAACGCTTCGTTCAGCTCCCACAGGCCGATGTCGTCCATCTTCAGGCCGAAGCGGTCGAGCAGCTTGGGGACGGCGAATACCGGGCCGATGCCCATTTCCTCCGGCGCGGTGCCCGCGACCGCCATGCCGACGTAGCGCCCTAGCGGCTCGAGGCCGCGCTGCTGCGCGCGCTCGCCGCTCATGATCACGCAGGCCGAGGCGCCGTCGCTGAGCTGGCTGGCGTTGCCGGCGGTGATCACATTGCCCGGCCCGCGGACCGGCTCGAGTTTGGCGAGCCCTTCGAGCGTCGTGTCCGCACGGTTCCCCTCGTCCTTGGCGAGAGTCACCTCGCGCATCGAGACCTCGCCGGTTTCCTTGTCCTTTACCCCCATGGTCGCGGTGACGGAGATGATCTCGTCGTCGAACCTGCCTTCCGCCTGCGCCGCGGCGGTGCGCTGCTGCGAGCGTAGCGCATATTCGTCGCAGCGCTCACGGCTGATGCCGTAGCGCTTGCCGACGATCTCGGCGGTGTCGATCATCGGCATATAGACGCCGTTATGCATGCTCAGCAGCTCGGGATCGGGCCCGAGCCGCATCTCACCGGTCTGGACCAGGCTGATGCTCTCGACGCCGCCGGCGACGACCACCTCCATGCGGTCGACGATGACCTGCTTGGCGCCGGTTGCGATCGCCATCAGGCCCGAGGCGCACTGGCGGTCGATCGACATGCCGGCGACGGTCACCGGCAAGCCGGCGCGCAGCGCCGCAGTGCGGCCGATCGTGGTCTGGACTCCCTGCTGGAGCGCGGCGCCCATGATGACGTCGTCGACCTCCGCCGGATCGACCTTCGCCCGTTCGATTGCCGCCCGGATGGGGTGTGCTGCGAGGGTGGGGGAGGGCGTCGCGTTGAACGCGCCGCGGTAAGCCTTGCCGATCCCCGTGCGGGCGGTCGAAACGATCACGGCATCACGCAATTCTCTTCTCCTCATACCATTGCCAGCGCGAGCCAGACGGCGCTTAGCGCCGGCTTCTCCTCGCCTTCGATTTCCACCGTCACCGAGTGACGCATCAGGATCTGCCCCGGCCCTTTCTCCTCGACCGAGTCAAGCGTGAAGCGGCCGCGGACGCGCTTGCCCGAGCGGACCGGCGCGAGGAAGCGGACGCGGTCGAGCCCGTAATTGATCGCCATCGTCGTGCCTTCCGGCACAAGCATCGCCTCGGCGCCCATGCGCGACAGCAGCGACAGCGACAGGAAACCGTGCGCGATCGTGCCGCCGAAGGGTGTGTGCGCTGCCGCAGCGGGGTCGACGTGGATGAACTGGCGGTCTTCGGTTGCGTCGGCGAAGGCGCCGATCCGTCCCTGGTCAATCCCGATCCAGGACGAGACGCCGACCTCGCGGCCGATGCAAG
This sequence comes from Sphingomicrobium sp., assembly GCA_035700945.1. GTDB lineage: Bacteria > Pseudomonadota > Alphaproteobacteria > Sphingomonadales > Sphingomonadaceae > Sphingomicrobium. The sequence goes on along the minus strand of DASSOE010000006.1, from coordinate 20,455 downwards.
CACGCAGCTCGTCGAGCGTGACGATGGGCATTCAGCGCGTGGGCTCGGCGTAAGGCATGATCAGCGTGCCGTCGGGCGCGGCGGTGAAGGTCGTCTGGGCCGGGTAAGCGAATTCCAGCTTGTGCTCCGCGAAAGAGCGCAGGACGGCCAGTGCGACCGCGGTGCGGTCGGCGGCGACCTTGTTGGCGTCGGTGCTGCGGCTGTCGAACAGCAGCTCGAAATCGATGCTCGACGGGCCGAAGCCGAGGATCGCGCAGCGGACGAAGCTGCAGCCCTTGCGCGATTCGACCGCGGCCTTGGCGAGCGAAGTGACCTTCTCGAGCTCGTCGGGCGGAGTCTGATAAACCAGCCCGAACGGAAGCTGCGAGCGCCGCATGTCGCCGCCGGCGTAATTCTTGATCTCGCGCTCGAGCAGCTTGGTGTTGGCCATCACCACCAGCTCGCCGTTGACCGAGCGCAGTCGCGTCGTCTTGAGGCCGATCCGCTCGATCGTGCCGGTCGTCTGGTCGAACTGGATGACGTCGCCGCGGCGGAACGGCTTGTCGAACAGGATCGACAGCGCGGCGAACAGGTCGGAGAAAATGCCCTGCGCGGCGAGCCCGATCGCGATGCCGCCGATGCCGAGCCCGGCGACGAGCGCGGTGACATTGACTCCGACATTGTCGAGGATGACGATGATCGCGATTGCGAACAAGGCGACGCTGACCAGCACGCGGATCACCGCCAGCGCATTGCCGATCGCGGTTTCGGTCGGGTCTTCGCCCGCCTTGCGGCTGATGACGCCGATGATCAGCTCGCGCGCCCAGATCGCCCCCTGGAAGGCAAATCCGATGGTGAACAATATGTCGAGCAGCCGCTCGATCTTGGCCGGGACTGCGGCGTAGCTCGCGACCATGTCGAGCGCCGCGACGATCATGAAGAAGATCGACGTCTTTTCGAGCACGCGGCCGATGACGCCGCGCCAGTGGCGGCAATCGGGATCGCCGGAGCTCAGCCATCGTCCCGCAAAGCGCAGGCCGAGCATGAAGAGGACGATGGCTGCCGCGACACCGAGGCCGATTGGCAATTCCTGCCAGTTGGCGGCAAACCAGTCGGCGACGGACTCGATTCCTTCGCGGCCGTTGCTGATGGCCTCCGCCGCGTTGGTGCCGGGTTGCATGCGACCCTAATTGCCGTTGAGCGGCCCGCAATCAAGCCGCGGCGCGGGTGCTCTCTTTCGCTTGCGCCTCGACCTTGCTCTTGCGCCGCCGCCTGGTGCCGCGCGCGAGGAAGTCGAGCAAAGCGATCTCGGCGCTCGACAGCCGCTTGCGCGCTCGCGGTCGTTCCATGCCCTCGAGGGGATCGCGCGAATCCTCCTTCACCGCCTCCAGCAATCCCGGGTGGACGTAGGACTTGCGGCTGATCGCCGGGGTGTTGCCCAGCGCCTCGGCGACCGGCTCGATGACCGTCTTCACCGTGATCCGGGCGTGCTCGGCTTTCTTGAGCAATTGCTCGCAGGCAATCACGCTCGCGCCCCAGGTGCGGAAATGCTTGGCGGTGAAATCGCCGCCGGTCGCTTCCCTGATGTAATCGTTGACGTCGGTCGAGGTGATCGGCTTGGGCTCGCCGTCGCCGTTCACGTATTGGAACAGCATCTGGCCGGGCAGGTCCTGGCAGCGCCGGCAGATGCGCTTGAGGTTGGTGTCGGTGATCCGGGCCTCGTGAACGATGCCGTGCTTGCCCGCGAAACGCATCAGCAGGTCATGCCCTTTGCGCCTGAGGTGCCGAGCGCGCAGGGTGGTCGCGCCAAAGCTCTTGTTCTCCTTGGCATATTCCTCGTTGCCGATGCGGATATGCTCGGTATCGAGCAGGCGCACGACCGCGGCGATCACCGCCTCGCGCGTCAGCGTGCGGCGCTTCAAATCCTGTTCGACGCGGCGCCGCAGCCTGGGCAGCGCCTTGCCGAACTCGAGCAGGCCGTCGAACTTGGCGCTGTCGCGCTTCTTCCGGAACAACGGGTGATAGCGATATTGCTTGCGGCCGCGCGCATCCACGCCCGTCGCCTGCAAATGGCCGTTGGAATCCGCACAGAACCAGGCGTTCTCATAGGCAGGCGGGAGGCCGATCGCGTTCAGGCGATCGATCTCGTCGCGGTCGCTGATGCGGTTCCCTTCCGCATCGAAATAGGCCCAGTAGCGGCCGAGGCGCTTGCGGCTGATCCCCGGCTCCGTGTCGCTGCTGTGTCGTAGCAAGGGCTTCCCTCAATTTGTTGCTGCGCCTAAGCGAGCGAGCGGGCGGACGGGTTCCTGAGTTGATGAAGGAGTCGTTCCGATGAAGATTTTCGACGCGCGGGTATTGATTGTCGCCACCGACGGCTTCGAGGAATGGGAGCTGTTCGGCCCGCGCCAGATCCTCCAGGAGCGCGGCGCCGGGGTCGTGCTCGCTTCGCTCACGCGCGACCCGATCCAGGCGACCGTGCACGACGATCCGGGCAGGACCATCCGCCCCGACCTCACCATCGACGAGGCGAGCGCCGACGATTTCGATGCGCTGATCCTGCCGGGCGGCGTGCGTAATCCCGACCAGCTTCGCCTTCACGGCAACGTGATCGCGCTGATCCGCCGGTTCGCCGAGCAGGGGAAGCCGGTCGGCGCGATTTGCCACGGTCCCTGGCTGCTGGTCGAGGCCGACCTGCTGCGCAACCGCACGGCAACGAGCTGGCCCTCGATCCGCACCGACCTGCGCAACGCCGGAGCGAAGGTGGTCGACGAGCCCGCCGTGACCGACGGCAATATCGTCACCAGCCGCAATCCCGACGATGTCGAGGCGTTCACCGGCGCGATTATCGCCCTGATCGAGAACGAACCGGCTGTGGGGCGGATGCGCGAGCCGAGCGAGCTTCCGGCCTAACTCTATCGCAAGGAATTGGCGCTAGGCCGGCGGGCATGCGGGCGGCATCGGTCATCAGCGTCGAGAAGAGTGTCGACCGGCTTGCGGCGTTGCTGTTCGCCGCGGCCTGCGCTTTTGCAGCTTATGCCTGGCTGCGGGCAGGGGCCGCGCCGCCGCTGCTCGCAGCCGAAACGGCCGCAGCCGGCCTGCTCGCTCTTTACCTCAGCCTGCGCATGCTGAGCGCGGTCCAGCCCGCCTCGCCGCGTTTGCCGGTGCCGATCTTCGACGTCCGCGAGGTCGAGCCATTCGACGAGACCGCTGGGGCATTGGCGGACTCGGCGCAACCGCCGCTGCCGGCCGGGGAAGAGCCTCTTCTGCTCGATGACATCCTCACCGAGATCGATCCGGATTCGCGCGTGGTGCGCCTGTTCGACCCGGCGGCAATGCCGACCGCCGGAGAGCTTCAGTCGCGGATCGACCGGCACCTGGAGGGCTCGGCGGAGCGAAATGCCGATGCCGCGCAAGCGCTTCACGACGCGCTTGCCGAGCTGCGCCGCTCGATCCGCTAATCGGCGGCGACCGTCAAAGCCTCGATGGTGAGATCGGTGGCTCCGTCCGCGCCGCGCCGCGGCGTGCCTGCGACCGCAATATCCGCCACGAGCAGGCCGGGAATGCTGAACTCCGCATCTTCGAGCCCGCCGCAGATGCGGGCCGCGACCGCGCCGGAGTCGGGCCCGGCGACGCGCAGCACCAGTTGGTGGCGCTCGCCGTTGAACGTCAACGACTGCCAGTCGGTCGAGTGGGCGTCGCTAAGCAAAATCCTGTCGCGCGCCGCACCTGCCCGGGCGATCAGCGCCCGCAGGAGCGCGCCTGCAGCCGGTGACATGGGGATTTTCATCATTGCGCGCAGCCCTCCAGATAGGCGCGGATGCGCTCGACCGTCCGCGGCCGCGGGTCGCGACCGTTGCGCAGGTCGAATACGAAGCGGGGGTCACCCATTACCTCCCGGCCGAATCGCGTAGGAGGAGTATCGTTTTGGCGTAGGAATTTTTCGACTTCTCTGAGCAAATGCACTTGGCTGATCCTTAAGTCTTGCGACTCGGCTGCTCATCCAATTCCAATCCATTTCCTACTTGTCTAGGCATATGCCTATAGTTAAAGGCGTAACAATGATGTCTGACCCGCGTGCCGTCCTTGAGCGTCTGTGCATCGAGCGTGGAGAGGATTTCGCCGGCCTGTCGCGGATGCTCGGGCGCAATGCGGCGTATATTCAGCAGTTCGTGCGGCGCGGCGTCCCCAAGCGCCTGAAGGAGGATGAGCGGCGCAAGCTCGCGCGCTATTTCGCCGTGCCCGAGGCGCTGCTCGGCGGGCCGCCTGAGAGCGAGCAGAGGCCGGGCGGGCTGGTCAGCGTCAAGCGCCACCCGGTCAGGGTCTCGGCGGGGCCGGGTGCAGTCGTCACGGAGGAGTTGGGCAAACCCTGTTTCGCGTTCGACGAGCGGTGGCTGAAGGGGCTGACGGCGAGTCAGCCGTCGAAACTGTCGATCGTCCGCGTCGAGGGCGATTCGATGGCGCCGACGCTCAATGCCGGCGATGACATTCTCGTCGATCTCGGCGACGCCGGAGAGCGGCTCCGCGACGGCATCTACGTGCTCAGGATCGACGATGCGGTGGTCGTGAAGCGTCTCGCGCTCAATCCTACCGGGCGGCGGGTGACCGTCCAGTCGGACAATCCCGCCTATCCCGACTGGCCCGACTGCAGCCTCGCCGACATCAAGCCGATCGGCCGCGTGATCTGGGCAGGCAGGCGCGTCGTCTAGCCGCGCCGCCTTTTATCGATCAGCCAGGTCGCTAGCGCGAAGACGGTCCCGACCGCCGTTCCGATGAGGGTGCCCTTGAGCGGGTCCTGGATCGACAGCCCGTAGAAAAAGCCGAGCAGGATGAACAGGGTGAGGAAACATCCTCCGGCGCGGGTCGAGCTGCCTTGCATGCGCGCGCTCATGGCAGAGCAGCGGCGGCGGCGCCAGTCAGGCGGGAAAGTCCAGCTTCCGCAGCATGGCGTCGAACCGCAGATCGCGGCGCAACGGATCGACGAATGGATCGACCTTGAGGTTGCCCAGGCCCGAATCGCGATACGTCCAGGCGCCGTCGAGCGCGGCGAACGCGCGGTCCGTTTCGCCGCGCTGCGCATAGATTTGCGCCAGCTGGTAATTCGTCGTGTTGGGATAGAGGTTCGAGATTCGGCTGATGATCCGATCGGATTGCGCGCGATCCCCATGCTTCGCGGCGATGATTGCCGTCTTGGTCAAGCGGTAGGGATTGTCCGCGGGCAATAGCGCAAGGGTCTTCAACGCCTCGTCGTCCCGTCCGAGCATCATGAGAATGTTCGCTTTGGTGACCAATGCCGCCTTCGGCTGGAGCTGAAGCGAGTGCTCGGCGTGCTCCAGCGCTTGGGGATGATGCCGGGCGTTGAACAGGATGTTGGCCTCATTCAAATACACGCCCGGGTTCAGCGGATCGATCCGCTCCAGCGACTTGATGACGCGCCATGCCTCGTCGGGCCGGCCGAGTTGGCTCAGCAGATTGGCATAGCCTCGACGGGCGGGCTCGGATCCCGGCAGCTTCAATCCACGCTGGTAATTGGCGAGGGCCCCGCGGAAATCGAGTTCAGCGAAGGCGATCGTGGCGAGCACCATGTGCCCGGGACCGTAACCGGGCGCCAAGGCGATCGCCTGTTTGGCCGCGGCCCTGGCCCGGCCTTCGAGTTCCCGGGACTGCGCCGGGCTGCGTGCGAAGTTGCTCGCGAGGAAGCTCAGAAGCAGGCCTTTCAACGCCCAGGCCCGGGCATATTTCGGATCGAGCGAAATGGCAGCTTCAAGCCGGTCGAGCGCCTGGCGCAGGCTCGCCTCCGTTCCGTCGGACGTTTCGAAAGTCGATTGCAGCACCAGGTCCTGGGCCTGCGCGTTATCGGTGTCCCCCAACGCCAGCGAGGCCCGTTCCGTCCGGCCGAGCTCGATGCTCAGCGCGCTCGCCACGCTCTGGGCGATCCCACTCTGGATTTTCAGCGTGTCGCCGAGGGGCCGATCGTAGGTTTCCGACCAGCGCTCGACCCCGCTGCTTCCATCCACCAGCTGCGCGCTGACGCGGATCGTGGTCGGCGAGCGGCGGACGCTGCCGGTGAGGATGTTCCCGACGTGGAGCTTTTGCGCGGCGGTCGGGATGTCCTCGCCGCGCACCGCCTCGGACGACGAGCGCGCCATGACCCTGAGATGCGGAATGCGCGCGAGCGCGCTCCTGATCTCTTCGGCCACTCCGTCGGAGAAGTAATTCTGTCCCGGGTCGCCGCTGAGATTGGCGAACGGAAGGACGGCGATGCTGCCGGACGCGGACGCCGAGCCGGAGTTCAGCAATGTCCATGCGCCCACTCCCGCGGCCGCGATCGCCGCGACGGCGCCACCGGCGACGACCGCGCGGCGGCTGACCGGCGTCGGCCCGGCCTGATGAGCCTCTTGTGGGGAGCGCGGACCGACGATGCGGCAGACGGCGGACAGGATCGCCTCATATTGCGGCTCGCTCCGTTGGCCCTTCCACCCGCGCAGCGACCGCGCCTGGCTCTCGCCGAAGCCGAGCGGAAGCGGAACCTTGTCGATGGTGACCGGAACATAGACGCGCCGCTGCTGGGCACGCGTCGCTTCGTCGCGGACGAATTGCCCTTCGGGCCCGACCGACCTTTTGCTCCAGACGACCACCACGCATTTGGCGGCGTCCAGCTGGCGCTCGATCGTCTGGCGCCATTCGTCGCCCGCACCGATATGCTCGTCCCACCAGACGGAATAACCGTCGGCCTGCAGCGCCTGGACCAGCGGCTGGACGCGACGGCGGTCTTCCGCCTTGTAGGAGATGAAGACGTCCGCCATCAGGCAGGGAAGTCCATCTTGCGGACGATCGCGTGGAAGCGCGGCTCGTTTCGGACGGGGTCGAGCCACGGATCGACCAGCATGGTCGTCAGGCCCGCGTCCTTGATCTCATAGGCCCGCTCGAGCGCTGAGAGCGCTGCTCCGCGATCACCCAGTTGCGCACAGATTTCGCCGATCTGGGTGCTTGCCGCATCTCCGTAGAGCTGGCGCAGTCGCTCGAGCTTTTGCAGGCTCGCGGGTCTGTTCCCTTGGCGGGCAGCGAGGAGCGCCTCCCCCGTGATGCGCCCCCAGTATTCGGGCGCTGCTCTAGCATACAAAGCGTGCGCGTCGCCGAAGCTGCCCAGAGCGACCAACGTGTCTCCCTGCGTCACCGGATCGGGTGCAAGCTCCGGTGACTTGGCTTCGATCCGCTTCGCGAAAGCCGCGGCATCGCGATAACGCCGCGCATAGAAGAGGGTCGTCGTTCGGATTTCATAGGCGAAGCCATTTAGCGGGTCCGAAGCGATGGCCTGGTCAATGACATGCAGCGCCTCGCCGAACCGCCGCATCCGTGCCAGATACCGACCATAGGTGGCCAGCGTATCCGCATCGCCCGGGGCAAGCGCTCGGGCGCGCGTCAGCTCGGCTACTGCCGGCCCCATTTGCAGGTTGCTGCCGTAGACCGAAAACAAGGCGCGATGGGCCTGCGCCAGGTCGGGAGCGATCCTCAGCGCTTTTTGTGCAAGACCGAGCGCTTCAGTGCGAGACTGCGCGAGGGCGGCGGGCGTGGTGGCGTAATTGTTGCCCCACCGCACGAGGAGCGAGGACTTTCGTGCATAGGCGTCGGCGTAATTGGGATCGAGCTGAATAGCCGAACCGAGAAGGTCGATCGCGCGTTCGACCGCCTCCTTTGAATTGGGTCCATTTTCGAGAGCGATCGCTTGGATCAGCAGCCTTTGCGCAATGGGATTCTCGGTCGCTCCGACCGTGACCGCGGACTTCGCCGCCTCGCCCAGAGCCGCGCTGAGGGCAGAGGCAACATTCTGGGCAATGTCGGTCTGAATCTTGATCGCGTCTCCGGGCGAGCGATCATAATCCTGCGACCAGCGATCCAGTCCGGTCGTGCCATCGATCAGCTCGGCGGAGACGCGGATGGTCGAGGGCGACTGGCGGACGCTGCCAGTCAGGATGTTCGCCACCTCGAGCTTCTTCGCCGCGCTCTCCGCGTCATCGTTGCGAACGGCTTCCGAAGAGGTTCTCCCGACCACCTTGAGACCGGCGAGGCGCGCCAACGCGCTCCGGATTTCTTCCGCGATTCCGTCGGAAAAATAGGCCTGTGCCGGATCGCCGCTGAGGTTGGCGAAGGGAAGCACGGCGATGCTGTTGGAGGCTGCGGCCGCCGTTCCAGGTTTGAACAAGGCCCATGCCCCGGCCCCGGCGACGGCCACCGCCGCAAGCGCACCGCCAGCGATGGCCGCACGCCGGTCGACACTTGCGGCTGCGGCCGGCGAGCTCGTTCGGCGGCGCTTGCCACCGACGTTTCTCTGAACTGCCGACAGCACCGCCTGGTAGCGCGCGTCGGTGCGGTCGCCGTGCCAGCCAGTGAGGGGCAGGGCCTGCGTCTCCCCGAAGCCGAGCGGAAGGTGCACCTTGTCGATCAGCACGGGGACATAGACGTGCCGCTGCTGCGCACGTGTCGCCTCGTCCTGAACGAACGTGCCTTCCGCACCGACCGAGCGCTTGCTCCACACGACGATCACGCATTTGGCGGCATTGAGCTCGGCCTCGATCGCCTGTCGCCAGGCCGCGCCGCCGCCGATCTGCTCGTCCCACCACACCGAAAATCCGTCGGCCTGAAGCGCCTCGACGAGCGGCTTCACCCGCCGCCGGTCCTCCGCCTTGTAGGAGACGAATACGTCCGCCATCGCAGTGCCCCCGCGCCGCTCGATAACATGATCAATGACATGTTGACGATAGTTGTCGGCAGTCGCGAAACAACGGCGTGGTAAAGCCCGCGCATGGACGCTCCCTTCATCAACGGCCGACTCGCGCTTGCCGATGCCGCCGAACTGATCGACTGCTACGGCGAACACGCTCCGATCGAGGCCGCTGCCCGCGCAGACCGAAGCCGTGATGAGGGGAATGTGATGCGCTTCTGCCACTGGCGGCATATCGAGCGGCTGATCGCGGCGCTGAGCAGCGAAGAGGTCTACGGCACCGTTCACTAAGCCATTGAATTGATTTGCTGCCGCCGGGCGCACGAAAGCGTCGGGCACTGCTCTTCGGACTGGCGCCGTTCAGGAGGCACCGGTAAGGCTGCTTGCCTGATGAGCGGGCGGGGATTGAGCGTAGGTGCCGCGCGGCTGCTTTGCGCGGCCGGCTGCTGCGCGCTCGTCGGCACCCCGGCCTTTGGCCAGGCCGCTCCGCCGCCTCCGCCGAGCGACACGGGCGAGCTCGACCCGAATGCGCCGCTGGCGCCGATGCCGGAACTCGGCGTGGAATGGCCTGAGCTCGATGCGAAGGAGACGGCGCCTCCGGTGCCCACCGAGGCTCCGGCAGGGAAGGTACAGGCATCCGAGGCCGCTGGGAGCGTGCGTTATACCGTCGAGGTCGACGGCTTGACCTCGGTCGGAAACGCCGAGGAACTGCTCACCGCTTTTCGCAAGCAGTCGATGCTCGAAGCCGAACACGAGGATGCGGCGAATGCGGCGCAGATCGGCCGCCGCGCCAGCGCCGACGCGGACCTCCTCGCCGAATTGCTGCGCAGCCAGGGCTATTATGATGCGGCGGTCGAGCCCCGGACCGAGCGGAACGGCGAGGCACTGCGGGTCATCCTCACGGCCGATCCGGGCGCGCAGTACCGGTTCGCTTCGGTCGAGCTGCCGGGGCTCGATGCGGCGGGTCCCGAGACGGCGAGCCTGCGCGAGGCTTTTGCCGTCAAGGCCGGGGACCCGGTAATCGCCGAGGACGTGATCGCCGCCGGTGTCGCGCTCGCCACCGCGCTCGGCGAGCAGGGCTTCGCCGAAGCGAAAGTCGGCGAGCAGGACATCGAGATCAATCACCAGACGCATCTCGCGACCCTGTCGCTGCCGGTGACGCCGGGCCCGGTCGCGCGCTTCGGCACGATCCATGTCAGCGGCAAGCCGCCGTTCAGCGCGCGCCACGTCGCGACCATCGCCCGGTTCGAGCGCGGGGACCAATTCCAGCGCTCGAAGGTCGACGACCTGCGGCGCGCACTGATCGCCACCACTTTGGTGGCGAACGCCAGCATCAGGCTCGTGCCGGTCCAGGGCGGGCGCGTCGTCGACCTCGACGTCCAGCTCGAGCCCGCGCCCTCGCACACGATCGCCGGTGAGATCGGCTATGGGACCGGGCAGGGTGCCTCGATCGAGGCGACTTGGACCGATCGCAACTTCTTCAACCCAGAGGGCGCGCTGACGCTGCGCGGAATTCTCGGCAGCAGGGAGCAGCTCGCCGGCGTCCAGTTCCGCCGCTCCAACTTCCTCCAGCGCGACCAAACGCTCGACGTCCAGTTCACCGGTTCCCACCAGAAATTCGACGCCTACGAGGCGCGAACCGTGCTGCTGGCCGGCCACATCGAGCGGCTCAGCAACTTCATCTGGCAGAAGAAATGGACGTGGAGCTACGGCGCGCAGCTGCTCGCGACCGACGAGCGCGGGGTATTCAGCTCCGACGGCATCAAGGGCACGCGCACGTTTTTGATCGCCGCGCTTCCGCTGACACTCGGCTATGACGGCAGCGACAACCTGCTCGACCCGACGCGCGGGTTCCGGCTGAGCGGCTGGATCAGCCCCGAATATTCGGGGCACGGCAACAGCCTGACTTATGCCCGCACGCAGCTCGACGCGAGCGCGTACCGGCCGGTTTCCGACGGGGTCGTCGTCGCGGGCCGAATCCGCCTCGGGACGATCGCCGGCGCAAGCGCCTTCGACCTGGCGCCCTCTCGCCGCTTCTATTCGGGCGGCGGCGGATCGGTGCGCGGCTACGGCTACCAGCAGCTCGGCCCCAAGGACATGGAGGGCGACCCGATCGGCGGCCGCGGACTCGCCGAGTTCGCGATCGAAAGCCGAATCCGCCTCAAGCAGTTCGGCGGCAATTTCGGGATCGTTCCCTTCTTCGACGGCGGGTCGCTGAGCACGAAAGCGATGCCGGACTTCACCGACTGGCGCTTCGCCGTCGGCGCGGGCCTGCGCTATTATTCGCTGTTCGGCCCGATCCGCATCGACGTCGGCATCCCGCTCAACCGCCAGAAGGGCGACGGGCCGTTCGCCGTCACCGTGTCGCTCGGGCAGGCCTTCTGATGGCCGAGGCGGTCGTCGAGCGCGAGCGCGAGGAGCCGCCGAAGGTTCGGTTGCGGAGCGACTGGGCGCGGCGGCTGCTCAACGAGCTGTTCGCGCTGTTCATCGCCTTGCTGTTCCTGCTCGCGGCGCTGTTGGTGCTGCTCGACAGCGCGCCCGGTCACCGCTTCATCGTCGACCAGCTCGGCCAGTTCGAGACATCCTCCGGCCTGCGCATCCGCATCGGCCGCATCGACGGGTCGATCTTCGGCAAATCGCAGCTGCGCAACGTCCGCGTCGCCGACCAGCGCGGCGTGTTCCTGACCTCGCCCAACATCAAGCTCGACTGGGCTCCCGGCGCGTGGCTCGCAAACAAGCTCTCGATCGACAGCGTGACGGCCGACCGCGTTACCCTGATCCGAATGCCCAGGCTCAAGCCGAGCACGAAGAAGGGGCCGATCCTTCCCGGCTTCGACATTCACATCGGCGAGCTCAGGATCGACCGGCTCGATATTGGGCCCGAGGTCGGCGGCAAGCCGCGCAGCGGGCGCCTGTGGGGCAAGGCGGACGTCCATTCGGGCCGCGCCCTTGTCGAGCTTCAGGCGCAGATCGCGAACGGCGGCGACCGCATCGCGCTTCACCTCGACGCCGAGCCGGACCGCGACAAGTTCGACCTTCGCGCGCGGGTCATCGCGCCCGCCGATGGCTTGGTTCCGGCATTGGTCGGGACTAAGCGCGCGATCGATCTCGCCATTGCCGGCAAGGGCAGTTGGACCCGCTGGCGCGGGACGGCCTCGCTCGACCTGTCCGGGCGTCCGACGGCACGGCTGGCGCTCGGCGTCGACAACGGCCTCTACCGCCTCCAGGGGCAATGGTCGCCGGCGCAATTCCTCAAGGGCAAGCTGAAGCGGCTCACGGTGCCCGTCGTCACCATTCGCGGCGCGGCGACGCTCAGGGATCGCATCCTCGATGGTCAGCTCACCGCGGCATCGCCGCAGCTTCGCGCCGTCGCCAAGGGGTCGCTCGACCTCGCCAACAATCGTTACCGCGACATGCGGCTCGGCATCGACCTTCTGAAGCCCCCCGCGCTGTTCCCGAACATGACGGGCCGCAACGTGCGGATGGTGTGGACGCTCGACGGCCCGTTCGCCACCGCGGAATATTCGTACCGGCTCACGTCCCAATATGTGAAGTTCGACGACACCGGCTTCACTGGGCTCCGCGCGGAGGGGAGGGGGCGCCTGTCGCCCTGGCCGATGCGCGTCCCGATCCGGCTTTCGGCGCGTGCGATCACCGGCATCGGCGACGTCGCCGGCGCAATGCTCGCCAACCCCAGGATCGAAGGCTGGCTGACGGTCACGCCCAAGCTGGTCCGCGGCGACAACCTCAAGCTCACCAGCGCCAAATGGACCGGCAAATTGTCCGTCCTGATCGACCTCGTCAGCGGCCGCTTCGAGGTGCTGCTCTCGGGTGCGATGCAGCGCTATTTCATCCCCGGGCTCGGTATCGTCGACGTGATGACCGACCTTCGGGTCGTGCCCGGCCCCAACGGCAAGGGCTCGCATGTCGTCGGCACCGCCAAGGCGTGGGTCCGGCGCCTCGACAACAGCTTCTTCCGCGAGCTCACCGGCGGGCTCCCGTCGCTCACCACCAACCTCGAGCGTGGCAATGACGGGATCGTCCATTTCACCAACCTCCAACTCTATTCGCCCAAGCTCAGGCTGTCGGGCTCCGGACAGCGGTTCCGCGACGGCACGTTCCACATCGTCGCGTCGGGGCGTCAGGCGAAATACGGCCCCCTTCGACTGGTGCTCGACGGACAGATCGAGCGGCCGAAGCTCGACCTCTTCCTGCAAAGCCCGAACGAGGCGCTCGGCATCACGAAGATGCGCCTGCTGCTCGACCCGACGGCCGCGGGCTTCGACTATCGCGCGAGCGGCGGCTCGAAGCTTGGACCGTTCACCAGCAACGGCCAGATCCTGCTGCCGAAGGACGGCCCGACGACGATCGCCATCGCCTCGCTCGATGCCGGCGGCGCCCATGCGAGCGGAAGACTCCGCTCCGATCCGGGCGGATTCACCGGGCGGCTGACGCTTGCGGGCGGCACGCTCGACGGCACGCTCGATTTCGCTCCGGTCTCCGGCGCGCAGCGGATCGACGCGCACCTCACTGCCAGGAACGCCAGCTTCCAGAACGCTTTCTCGGTGCGCAGCGGCCGCATCGATGGCTCGATCATCCTCGCCGACGAGCGGACGACGGTGGACGGCGTCATCGACGCGCGCGGCGTCGAGGCGAGCGGGATCAGCCTCGCGCGGCTCACCGCCAACGCAAAGCTGGTCAACGGCGTCGGGCAGGTCCGCGCTGCGTTCGCCGGCAGGCGCGGCGCGGCGTTCGAATTCTCGACGCTCGCGGACGTGTCGCCGGACCGCATCCGGCTGACCGGCAGCGGCCGCATCGAGCGCCAGCCGCTGGTGCTGAAGGAGGCTGCGGTGCTGACCCGGGCGGGCGACGGCTGGGCGCTCGCGCCGACCAGCCTGACGTTCGGCGGCGGCAGCGCGACGGTTTCCGGGCGCAGCGGCTCGGCGCCCGAAGTGCATGCGCAGCTCGCCGCCATGCCGCTCGAGGTCCTCGACCTGTTCTGGCCGCACCTCGACCTTTCCGGCTCCGCCTCTGGGCGTGTCGATTATGCGTGGAAGTCGAACCGCAGCGGACGGCTCGATCTCAAGGTGCGCGGCCTTAGCCGGGCCGGCCTCGTGCTCGCGTCGAAGCCGATCGACCTCGGCATTGCGGCCATGGTCAACGGCAACCAGGCGGCCTTGCGGGCGGTGGCGGCAAGCGATGGCGCGATTGTCGGCCGAGCGCAGGCGCGCTTCGCACCCATGGGGGGCGGGCCGCTCGTGGCCGAGCTGATGAACGCGCCGCTGTTCGCGCAGCTGCGCTATTCGGGTCCTGCAGACACCCTGTGGCGCCTCACGGGCAGCGAGGTCATCGACATGTCCGGCCCGCTCGCGGTCGGCGCCGATATCAGCGGCAGGCTCGCCGATCCCGCGATCCGCGGATCGCTGCGGACTCAGAAGGCGCGGCTCGAAAGCCAGGTCACCGGCATGGTGATCGACCAGATCGCGGCCGACGCGCGCTTCTCCGGAGCGCAGCTGATCTTCAGCCGGATCTCCGGCCACACCAGTGGCGGCGGTTCCATCAGCGGCAGCGGGTCGGTGACGTTCGCGGAGGGCAATGCGCTGCTCGACCTCGCGTTCAACGCCCAGCAGGCGCTACTCCTCAACCGCGACGACGTGGCGGCGCGGGTGACGGGCCCGCTCAAGCTGCACTCCGACGCGAACGGCGGCCTGATCTCGGGCGACCTCAAGCTCGACAAGGGCCGCTTTCAGCTCGGCCGCGCGAGCGCCGCGGCCGCCGTGCCCCAGCTCGATGTCCATGAAACCGGCCTCGACGTCGAGGACATCATCGAGCCTGAGGCCGTCCACCACTGGAAGCTCGACCTCAAGCTCCATGGGAGCGATCTTGCCGTAAGCGGCCTCGGCATCAGCAGCCGCTGGACGACGAACCTGCAGATCGGCGGCTTCGCCGACGCGCCGCGCTTCACCGGCCGCGCCGACCTCGTCCAGGGTAATTACGATTTTGCGGGCCGCATCTTCCGGATCGACCGCGGCGTCATCCGCTTCCAGGGCGAAAGCCCGCCCAATCCTCTGCTCGACATCCATGCCGAGGCGGCGGTGCAGGGCATCGACGCCAGCGTCATCGTCCAGGGCACCGGCCTCAAGCCCGAGATCGTCTTCGCCAGCTCGCCGCCGCTGCCGCAGGACGAGCTGCTGTCGCGCATCCTGTTCGGCACCTCGATCACCAACCTGTCCGCGCCCGAAGCCCTCCAGCTCGCTTCGGCGGTCGCCGCGCTCCAGTCAGGCTCTGGCAACCTCGACCCGATCAACGCGCTGCGCCGCGCCGTCGGCCTCGACCGCCTCCGCATCGTCCCCGCCGACGTTGCCACCGGCCAGAAGACCGCCATCGCCGCCGGCAAGTACATCCGCCGCAAATTGTTCGTGGAAGTGGTGACCGACGGCCAGGGCTATTCGGCGACGAACATCGAATATCAGATGACCCGCTGGCTCTCGATCCTGTCGACCATCTCGACCATCGGAAGGACCAGCGCGAGCGTGAGGGTGAGCAAGGATTACTAACTCTCCGTCATCCCGGCCTTGAGCCGGGACCTGCCTTGTTCTTACCTACTGCGGTGGAAAAGCTGCCGTGCGTCTACATCCTTGCGAGAGCGTCGCACAGCACGCTTTACACAGGCGTCACCTCCGACCTTCCGGGGCGTGTGTGGCAGCACCGTGAGCGACTCGTTCGGGGGTTCACGCAACGATACGGCATCAAACGCCTCGTCTGGTTTGAGCCTCATGAAAGAATGGAGGGGGCAATCCAGCGCGAGAAGCGCATCAAGCGATGGCCGCGCGCGTGGAAATATGACCTGATCCATGAGCGCAATCCCACGTGGCGCGATCTTGCGGAGGATTTCGGATTTCCACCGCCGCCGCTGAAGTGAAGGCAGGTCCCGGCTCAAGGGCCCCCATCAAAGTACTACTTTGATGGGACCCCATGGCCGGGATGACGATAGTGCAATCGCGCCAGCCAGTCGCTTGCGCTAGGGAGCGATGATGACGAGGGAAGCCGCAATCGAGCGGGCGTTCGACCTGGCCAAATCCGGCCAGTGCCGCAGCGTCTCCGAAATCATCCGCCGCCTCCCCGCCGAGGACCGAGAAGCCGTCGAAGCGCACCTCGCCGAGCATAATGCGCGCCGAGAACTCATCCTCCTCTGCAGCGAAGCCTGGCTCGCGGCGCGGTAGTTCGGGCGGGAATGGGTGAAAGTCGCATATTCTCGTGTCGGCCCATCACGTCATTTGCGCGGCTGTCGCTGCCTTCCGAAGATGTCGAATAGCAGCCGGTGGAGCGAGTTCGCCTCGGGTGACCAGCAACCCTCTTCCTCAGGCGTACTTTCCGAAAACCCAGGTGCGGTGATGACCACGGTGTTTGGCCCACCAATCACCGGCTCGCACGGGTCGCGCCGCAGACCTGCGCGGCGCGCGTCGGCATAGCTCGATCGCACCCGCTGCAACTCCGTCGAGCCGAGTGTCCCATGTTCGACTTCGATCTGCGCCGTCCGATCTCCGCAGCGAGGCTTCGCGAGCCGCGGGTACAGCATGAACGCCCCAGTCCGAAGGTCGAGATAAACCGATCCGCCCGGGCACCATTCGTTATCGTCGATCAGCGCGAAGACCGCGGCCGATTGCTATTGCGATTGCGCGGCGGCGGACTGCGCCGTTGCCGCGTTCAGCGTCGCCGCTACGGCTAGAATTCGGCTCGTCAAATACAAGCGGCCAAGCCTTCGCTCATGTCCGGGGTAGCTAAGTTTGCCGTTCCTCGCTCATGTCCGCAATGGGTCGCGGCGGCCATTAGCGATTTTGCTGTCCTACAGACCGCATCCGAACACATAAGCTGCGCGATGAGCCGCGCAGTCGATATTGGTGACCTTGCCGAAGCAAGTCTCGCGCGCGCACGCGTAAGAGCGCTGCAATCGCTGCGTTTCGCGGCGCGTCAGTGCGAACATTCGCGAAGTTTGGTGCGCGGACGCGCGTGCGTTGGACTGTCAACTTTGGCAACTTTCGCATGCACACCCATCGTCATGCCGGGCTTGACCCGGCACCCGCCTTCTTTTCTACCTCTGAAGGGCAGGCGGGTCCCGGCTCAAGGCCGGGATGACGGGAGGGATCAAGCCGCATGAAGAACTGGAACGTCCGCAAGGCGGTGGTCGCCCGGGAGGACATGCCCGAGGAGCACCGGCTTCGGCAGTCGCTCGGCTGGCCGCACCTCGTCGCGCTCGGTGTCGGGGCGATCGTCGGCACCGGCATCCTGACGCTGATCGGCGTCGGCGCGGGGAAGGCGGGGCCGGCGGTGATCCTGTCGTTCGCGATTGCCGGCGCGATCTGTGCCTGCGCGGCGCTCGCCTACGCCGAGGTCGCGACGATGATTCCCGCCTCGGGATCGGCCTACACTTATTCCTACGTCGTCTTCGGGGAGCTGATCGCGTGGATGATCGGCGTCGCGCTGATCCTCGAATATACGCTCGTGGTCAGCGCGGTCGCGGTCGGCTGGTCAGGTTACGCGGCGGGTTTCCTCCAATCGGTTGGCCTCGGCCTGCCCGCGTCGCTCATCCAGGGGCCGGAGCTCGGCGGGGTCATCAACCTGCCAGCGATCTTCATCATCTGGGTCGTCGCCGCGATGCTCATCGCCGGCACGCGCGAAAGCGCGACCGTCAACGCCATCCTGGTGCTGGTGAAGATGGCGGCGCTCGCCTTGTTCATCGCGGTCACGCTGCCGGTGTTCGATCCGGCGCACTTCCAGCCGTTCATGCCCTACGGATTTCCGCGGAGCGGCGCTTCGGGGAGCGAGGTCGGGGTGATGGCCGCGGCGGCGATCATCTTCTTCGCCTTCTACGGCTTCGACGCGATCGCGACGGCAGCCGAGGAGACCAAGAACCCGGGCCGCGACCTCGCGATCGGAATCGTCGGGTCGATGCTGATCTGCGTGGCGATCTACATGGCCGTCGCCGCGACAGCGATCGGCGCCGTGGTTTACACCGGTTTCGCCGACAGCGCCGAGCCGCTGGCACTGATCCTGCGCGAGATCGGCAGGCCGTGGGCAGCGCGCGTGCTCGGCGCGGCCGCCGTCATCGCGCTGCCGACCGTCATCCTCGCCTTCTTCTACGGGCAGAGCCGGATCTTTTTCGTCGTCGCGCGCGATGGGCTCCTGCCGAGCAGCCTGGCGCGTGTTTCCAGCCGCGGGACGCCGGTGCGGATCACGATCTTCACCGCGATCGTGACGTCGGTGTTCGCGGGCCTGATCCCGCTCGCGTCGATCGCGGCGCTCGCCAATGCCGGCACGCTCGCCGCCTTCGTGGCCGTGTGCGCGGCGATGCTCGTGCTTCGCCGGCGTGAGCCCGAACGCGAGCGCAAGTTCCGCACGCCGCTCGCGCCGGTGGTGGGCACGATCGGTATTGTCGGCTGCATCTATCTCTTCATCAGCCTGCCCGACCGCACGCAGATCTTCTTCCTCACGGCGCAGGTGATCGGCGTCGTCCTCTACGCGATCTACGGCAGCCGGGCCGCGGAACGCGCACGGGCGTGATCAGCGTTTCATGAAACCTTCGAGCTCCTGGCGGAGCTCGCCGAGCGAGGCTCGGCCCCAGTGGTCGCTCCACGGCGAGCGGTTGCCGAGGTCGGCTTCGAGATAGGAGGGCGGCTCCCAGCGCGCGCCAGTCACTTCGGGCCGGGAGCGGGCCAGCTCGTGCAGGTCGAACGGAGTGTCGAACCGCAACCCCGCCTGGTCGCCAAGGACCCACGCCACTTTGGTCGACAACGACAGGCCGTCGCCGAACTCCAGTAGCGGCTCCGACCCGATGGCGAGCATCGCGGGGCAATCGATCATGGCGCCGGTCTCGGAGATGTTCCTGATGCGCACGGGCGTGCTCTGGTAGTCGTGGTGGAGCAGCCCCGACCAGACCAGCGGGTGTCGCCGCTCGCGCCGCGATTCCGGACCGGAATGTTCGGTCTCGACCTGGTGGTCGGCATCGAACTCGACGTCCGGGAAGCTGCGCCGGATCACCTCTCGAAGGATCGTGGCCTGCTGGTCGGCGCCGCAGTCGATCCGCGTTTCGTGCGCGAATTCGAGCCCGAACCGTCCGTCGCGAAGCCAACGCACCACGCATTCGACGGCGCCGTTCTCTCCAAGCTGGAGAACGACCTTGTCCCACAGCCTGAGCTCGACGTCGCCGCTGACCATGGCGCCGCCACCGGACAGGTTGATCAGCTGGACCTCGTGGCGTTCATCGCCGCGGATGACCTGCACGACCTCGTCGAGAAGCCGGTGGCGGTCTTCGAAGCGCCCGTCGCTCCTGCGCCATTCTTCGCGCTCGACACGCACGCTGTCGAGTGTGTCGCTCCTGGCGCCCTTGGACTGCTTGGTCTGGAGGACCGGCACCTGCTGCGCGCTGCCGGCGCCGAAAATCTTCGCCCTGATGTTCATCAATCCCCGCCCGTCGATCGCGAGGCAGGATTATCGAACGGTAATGGTTACGGAATCGTGCAGGTGTGCCGGTGCGCGCCACATGGTGCGTTGAGGCGATGCCGATGGAGGGAAAAGGGAAGGTGGGAGGGTTTCCCTCCACCGGCGTCCGGAAAGGATGGATGTTACCGCAAATTTAACTGGAGTCTATGACGAATAATACATGTCGAATTCGACCGGGCTGGGCGTCGTCTCCCAGCGCATCACTTCCTCCCACTTGAGGTCGATGTAGCTGTCGATCTGGTCGTCGCTGAACACATCGCCGCGGGTCAGGAAGGCGCGGTCGTTGGACAGGCTGACCAGCGCTTCGCGCAGGGAACCGCAGACCGTCGGCACGTTGACCAGCTCCTGCGGCGGCAGGTCGTAGAGGTTCTTGTCCATCGGATCGCCGGGGTGAATGCGGTTCTGGATTCCGTCGAGACCCGCCATC
Source organism: Sphingomicrobium sp. (assembly GCA_035700945.1). GTDB lineage: Bacteria > Pseudomonadota > Alphaproteobacteria > Sphingomonadales > Sphingomonadaceae > Sphingomicrobium. The sequence goes on along the minus strand of DASSOE010000006.1, from coordinate 830 downwards.
AGCAGCGCCGAATAAGCGAGATAGGGGTTGGCCATCGCGTCGGGGAATCGGAATTCCACGCGCTTGGCTTTCTCGCCGGCACCGTAGGGGATGCGGCACGAGGCCGAGCGGTTGCGGCTGGAATAAGCGAGCAGCACCGGCGCCTCGAAGCCGGGCACGAGCCGCTTGTAGCTGTTGGTGGTCGGGTTGGTGAAGGCGTTGAGCGCGCGGGCATGCTTGATCACGCCGCCGATGAAGTAGAGCGCGGTCTCGCTCAGGCCGGCATAGCCGTTGCCGGCGAACAAGGGCTTCCCGCCCTTCCAGATCGACATGTGGGTGTGCATTCCCGAGCCGTTATCCCTGGCGATTGGCTTGGGCATGAAGGTCGCGGTCTTGCCGTAGGCGTGAGCGACCATGTGCACGACATATTTGTAGATCTGCATCCGGTCGGCCGTTTCGACGAGCGCGCCATAGGTCAGGCCGAGCTCGTGCTGCGAAGCCGCGACCTCGTGATGGTGCTTGTCCATCGGCAGGCCCATCTCGAGCATCGTCGAGACCATCTCCGCGCGAATGTCGCCGGCGCTGTCGACCGGCGCGACCGGGAAATAGCCGCCCTTGGCGCGGGGCCGGTGAGCGAGGTTGCCGCCGTCATATTCGCGCATCGTGTTGGTCGGCAGCTCGATGTCGTCGAGCTTGTAGCCCGAGGCATTGTAGCTGTCCTCGAAGCGGACGTCGTCGAACATGAAGAATTCGGCTTCCGGCCCGACATAGACGGTATCGCCGATCCCGGTGGACTTGAGGTAGGCCTCGGCGCGCTTGGCGGTGGAGCGCGGGTCGCGGGCGTAGAGCTC
>DASSOE010000005.1:0-9091 GCA_035700945.1 Sphingomicrobium sp. | reverse complement strand
GCTCGCATCGTCATTGCCGGGGACCGGGAAGGCGATGCCGCTCGGATCGCTGTTCGAATCGAGGATCGCGACGACCGGGATGCCGAGCGTGTTGGCTTCCTTGATCGCCAGCTCTTCCTTGTTGGTGTCGACCACGAACATCACATCGGGAAGCCCGCCCATGTCGCGAATTCCGCCGAGGCTCTTCTCGAGCTTGTCGCGCTCGCGGGTGAGCTGGAGAACTTCCTTCTTGGTCAGGCCGGCGGTGTCGCCGCTGAGCTGCTCCTCGAGGCTCTTGAGCCGCTTGATCGAGTTGGAAATGGTTTTCCAGTTGGTCAGCATGCCGCCGAGCCAGCGGTGATTGACGAAATGCTGACCGCTCGCCTGAGCGGATTCCGCGATCGCGTCCTGCGCCTGGCGCTTGGTGCCGACGAACAGCACTTTGCCGCCGCGCGCCACGGCCTGCTGAACGAATTCCAGCGCGCGCGCGAACAGCGGCACGCTCTGCGACAGATCGATAATGTGCACCCCGTTGCGGTCGCCGAAGATGTACGGCTTCATCTTGGGGTTCCAGCGGTGGGTCTGGTGGCCGAAATGCGCTCCGGCCTCGAGCAATTGCTGCATGGTGACGACGGTGGTCGCCATTGGTCTTCTCCTTCCGGTTCTGCCTCGGCGGAGCCAGTCACCGGCCTTTCGGCCAGCACCGGTATGTCAGCTCCGCCTGTGGGATGCCGGCCACCTAGTCGAACAAGCTGCCGCTTTCAAGGGCTTGGCCGATGGGCAAGGTCGGCGCTTGACACCAGAGAACAAAAAGAGAACATTGGGCCCCTCACCCGGGCATACCCAACTCAGACCGGAACAAATCAGGTTCGGTTCGGTTAGGCGCTCTCAAGAAGGATGGACGCGATGATTGCACCGCTCGGCACCCTCGCCTTTCTCGCCACCTTGTGGCTGATCGTGGTTCTGGGCGCTTCGGTTCTTGAGGAGAGCGGCGCGAAAATCGCGGCCGCCCTCAAGGGCGTGCCTCGGAGGACGGTGCGGTTCGCGCCGCTCGGGCTTCGCTCGCGTGCCCGCTTCCGCCAGCCGATCCGCGGCCGAGCGCAGTGGCGCGCCGCTGCTTGACGCGGGCATAGCTCGCGAGGCTGAACGGGATCATCCCCACGTAAACTACGGTAATTGCGAGGAGCACGTGCCAAGGAGCGGTCAGCAGCGCCGCTCCGAGCAACGCGATTCCGGCCAGCGCGAACAGCCTCCAACCGCTTCGAATCCGAACACTCGACCAGCTGTAGGTCGGTACGCTCGAGATCATCAGCAACGCGACGAACAGTACCCACGGCATCACGACATACCAGGCCTGGAACCAGACGCTCCCGGTCACCAACCACAGGAACACTGGCAGGAAGGCCAGCCCCGCCCCGGCCGGCGCGGGCACGCCGGTGTTGAACCCGGCGGATTTGTGGGGCTGCTCAGTCGCATCGATGCGCGCGTTGTACCTCGCGAGCCTCAGCGCGCAGCAAACCGCCAGCGCCAGCGCCGCTACCCAGCCGAACTTGGGTGCATGTTGCAGCGACCACAGAAACAGGATCAGCGCGGGCGCGGTGCCGAAGGCGACATTGTCGCTGAGGCTGTCAAGCTCGGCCCCGAACTTGCTCTGGGCGCGCAGGAGCCGGGCGATTCGGCCGTCCATGCCGTCGAGAACGCCGGCGATGATGATCGCGGCGAGCGCCTTTTCCCATTCGCTGTCGATGGCGAAGCGGACGCCTGTGAGGCCCGAGCACAGCGCCAGTGCAGTCACTGCATTGGGCACCATGGCTCGGAATGGGATCCCGCGCGCTTCGCGCTCCGCGATCACTGGCTGACGCCGGTCAGAGTCGCATCGACGCCGACCTCGGCGAGCACCGTTTCACCGGCGATCGCGCGCTGGCCGAGCAGAACCTTGGGGGCGGTGCCGGCGGGAAGATAGACGTCGACCCTGCTGCCGAAGCGGATGAGGCCGATGCGCTGCCCCGCCTCGACGTCGTCGCCTTCGCGAACGAACGCGAGGATGCGCCGCGCAACGAGGCCGGCAATCTGGGTCATGCCGATCGTGAGCCCGTCCGCGCCCTCGATCAGGAAATGCTGCCGCTCATTGTCCTCGCTCGCCTTGTCGAGGTCGGCGTTGACGAACTTGCCGGGCACGTAGGCAATGCGCCGGATGCGGCCGGTGATCGGCGAGCGGTTAATGTGGACGTCGAACACGCTCATGAAGATCGACACGCGGGTGCATTCGGCCTCGCCAAGGCCGTCGTCGGCGCGCAGCTCGGGCGGCGGGGGCACCCTCGCGATCATCGTCACGAGCCCGTCCGCCGGCGCGATGATCAGCTTGTCGCCGAACGGCGTCGTGCGCACCGGATCGCGGAAGAATGTCGCAATCCAGATCGTGATGCCGACCAGTACCCAGTCGAGCACGTGGACGTGGAGCAGGAACGCGAAGAAGGTGATCGCCGCGGCGCCGACCACATATTTGCGGCCCTCTGGATGGATCGAGGGGAAGCGCCACTTGACGGTGGTGGTGGGAAGCGGGCTGTCGTGCTTGTCGAGCGCGGGCATCAGCGTTCCTTAAAGGTCGCTTGGCAGCCGCACAACGGCGCGGTTGCGTGGCTGAGCCGTGCATCCTAGAGCGCCGCCAACTCCGAAAGACCGCAGGAAAGCGTGATGGCCAAGATCAAGGTGAAAAACCCCGTCGTCGAGCTCGACGGGGACGAAATGACCCGGATCATCTGGGAGTGGATCCGCGAACGGCTGGTCGAGCCCTATCTCGACGTCGAGCTGATCCGCTTCGACCTGTCGATCGAGAACCGCGACGCTACCGAAGACCAGGTCACGGTCGACGCGGCGAACGCCATCAAGCAGCACGGGGTCGGCGTCAAATGCGCGACGATCACGCCGGACGAGGCGCGGGTCGAGGAGTTCGGCCTCAAGAAGATGTGGAAGTCGCCCAACGGGACCATCCGCAACATCCTCGGCGGCTGCATCTTCCGCGAGCCGATCGTGATTTCCAACGTGCCGCGGCTGATCCCCGGCTGGACCGATCCGATCGTGGTCGGGCGCCATGCGTTTGGCGACCAGTATCGCGCGACCGATTTCCTCGTGCCCGGCCCGGGCAAGCTGACGATGAAATGGGTCGGCGCCGACGGGCAGGAGCTCGATTTCGACGTGTTCGACTTCCCTGGCTCCGGCGTCGCCATGGGCATGTACAATCTCGACGCCAGCATCCGCGACTTCGCCCATGCCTGTTTCAACTACAGCCTCAATCGCGGCTGGCCGCTCTATCTCTCCACCAAGAACACGATCCTGAAGGCCTATGACGGGCGCTTCAAGGATATCTTCCAGGAGATTTACGACAAGGAATACAAGGCGAAGTTCGAAGCTGCTGGCATCGAATATCAGCACCGCCTGATCGACGACATGGTCGCCTCCGCGCTCAAGTGGAGCGGCAAGTTCGTCTGGGCCTGCAAGAATTACGACGGCGACGTGCAATCGGACCAGGTCGCGCAGGGGTTCGGCTCATTGGGGCTGATGACCTCGGTGCTGATGACCCCGGATGGCAAGACCGTCGAGGCGGAGGCCGCGCACGGCACCGTCACTCGGCACTACCGCATGCACCAGCAGGGCAAGGCGACCTCGACCAACCCGATCGCCTCAATCTTCGCCTGGACCGGCGGCCTCAAATATCGCGGCAAGTTCGACGGCACGCCCGAGGTGGTGCGCTTCGCCGAGACGCTGGAGCGCGTGTGCGTCGAGACGGTCGAAGCCGGGCAGATGACCAAGGACCTCGCGATCCTCGTCGGCCCCGAGCAGCCATGGCTTACGACCGAACAGTTTTTCGAGGCGATCGTGAAGAACCTCGAGGCGGCGATGGCTGAGGTGCCGCAGACGCAGCCCGCCTGATCCCTGCGTCAGTCGAGCGGATGTGCTCGCGGCGGATGCTCAGGCCGATAAGCCGCGCCGGAATCCGTCGAATCACCGGGAAGCGGTCGAACAGCCGCAGCACCAGCGGCACCTTGTCGAGTACGGCCTTGCGGACGACCAAAGGGGTCAGCACGCGGTCGTGAACCGTCTTCTGTCCCCGCTGGATGACCTTCGTCGGAAGCATCCGCCGTTGCTGCACCTGTTCCAGCAGCGGATCGACGTTCTCGCCGCGCGCCAGCGGTCTGGCCAGGATGTTGGCGGCCGCTACGGCGTCCTGAACCGCAAGATTGATCCCTACGCCGCCGACCGGTGACATGGCATGCGCCGCATCGCCGATCGCCAGCAATCCGGGCCGCGACCACCGCGTCAGGCGGTCGAGCGAAACGGACAGCAGCTTCACCTGGTCCCAGTCCTTCAACGTGTCGACGACGGACGCGAGCTCCGGCGCGGCCTTTGCGACGTCCATGCGAAACTCGTCGATGCTTCTCGCCTGAATCTCGTCTGCCGCGCCTTTCGGAACGACATAGGCGCACTGCCAGTAATCGCCGCGGTCGATCTCGACGACGAGGGTTCCCGAGCCGAACGTCCCGCCGGTGACGTTCGTCGGAGTTTCTTGCTTCGGCAGCCGAAACCACAGCACGTCGATCGGTGCGCCGAGGTCCTGCTTCGGGAGCCCGGCCTTGCCGCGCAGGACCGAGCTTCGGCCGTCTGCCGCAATCGTCAGGCGCGCCCTCACCTGCTCTCCATCCTTCAGCCGAACCCCGGCGACGCGGCCGTCCTCGATGATGAGGTCCACCGCCTCGGCCTCCATGCGGAGCGAGAAGGTCGGATAGTGCCGCGCTTCCTGCGCAAGAAAGTCCAGGAAATCCCACTGCGGCATGAGCGCGACGAACCGGCTCTCGACGGGAAGGTGGCGCATGTCCGCGATAGTGACCTTGCGATCGGCGACACGGACCGAGAGCGTCCGCACTTCATCGTGCGGGCGCTTCAGAAACTCGTCGATCAGGCCGAGCTCGCGGAGCAGCTCGAGCGTTGAGGGATGAACCGTGTCTCCGCGGAAATCGCGAAAGAAGTCGGCGTGCTTCTCGAGCACGAGCACGTTGCAGCCGGCGCGGGCGAAGAGGAGTCCCGCCATCATGCCCGCGGGGCCGCCTCCGGCGATCACCAGATCCTCATCTGACGTCATGGCGTCAGGCTCTACCGCCGCTTCGCAGAAAAGGGCAAAGACGGAGCATGGATGGTGAATTTGCAACATCTGGATTTAGCGACGCCCTGGTGATCCTGGGTGCCGCGGGGCTCGTCATTCCGGTTTTCGCGCGCTTCCGAATCAGCCCGATCATCGGGTTCATCCTGATCGGAATCGTCGTAGGTCCCGCCGGGTTCGGATCGCTCGCGGCTGCCAGTCCCTGGCTCCACTACCTCACCATCTCGAACGCCGAACGGGTTGCCCCGTTCGCCGAGCTGGGGATCGTTCTACTGCTCTTCTCGATCGGACTCGAGTTGTCGCTCCGGCGCCTGTGGTCGATGCGCCGCCTGGTCTTCGGGGTCGGTGCAACCGAGCTCATCGGCTGCGCCGTCATTATCGGCGCCGGGCTTCACTGGATAGGCCAGGGGCTGCCCGGCTCGATCGGCCTTGGCCTCGCCCTTGCACTTTCGTCGACGGCGATCGTGATCCCGCTGGTCGGGACGCATTCCGCGGTCGGGCGTGCCGCCTTCGGCATGCTCCTGTTCGAGGATGTCGCGCTCGTCCCGATCGTGTTCGCGCTCGGCGCGATGGCGCCGACGGCGAGCGCGGGGGTCGGCCCGCTGGTCGGAACCTTGCTGCTCGGCGGCGCGGTCGCCTTGGGCCTCCTCTTCGGCGGCAGGCTTCTGCTCCCGATCCTGTTCGCCCAGGCGGCGCGCACCAAAAACCCCGAAGTCTTCCTCGCGGCCTGCCTGCTGGTGGTCATCGTCGCGAGCCTGGTCACGTCGGCGATCGGCTTTTCCGCCGTGCTCGGCGCGCTGATCGCCGGCATTGTCATTGCCGAAACCGAGTATCGCGGCGAGGTCGAGGTCGTCACCGCGCCGCTTCGCGGCCTCGGTCTCGGCATTTTCCTGATCACGGTCGGAATGAGCGTCGACCTCGGGCTGGTTTACGCCAATTGGCCGAGCATCCTCGCCGCGCTCGTCTCGGTGCTCGTGGTCAAGGCGGCTGTGACTGCCGCGCTCCTGAGGGTAGCCGGGAGCCGGACAGGAGTCGCGGCCGAGACGGGCTTCCTTATGGCGTCGCCGTCCGAAACGACACTGATCGTGCTCGGCTCGGCAACCGCGGCGCAACTGATCCGGCCGGAAACGGCGGCATTCTGGCAGATTGTCACTGCACTTGGGCTCACCATCACCCCTGTGCTCGGTCTGATCGGGCGCCTCGCCGGCCGCCGCATCGACCGCACCGGCGACGCGGAGCTCGGAGATGAGCTCCACGAAGGAAAGCCGGGAAAGGTCGTCATCGTCGGTTTCGGGCGCGTCGGCCGGGTCGTCGCGGACATGCTTGCCGCCCACAATCGCGATTATGTTGCGATCGACGCAGACACGGATGCGGTCCGAGCGGGGCGCAGCAAGGGATATCCGGTGCTGTTCGGCAATGTGTCTCGCGGAACCCTCGTCGAACGTCTGCAACTCGGCCGCCCGAGCGCGGTCATCCTGACGATGGACACACCGGTCCTCGTCAACCGACTGGCGCGGCGTCTGCGTGAGGCGTTCCCCGAGCTGCCGATCATTGCCCGCGCCCGCGACACCGCGCACGCCGTGCAGCTTTACAAGGCCGGGGTGACCGACGCGGTCCCGGAGACGCTCGAATCCTCGCTTCTGCTCTCGGAAGCGGCGCTGATCGACCTGGGAGTCGCGGTCGGGCCGGTGATTGCGTCAGTTCATGAAAAGCGCGCCGAGCTGCGCGCCCAGATTATGGCTGAAGCCGAGCTGGACCGCGAACCCCGCTTCTGGCGCCGCCGCCTGCGCGACGCGGGTCAGCCGCCGGACGCATCCTCGAACCGCAGCACGCCGGCGGCATAAGTCGTGAAGCCGGCGCGGATCACGCCGCGACCTTCGCAAGCGCATCCCTGACGGCATCGAGCGCGTCGCGGGCTTTTGAGCCATCAGGCCCCCCGCCCTGGGCCATGTCGGGACGACCGCCGCCGCCCTGGCCGCCGAGCGTCGCCACGGCGGCCTTCACGAGGTTCACGGCGCTGATTTCGCCGGCAAGGTCGTCGGTGACCCCGACGGCGACGCTGGCTCGACCCTCGTTCACAGCGACGAGCGCGGCGATTCCCGAGCCGAGCCGCTTCTTCATGTCGTCAACAGCGGCCCGCAAACCTTTGGGATCGAAGCCTTCGACGACCTGGCCGATGAATTTGTGGCCGCCGACCTCCTCGGCAGCGGGACCTTCCGACTTCGCCGTACCACCGCCCATCGCGAGCTGCTTCTTCGCGTCGGCAAGCTCGCGCTCGAGCCTGCGGCGCTCCTCGACAAGCGACGCAATTCGCGCGGGCACTTCGTCCGGCGCGCTCTTGAGCGTTGCCGCGGCCTCGCGCAGTTTTGCCTCGCGTTGCGAAAGCCAGCGCCGCGCTGCCTCTCCGGTCAGCGCTTCGATGCGCCGCACGCCCGACGACACCGCGCTCTCCGAGACGATCTTGAGCAGCTGGATGTCTCCGAGAGCGCGCACATGCGTACCGCCGCACAGCTCAACCGAATAATCATTGTCCGTGAGCCTTCCCATCGACAGCACGCGCACCTCGTCGCCGTACTTCTCGCCGAAGAGCGCCATCGCTCCCGCCGCGATCGCCTCGTCGGGAGTCATCAGCCGCGTCGTCACCGGCTCGTTCGCGCGAATCTGCGCGTTCACCTCCGCCTCGACCGCCTCGATCTCCTCGCGGGTGAGCGCCTTCGGGTGCGAGAAATCGAAGCGGAAATAGTCGGGCGCGACGAGGCTGCCCTTTTGGGTGACGTGCGTGCCCAAATGCCGCCGCAGCGCCGCGTGGAGAAGGTGCGTCGCGCTGTGATTGGCGCGGACGCGGTTGCGGCGCTCGCTGTCGACCTTCTGGTGGACGGTGTCGCCGACCGAGACTTCACCGGTAAGGACCTTGGTTCGCAGCGCATGGAGCTTGCCGAGTGGTTTCGACGTTCCCTCAACCTCCCCTTCGAAACCCTTGAGTGTCATCAGCTTTCCGGTGTCGCCGATCTGACCGCCGCTCTCGCCGTAGAAGGGCGTCTGGTTGAGCAGCACTTCGACCGTCTGACCCATCTCGGCATTGTTGACCCGCTCCCCGTCCTTGACGATCGCGAGCACCACCCCCTCGCCTTCGTCCCCCGAATAGCCAGTGAACTCGGTCGCGCCATGTTCCTCGACGATGTCGAACCAGACGTCCTCGCTCGCCTTCGCGCCCGAGCCCTTCCACGCAGCGCGCGCGGCCGCCTTCTGCGCCGCCATCGCGGTGTCGAAGCCTCCTCGATCGACCTGCAGCCCGCGCGCGCGCAGCGCATCCTCGGTCAGATCGTAAGGAAAGCCGTAGGTGTCGTAGAGCTTGAACGCGGTCTCCCCCCCGAGCGTGCCGCCTTCTGCGAGATCGGCGGTCGCTTCGTCGAGCAGCTTGAGGCCGGTTACCAGCGTCTGGCGGAAGCGCGTCTCTTCCTGCTGCAGGGTCGCCTCGATCAGCGGCTGCGCGCGGACCAGCTCGGGGTAAGCGGCCCCCATTTCGGCGACGAGCGCCGGCACCAGGCGCCACATCAGCGGCTCCTTCGAGCCGAGCAAATGCGCGTGGCGCATCGCCCGTCGCATGATGCGGCGCAGGACATAGCCCCTGCCCTCGTTTGCCGGCAGCACGCCGTCGGCGACGAGGAACCCGCTGGCGCGCAGGTGATCGGCGATGACGCGGTGGCTCGCCTTGTTCTCGCCTTCCGCTTTGGTGTGCGTCAGCTCCTCGCTGGCATGGATCAGCGCCCGGAACGTGTCCGTGTCGTAATTGTCCGGCGTGCCCTGGAGCACCGCGGCGATCCGCTCCAGGCCCATGCCGGTGTCAATGCTCTTGCTCGGCAGCTCGGAAACGATCTCGTTCGCCGCCTGCTCGTACTGCATGAAGACCAGGTTCCAGATCTCGACGAAGCGGTCGCCGTCCTCGTCGGGGCTGCC
>DASSOE010000004.1:0-31384 GCA_035700945.1 Sphingomicrobium sp. | reverse complement strand
AGCACTTCGTTCGGTGTCGGCCCCAGCGACAGCATCATCGTTTCGCAGACAGGCTTGCCGAACCTGGTGTTCGTGAAGGGTTACCACGCCGACACCGACTTCGACTTCACGAACTGGTCGACGGGCGGGACGGTGCCGAGCACGCAGCTGATCAACGGCGGTGTGAACGGATCGACTTCCGGCTGGGGCACCGACAGCAACAACTTCACCGACACGACCTTCATGCGCTTCGATTTCGGCGTGCTCAACGATTACGACGGTGGCGGGCCTTACACCCCGCCGCCGGACGTGATGCATGAGGCGACGAAGGCGACGTTCGACCTTTTCGGGTACGACGGCGAACACATTTTCATGGTCGTGCACTACACCGACAACACGTCGCACCTGTATGATTTCCTCGCCAGCGGCCAGCACTCGCCTGCGGTGGTCGGCGACGGCACCAAGACGATCGCCTGGGTCGACGTGTACAACCAGGACGCCGGCAGCGGCAAAGTCGACCTGGAGTCGATCACCATCATCAACGAGACCGTCGACATCGATATTCCGGTGTCGGTCACGATCGAGGATGGCGACAATGATCCCGCAACCGGGTCGTTCACGATCAACGTGGCGGACGGCAACGAGCCCTCTGCGGCCGCTGCGGTCCAATCTGCCGAGACGTTCCAGACGATGTCGCTCGAAACCACCAGCCTGCTGGCATCCAACGACAACACCTCCCAGCACACGCAGGAGACGCAGCGCGTCGCCAATGGCGGGCAGAACGTGGTGCTGATGGGGGCGCTGGCGGCGGCGGGGCTCGAGGCGGGGCACGGCAGCCTCAACGCGCATTCGACCGGCGGCGCCGACAGCGGCCATTCCTCGGGCATCGACACCATCGAGGCCGCGGCCGTCAGCGGGCCCGCCGTCGAGGCGAGCTACAGCGTCGCGCCGGCGCACGGCATCGAGGCGATGCCGGTTGCCGAAGCGGTCGAAACCGCGATGGGCACGCCGCGCTTCCACGGCATGGATGACCATGCCCGCGGCAGCGTTCACACCGACGCCCAGCAGGGGCCGGAAATGACCGAGCTGCTGCAGGGATCGGCGGCGCCGGCCCATGGCCAGGCAGCCGATGCGACGCCGGTGACCGCGGCTGCCGTGGCAATGCCGTCGGCGGAGCAGCTCGTCGCCGCAACGGGCGGCAGCGATGCCGGGGCGCAGGCGCAGGGCTCGGTCGCCGGCGAGTCGGCGCAGCACAACCAGGTGGTCGGCAAGGTCCTCGCCGATGCCCTGCACGGCGGCGAAGGACACGGGCCGAACATCGATGCGATGCTCCACGCGATGCACGGAAATGCGCCGGCGCATGACGTCATCGAGGCCTTTGCAAGCCACAGCGGAAGCGCTGTTCCATTCGGGCACACGGGCTTTGGAATGGCTTTCGCCGGGCCGCACGGCATGCTTGGAGTCGAGATGATGCACAGCGATGCGGCGCCGCCCGCACATGGATGAGTAAGTTGAGACGATAACCCCGGCCGCCGCGCGTAAATGTGGCGGCCGAGAATGACCAAACAGGGGGATTTATGTCGAACAAGTCTTGGATGCTCACCATTCCGGGAGCCTTGATTCTCAGCGCCTCGCCGGCCTGGGCCGTCGATCTGCGCGAAGCGGTTCAGTCCGCTCTCGCCACCAACCCGCAAATCCGGCAGGCGGTGTCGAACCGCGCCGCGACGCAGCAGGAGCTGGAGCAGGGCAAGGGGCTCTATTATCCGCGCGTCTCGGTCGAAGGCTCGGCCGGTGTGCGCAACCTCAGGAACCCGACGCGGCGCCGCATCGGCATCGCCGACAAGACGCTGTGGCCGATCGAGGGCGACCTAATCGTCGACCAGCTGCTGTTCGACAGCGGCGGCCGGGCAGCCGAGGTCCGGCGCCAGGCGGCGCGCTCCGACGCAGCTGCGGCGCGCGTCCAGGAGCGCTCGGAGTTCGTCGCGCTGAACGTCTCGCGGACCTACATCGATTATCTGCTCCAGCAGCGGCTCGTCGCGATCGCGCAGGACAATGTGACCTTCCATGAGCGGCTCGCCGGCGACCTTCGCGAAGGCGTCGCCAAGGGTTCGATCAGCATCGCCGACCAGCAGCAGGCCGAAGAGCGGCTGCAGGCGGCGCGCGCCCGCGTGACCGAGGCCCGCGAGGACCTGGATACCGCGGCGATCACGTTCCAGACGCTGACCGGCGTTCCCATCGACACCGTGTCGATGCCGCCGGACCTGACCCAGTGCATGCCGGCGACGCTGCAGGAGGCCGAAGCGGCGGCCCGCGTAACCAACCCGCGGGTGCGCGAAGCGATGGCCGACCTCGCCACCTCGCGCGAGGAAATTCGCGCAGCCAGGGCCGAGCTCGGGCCGAAGTTCAGCCTCGAGGGACGCGCCCGCGCGGGCCACGACATCGACGGCTTCGAGGGCCGCACGACCGACCTCCAGGCGCTCGGCGTGCTTCGCTGGACGCTGTACAACGGCGGCACCAAGGAGGCGAATGTCCGCGAGCAGCAGGAGCGAACGAACGAGGTTCACGCGCGCCTGTTCCAGCGGACACGCGAGGCGGAAGAAGATGTCCGCAGCGCATGGAGCCGCCTGCAGAACCAGACGGCGCTTGCGAGCGAGCTCGAGGCGCAGGGCCGCATTTCCGACGACCTGCTGCTGTCCTATCGCGAGCAGTTCAACATCGGCCGGCGCTCGCTGCTCGACGTGCTCGACGCGCAGAACTCGCGCTACAACGTGCAGCAGCAGGCGGAGACCGCGCGTCTTGCCAAGCTCTACGCGCAATATCGCGTGCTCGCCGCCGAGAACCGGCTGATCGAGTGCCTTGGCGTGCAGGCGCCAGCGGCGGCGCAGCAGACGGAGATGGCGCGCTATCACGTCAATCCGATCCCGCCCGCGGACCTCCAGGAGAACAGCATCCCGTCGCCGGCGCTCGCGCCGACGGCACCGCCGGTCGGGGGCGCTCCGCCGATCGGCGAACCGACGTCGCCGACGGGACGCTAAGGAAGAAGAGGACGGGTTCGTGAGTTTCATGCACTGGCTTGATGTCGAGCCGTCGCGGGAAATCGATCCCGTCCTCGATTGCCTCTCGTTCCTGGCGCGGCGGGCGGACCGGCCATCGTCGCCGGTACTGCTTCGCGCCGGCCTCGCCTTGTCGTCCGACGGGCGCCTGCCGTTCCACCAGGTCGAGCCCGCGCTCGAGCAGGTCGGCATGCGCGCCGACCCGGTCACGCGGAGGCTCAAGGGCTGGCCGTCGGGCAAATGCCCGGCGATCCTCGAGCTCGAGGAAGACCGCGCCGCGGTGCTGCTCGAGGTCCGCGACCGCGACGGGCTGATCTACGCGCCCGGGCTCGCCGAGCCGATGTGGGTCAAGCTCGCCGAAATGGAGCCGGCCTACACCGGCCGCGCAATCGTGGTCGAAACCGACCCGACCCGCGAGCGCGAGAACGAACGGCCGTGGGACGAAGCGACGCGCCGCCACTGGTTCTGGTCGGAGGTGTGGAAGTCCCGCCGCGAATTCTGGCCGGTGATCCTCGCCGCGCTGATCGTCAACCTGCTCGCGTTCGCGATGCCGCTGTTCACCATGAACGTCTATGACCGCGTGATCCCGAACAAGGCGGTCGCGACCTTGTGGGTGCTGGCGCTCGGCGTGCTGCTGGCGCTGACGTTCGACTTCACGCTCCGGATCGCGCGCGCGCGGCTGATCGACGAAGTCGGCCGCGGCCTCGACGACAAGCTCTCGCAGAAGCTGTTCGAAAAGCTGATGAACCTGCCGATGGCCGACCGCCAGGGCAGCACCGGCGCGCTCGCAAGGCGGGTTTCCGATTACGAGATGGTGCGCGACTTCTTCGCGTCGACCACGGTCGTGCTCGCCGTCGACCTCACCTTCCTGTTCCTGTTCCTCGGCTTCATCACCTGGGTCGGCGGATGGATCGTGCTGGTGCCGCTCGCCGGCATCACCGTGATGCTGATCGCGGGCATCAGCCTGCAGCGGCAGATGGGCAAGGTCGTACTCGATGCGCAGGCGGATTCGAGCCTTCAGCATTCCGTCCTCATCGAATCGATCGCGGGCGCGGAGACGCTCAAGGCGGCGCGCGCGGAAGGGCAGATGCTCGGCCGCTGGCGGCGCTATTCGGCGATGAGCGCCGCGACCAGCGAGCGGATGCGCAAGCTTTCCGCGGTCGCCGTGAACCTCGCCAGCATCTCGCAGCAGTCGATCAGCGTCGGGCTGCTGGTCGGCGGCTTCTACCGCTTCCAGGCCGGCGAAATGTCGATGGGCGCGATCATCGCGATCATCATGATCTCGGGGCGGTCGCTCCAGCCGGTCGGCCAGCTCGCGTTCCTCATCACGCGCGGCAAGCAAGCCTTCGCGACGTTGACGTCGCTGCAGCGGATGATGGAGGCGCAGGATGAGCGCCAGTCCGCGGTGCGCAGCATCGTTCCGGAGATCCGCGGCGGCCATATCGAGTTCCGTGACGTGTCATTCCGCTATCCGAACGCGTCGCGCGATTCGCTTTCAGGAGTGAATTTGAAGATCGAGCCGGGCGAACGGATCGGCATCATCGGCCGCGTCGCGTCGGGCAAGTCGACCCTCGGACGCGTCCTCTGCGGTCTCTATGCGCCCACGTCCGGCGAACTGCTGATCGACGGTCTCGACAGCCGCCAGTATCACCCGCACCAGCTGCGCGAGGCCTTCCGCTTCGTCAGCCAGGAGGCCGACGTGTTCAGCGGCACTGTGCGCGACAACCTCATGCTCGGGGCCGCGCAGGCTGACGACCAGCAACTCGTCGACGCGGTGCTGCGCTCGGGTGCCGACATTTTCCTGTCGCGCGACGCGGCCGGGTTCGACCTGCCCGTCGGCGAGCGGGGCAGCCGCCTCTCGGGCGGGCAGCGCTCGCTGCTGGTGCTCGCGCGCGCGCTCGTCAGCCCCGCGAAGCTGCTGTTCCTCGACGAGCCAACCGGCTCGATGGACACGCAGACGGAGCTCTATTTCGTCGAGCATCTGAAGACGGCGCTTGCGCCCGACCAGGCGCTGTTGGTGGCGACACACCGCCACAACATGCTGTCGATCCTCACCCGCCTGATCGTGATCGAGGGCGGGAAGATCATCGCCGACGGACCCAAGGACGAGGTGCTCAAGCATCTGTCGGCTGCGGCTGCGGCCGCGGCCCAACCCAAGCAGGCGCAGGCATGAGGCGCATCGCCCTGCGCCCGAAACATGCGGCAGCTGCCGTGGTGCTGGCCGGTGCGGCAACCGCCGCGCTGATGCTCCTGCCCCTGCGCGAGCCGGCGACCGCCGCGGTCACGCTCAAGCTGCCGGATGCCAAGGCGGCTGCGCTCGTCACGGCGACGAGCGGCGCCGCGCTGGAGGACATGCAGGCGACCGGCGACCAGGCGCGGGTGATCAACGCCGCGCTGCCGTTCGCCAACGGCCCGCTGCACGCGGCGCAGCGCTTCGTCGTCAGCGGCAGCAGCCTCGACCAGCAGCGGGCGCTGCTGTGCCTCACCCAGGCAGTCTATTACGAGGCTGGCTTCGAGCCGGCCGAGGGACGCCGCGCGGTCGCGCAGGTGGTGCTCAACCGCATGCGGCACCCGGCATTCCCGAAGTCGATCTGCGGCGTCGTCTATCAGGGCGCCGGCAGCGGCACGTGCCAGTTCACCTTCGTTTGCGACGGCGCGCTCTATCGCCGCCCGGCAGCTGATGCGTGGCGGCAGGCGGAGGCGGTCGCGCGCGCGGCCCTGTCGGGCTATGTCGAGACTTCGGTCGGCGAAGCCACGCACTATCACGCGGACTATGTCGCGCCGCGCTGGGCACCGATGCTCGCCAAGGTGGCCGAGATCGGGCAGCATATCTTCTACCGCTGGCCCGGCGCATGGGGCCAGCCCTCAGCCTTCAGCGGCCGCTACATCGGCGAGCCGCGCGATCCGCTGACGATGCGGCCGGCGATGACCGTCGCAATGGCGCCGGACGACGCCATCAGCGCCGCTGCCGCACTCGCCGAGACCGGCCCGCCAATCCCGCGCGCGCCGAACGACGTCGGCGGCTTGCTCGACACGTCGAAGGGCTGGACCCTGCACATCCCCGGCCCCGACGAGAGCGACGGCGCGGCGGCGAAAATGATCGCCGCGCAGAAGGGCATTTCAGTGCCGACGCGCGAAGTCGCGGCCGCTTCGCCGATCGGCGCGGCGGCGGGCAGCAGGTAAGTCGAAATCCGGAGTTAGCGTAGACATGGCGACCCTTCCCTTCATTGGACCGGCGATCAGGCATCGCAAGCCGCTGACCGGCGCGCGCATGATCATCGTCGCGGCGGCGGCCGCGGTCGCGGTCTTCCTTCTCTGGGCGAGCCTCGCCCAGGTCGACGAAGTCACGCGCGGCGAAGGCAAGGTGATCCCGTCGAGCAAGCTCCAGATCATCACCGCCGCCGACCCGGCGACCGTGAGCGAGTTGTTCGTCCGCTCCGGCCAGCGGGTCCACAAGGGCCAGCTTCTGGTTCGCCTCGACAGTCCCGAGAACGAGTCCCAGCTCGGTCAGCTCCAGGCCGAGACCGAGTCGCTCCAGGCGCGGGCATCCCGCCTCAGCGCCGAGGGCGGGTTGAGCACCGGCGCCGCGTGCGCCGGCTCCGATTGCGCCGGCCAGGAAGCGCTTCGCGCCGCGCGCCAATCCGCGCTGCGCAGCAAGGTCGCCGCGGCGAACGCAACGGCCGACCAGGCGCGGCGTGAAGCCGGCGAAGCCGCGGCGACGATCAACAGCCTTCAAAGCAGCCTTGCGCTTGCGCAGAAGCAGGTCGCGATGATCGAGCCGCTCGCCGCAAAGAACATCGTCCCGCAAACCGACCTGCTCGACAAGCGGCGTGAGGTGGTCGACATCCAGGGCCGCATCGCCGCGGCGCGCGAGCAACAGGGCAGGGCGATGGCGGCGGTCCGCGAGGCGGAAGCCCAGGCGTCGCAGGCCGGCTTCGAGTTCAAGCAGCAGGCACTCGACGAGCGCAGCCAGGTCAAGGCCAAGATCGCGATCAACGAGCAGTCGCTGCGCGGCGCCGAAGGCAAGGCCAACCGCACCGAAATCCGCTCGCCCGTCGAAGGCGTGGTCAACGACGTGCAGGTCACCACCATCGGCGCGTACGTTCAGCCGGGCCAGAAGATCATGGAAGTGGTACCGCTTGGCGACAAGCTGCTGGTCGAGACGCGCGTGCGGCCGGGCGACATCGCCTTCATCAAGGTCGGCGACCGGGCGTTGGTCAAGGTCACCGCCTACGACTTCTCGATCTACGGAGGCCTCGACGGCCGGGTCGTGCAGGTTTCAGCCGACTCGATTTATGATGAGAAGGAAAAGGAAGCTTACTTCACGGTCATCGTGGAGACCGACAAGAGCTACCTGACGTCGCTTGGCCATCCGCTGCCGATCACGCCCGGAATGATGACCCAGACGCAGATCATCACGGGGAACAAGAGCGTCCTGACCTACCTCTTGAAGCCCATGTTGAAGGCCAACAGCGAGGCGCTGCGCGAGCGCTGATCCGCGACCGGTGGAAGGCTGACGGGAAGCTCGTTCGCCGCGACTTCGATCGGCGCGCTCAGCACCCGGTAGCCGTGGGTCCACTCACCGTACGAGGCGAACGTAAGGATGGGGCGGTAGTCGCTGACCTGGTCCGTATCGAGCAGCTCATCGGTGCCGTTATCGAGTACCACCATCCGGCCCGATGCACGCGCCACCAGCACGGCGTGATCGGCGCGGCGCACCACGTCCTTGAGGACCACGAGGTAGAGATCGCGGTCCGAGAAGCCGGCCGAGCGAAGCATCTGCATCTTGGCGATCGCATAATCCTCGCAATCTCCCCGGCCGCTGCGCAGCGTGTCGTTGGCCGACGACCAGACGTCGGCGCGTCCGAAGCGCCGCGAATCATCCTCGAAGCGGACGCGGCGATTGACATACCAGTTCACCGCCTCGAGCTGCTTCAGCGGCGCTGCGCCCTTGACCGTATGGGCAAAGCGCGCGGCGCTTCCGGTCACGGGCGCGCGCTCGACCGATCGCCAGCGCGCATCGAGCGGAGTGTGCCCGACACGCAGCGCGACCGATCCGAATACGTCCGGCCGGCCGCTGAGGATTCCTTCGCCCGACGGGCGGCGGCGCATGACTGCGGCAGTCATGCGCGGGGCGGAATAGGACGCCGGCGCAACCGCGGCGACGGGGCTGCGCCGCGGCGCGCCCTGCTGCGCGAGGATCGCCTGCAAGGCGCTCGGCGCGCCGAGGATCGCTTCGCTCTTCGACCAGGCGAGCGAGCCGGCGCTTGCGGCGGCCGACTGCGCGGAGGCGGTTGCCGGAATGAAGAGGAGTGCCGCAGCCGTGGCCGGGAGCCAAACTGAAGCGCGCGAGATGCTGCGGGTTGCCATGCACCGGCATCTGCCGAAACAAGACCAAGATTGGCTTAGCGCTCGTGGTTACCGGCGCATTTACCGGTGCCGAAAAGAGCCTTCGTTCTGCGGTACTTAGAGGTAGCCGAGAAGCCTCAGGTGACGCTGCTCGATGGGCAGCGCCGCCGCGGCGATGGGGCGCAGCGTTGGGCTTCGGCCGCGCGCGGCATAAGCGGAGTCGATCGAGACCAGCTGCTGGTGCACGAGGCGCTGGTCGCGGACATAGTCGGCATCGAAGCGGCTGCTCGCCTGGAGAGAGTCGAGCATCGCCTGTTCGCCGGGCCGCAATTTCGCCGACGGCAGGAGGTTCAGCCGCCGTCCGGCAAGCGACAGCTGTCCGCTGGTCCCCTTGTGCGCCGCGATCATCGACGAAGCGAAGTCGCGGACCCGCGCGGACGAAGAGCGCTGCAGCGCCAGCACCGACGAGCGGATCACGAACAGTTCGAACGAAGCGCTGGCGGCGACGAAAGTCGCGTCGGATGGCGCGGGTGACCGCGACGGCGGCGGGGCCGGGCGGCGCGTCGTCGTCGGCCGCTGCTCGCTCGGCCGTTCGCTGCCCGCGCAGGCCGCGAGCCCGACCATGACCGCCAATGCCGCGAATGTCCTGATGCGTCGCAAGCCTGCCTCCCGCCGTGGCGCGGGCTTGTCATAGCACAAGCGGGCGCGGGTGGGAGTGCGCGCGAACTTCTGCTTACGGCCGGCCGGACGTGGACGAGTTCGCAGCCGACGCCGCGACGGTCGACGGCGCCGCGCGGGACGACGCCATTGCGGTTGGCGGGACGTGCACCCACGCGCCATACATGCCGAAGCTCATGACCGGCTGGAACTCGAGGCGGCGTTCCTCGACCGCGAAGGGGCGGCCACCGGTATCGTCCATCACGTAATAGCGGCCGCCGCTGCGCACGGTCAGCACGGTCAGCGGGCCACCGACGCGGTCGCGCGCGAGCGTCAGGAACAGGTCCGAATTCTTGAACCCGAGCGCGCGCAACGCGTGCAGCTTGACGATTGCCCGGTTCTTCGCGTCACCCGCACCGTGGGAGAGAGTCTGCGAAGCACTCGCCCAATAATCGTGCTGGCCCCATTCGGTCGCGTCCGAAATCCAGTGGATGCTGCGCGTCACTGCCGATTGGATGAACGCCATCTTCTGGAGCGGCGGCATCAGGCGCGCGGGGGCGACCAGCCGCTGCAGGAGCGGCGATGCGGACGCATCCTCGCGGGCGCGCCTGAGGCTGTCGGAAAAGCGGTCGGCCCGGATCGGGACCGCGCGCGTGCCGAGCATGTTGGGAGCGGTCGCAAGCAGGCTCGGAGCTCGGGCTGCGGCGGGAGGTGCGGCCGCGCTTGCCGCGGGCCAGGCGAGCACGGCCATGCCGATGAGCAGCGCGCCGCCGCTTGTCCATTGCCCCATCCTCGCCTCCGCCATCGGTCCCGGCGAGGAAGGAATCACGGATCAGCAGTAACGGGAATCCGGAGGTAAACAGCAGTTCAACGGTCAACGGCAAACTGTTACGCTGCCGCGACGAACCGCACGAATCCCGTAAATTTCCTGGCCGCGGTTAATGGCGGGAGGATGGATGCCCCGCACGGATTCGAACATTGGGGAATTCGAGCCCTGGCGGCGAGTGGGGCACACCGGACGTAATCGGGGCCCCATTTGTGAAGGCTAACGTGCGTCAGCCGAGCATCATCGGGATCGCAGCGAGCGGCATTCCGAAGCAGAACACCATGAACGGCAGGAGCCGCATGAACTCCTGCTTGCCACTCGTATGCGCACCAGGAGCCGCAACAATTTCATCGCGGGCGATCAGAACTTCGAGTTTTGCCTGGGTGGTCATTTCGGAATCCTCATTCGAGTCAGGAACGGAGCTGCAAATGGGGTTCCGGGTTGACCGGCGGTATCCGTAATTTCCCGAGGATGCACGGCACGATCAGGCGGAAAGCCGCGGCAACGCCCGGGAACGGCCGCGAAATGGACCGCGCCGCTCTACGATGACGTAGGCCTCGGAAAGGCTCAGAAGGAAGGTGGATGCCCCGCGTGGATTCGAACCACGATTGACGGAGTCAGAGTCCGTAGTCTTACCATTAGACGACGGGGCAGCTTGGGATGCGGCGAGATAGAAAGGGGCCTTTGCACTGTCAACGGCACCCGCCGCAAAGCCCTGCACTTGCCCATATGCATCAAGTTGTGATTAAACCCTGCTCAAGTCAGCCGCTCGCACTGTGGCGGTGAAGAACGGAAACGGGCGTGTGTCATGGCGCAGGGTGTCGCCAGTGAGCCGGCCCTGCAGCAGGGTTATCGCGAGCAGGGCAGGCCAGCGGATCAGGGTTCCTCGCCGAGGCGTGAGCCGCACCGTCACACATATGGGGCGATCGACCTCGGCACCAACAATTGCCGGCTGCTGATCGCGCGCCCGAGCGACGGCGGATTCACCGTCATCGACGCCTTTTCGCGCATCGTCCGGCTCGGCGAGGGACTGGCGCGCAGCGGCGCGCTGTCCGCCGAGGCGATGGACCGCGCAGTGGGCGCGCTGTCGGTCTGTGCCGACAAGCTGAGGCGGCGCAACGTCTCGCTCGTCCGCTCGGTCGCAACCGAGGCGTGCCGCCGCGCCGCGAACGGCGGCGAGTTCGCCGAGCGCGTGCGCACAGCGACAGGAATCGTCCTAGACATCATTGCCCCGGCGGAGGAGGCGCGGCTCGCCGTGCTCGGCTGCCACAAGCTGCTCGAGCCTGGCGACGGGCCGGCGCTGATTTTCGACATCGGCGGCGGCTCGACCGAGCTCGTCCTGATCGACCAGGAGGAGGGCACGCCTCGGATCCGCGCGTGGTGGAGCGCCCCGTGGGGCGTGGTTTCGCTGACCGAAAGCGAGGGCAAGGAGGCGATCGAGGGCCCCGACCGGCTGCTCGCCTACAAGCGCATGCGCGAGCGCGCGCGGCGCGCGTTCGCCAATTTCGCGGCCATGCTTCCCGAGACCCGCGACGGTATCCGCCTGCTCGGCACGAGCGGCACCGTGACCACGCTCGCCAGCGTCCATCTCGCGCTTCCCTTTTACGACCGCCGCGCGGTCGACGGCCTCCATGTCCCGATCGAGGCGATGCAGAGCATCAGCGAGATGATTGCCGAGATGGACTATGAGGGGCGCTCGTCGCTGCCGTGCATCGGCACCGAACGCGCGGACCTGGTGGTGGCCGGCTGCGCGATCCTCGAAGCGATCATGGAGATCTGGCCGGCGAAGAATCTCGGCATCGCCGACCGCGGGATTCGCGAGGGCATCTTGCGCTCGCTGATGGCGCGGGACGGGTGGGTGCTTTGAGGTCCCCTCCCCCGAGGGGGAGGCGGAAATGAAGCGCGTCCGAACCGCCAAGGGCCGCAAAGTTTCCTCGACACGCTGGCTCGAGCGGCAGCTCAACGACCCCTATGTCCAGCGTGCGAAAGCGGAGAATTACCGCAGCCGCGCCGCCTACAAGCTGCTCGAGCTCGACGAGCGCTTCGGCCTCCTCAAGGGCGTGAAGGCGGTGGTCGATCTCGGCATCGCGCCGGGGGGATGGAGCCAGGTCGTGCGCCGCAAGGCGCCGCAAGCGGCAGTGGTCGGGATCGACCTGCTGCCGACCGACCCGATCGACGGGGTCGCCATACTGCAGATGGATTTCATGGACGACGCGGCTCCGGAGCGGCTGAGGGAAGCACTCGGCGGACCGGCCGACCTCGTGCTCTCGGACATGGCGGCGAACACCGTCGGACACCAGCAGACCGACCATCTGCGCACCATGGCGCTGGTCGAGGCCGGCCTGGAGTTCGCCCGCGAAGTGCTGCGGCCGGGGGGCGCCTATGTCGCCAAGGTGCTCGCCGGCGGTGCCGACAACCAGCTCGTCGCCGAATTGAAGCGCAGCTTTTCAACCGTGAAGCACGCCAAGCCCCCCGCCAGCCGCAAGGATTCGAGCGAATGGTATGTGGTGGCGCAGGGATTCAAGGGACCCTAGGCTTACTTTGAACGCGCGAGGCGCTTAGAGCAGAGTTGGTTGCCAAGTCGACGGGGGCTCATCCAATGGCTCGAGTTTTCCTGAGCTATGCGCGCGAAGACGTCGAGACGGCGCGGAAGCTTGCTGTGGTCCTGGAAGATGCCGGCCAGACCGTCTGGTGGGATCGCCACCTGCACGGCGGCGCGAACTTCAGCAACGAGATCGACCGCGAGTTGAAGGACGCACAGGTGGTAATGGTGCTGTGGAGCCCATCGTCCATCGCTTCGGCATGGGTCCAGGATGAGGCCGCGGAAGGACGCGATTCCGGCCGCCTGGTTCCCGCAACATTGGACTCGGTCAAGCCGCCGCTCGGCTTCAGGCAGCTTCAGTGCATCGACCTGTCGGCGTGGAGCAAGGATGGACGGAACGACTCCGTCGACGATTTGCTGCTGGCCATCTCCAAGGTTGCCGGAGACGCCGCACCCGGGAAGGCTGCCGAAAACGCCGCCGCGCCCGCGGCCATTTCCATTTGCGTCCTGCCGTTCGTGAACCTCAGCGACGACTCCGAACAGGAATATTTCAGCGACGGGATCACCGAGGACGTCATCACCGATTTGTCCAAGATCTCCGCGCTCGAGGTAGTCGCGCGCAACAGCGCATTCACGTTCAAGGGCAAGGTCGTCGACGCCAAGGAAGTTGCGCGGACCATGGACGTCACGCATGTCCTCGAGGGCAGCGTTCGCAAGGCGGGGAACCGGATCAGGATCAGCGCGCAGCTGGTTGCCGGCGACACCGGCCGGCACCTGTGGGCCGAACGCTACGACCGCGACCTCACCGACATCTTCGCCATCCAGGACGAGATTTCGCATGCAATCGCCAAGGCGCTGGAACTCAAGCTCCTGCCCGAAGAGAAGAAGGCGATCGAGCACCGCGGCACGTCGAACGCGGAGGCATACAGGTTCTACCTGATGGCACGGCAGCAGTGGATCGGCGGCACCTTCGGCGATCTCAAGCGCGACGAAGCGATTGCGCGGATTTGCCAACAGGCGGTTCAGCTCGATCCTGATTATGCGGAGGCATGGGCGCTGATGGCGATCGCCCAGGCCGAGCTTCGGTTCTGGCACGGACGAGACGTCAACGCGCTGCCGGCGGCGGAACATGCCCTGGCAATCAGAGCCGATCTTCCCGAAGCACTCTGCGTCAAGGCTCGATACCTGGAAGAGCAGGGACAACAGGACGAAGCGAACGAGCTGATCGACACTGCCGTGCGGCGCGCCCCCGATTCATGGGAAGTAAACCGCGAAGCGGCGAGGATGCTGTTCCGGGAGGGGCGGGTCGCGGAATCGATCCCCTATTTCGAACGGGCGTCCGCGCTGGTGAGCTCGGACTATTACAATCCGGCGATGCTGATGACCTGCTATGAATCGACCGGCAACCTCGAAGCACGCAAGGGTGCGGCGAAACTGGCGTTCGAACGTGCCGAACGGGCGCTTTCCGCGGAGCCTACCAACGGTTCAGCAATCGCCAACGGGGCCTACGCGCTCGCCGTCCTTGGCGAAGGCGATCGGGCCCGCGAATGGATCGAGCGCGGACTGCTGCTCGATCCTGAAAATCTCGCGATGCGCTACAACATGGCCTGCACGCTCACGGTGGCGCTCCAGGACGACGACGCCGCGCTCGACGTGATCCAGCGCTATTTCGAAACGGTGAACACTGCCTCGCAGATCAAGCATACCGAGGCCGATCCCGATTTCGCCCGGCTGCGCGACAAGCCGCGATTCCAGGAAATGCTTGCGGCGACCAAGGAGCGGCTCGGGATTGCCGCCGCCGCAGGCTGAGCACGCGGGCCGGAAAGCGGCCTAGTTCCCCTTGTCGCGCGCGATGTCGATGGCCTGCTTGAGCGTTTCGTAGCCCACGGCGCCGTTCATCACCCGGTCGCCGATGACGAACAGCGGCGTGCCCGTCGCGCCGAGCTGGCCGGCGAGCTGGAAGTTGCGCTTGAGCTCGGCCTCGATCAGCGGATCGTCGTGCGGCTGCGGCGCGATTCCGGCGGCTTTCGCAGCAGTTGCGATCGTGTCCTGGGCGGGCCGGCCAGCCTCCCACAGGGTGTCGTGAAACTTGTTGAACCGCCCGAGCTTCGACGACTGGAGCGAGAGCCGCGCCGCCGTCACGCTGTCGGGGCCGAGGATCGGAAGCTCGCGATAGACGACGCGCAGGCCCTTATCTTCGGCGACGAGCCGGTCGATGATGGGGTTGCTCGCCTTGCAATAGGGGCAGGCGTAATCGAAGAATTCGACCAGCGTGACCTCGGGTTTGGCCGCGCCCTTCCACGAGCTTGCGAACGGCGTTTCGATGGCGGCGCGGTTGGCGGCGAGGACCGGCGCATATTGGGAGTCGCGCAGGGCATCGACCGCGTCGGACAGGATCTTCGGGTCGGAGAGCAGCCCCTGACGAACAATCCTGCTGCTCAGCAGATTGGGGAGGGCGAACAGCAGCAGCGCCGCCGCAATCAGCGCGCCGACGATTCCGCCCCCGATCGCCGCGGCGATCATTCCCCGCGTCGACGAAACCCGATCGATTTCGCTCACTCCCGGCCGTCTTTCCTGTATCTTTTGTCTTTCTTGGCCAACTCGGCCCGCGAGACCATGGCAATATCCTGCGCGCGAAGATAGTCCGGCGTTCCGGGCGGAATGCCCTTCAATGCCATCTGCGCGCTCGCCAGCGCGAGCTTGGGGTTGCCTTCGAGGTTGTTGCGTTCCGCCGTGGCGAGCGACGCGCGCGCAGGGTCGCCCTCGCGATCGTAGATGATGCCAAGCTGATACCAGGCGAACGGGTCCTCGTTGTCGCGGTTCACGGCGACTTTCAGGATTTGCTTGGCTTCGGCGAAATTCTTCGGATCGTTCGTCTCGACCAAAGCATGGCCGAGCATTGCGGCGATCATCGGCGCGTTGCCGGAGCGTTCCACGGCCTCGCGCAGCGAGGGAATGGCTTGGTCAGGCTGGCCGTCCTCGAGCAGGATCTGGCCCTTGAGCTCGAGGAAGAAGGGGTCGTCCGGGTCTGCCGCGAGCAAGGCATCGGCTTCGGACTGGGCTTTGTCGGGGTAGCCTCCGAGGTGATAAGCGTAGGCACGGGCGTAATGCGCGGGCACGCTCTGGTCGCTTTCGGGATAATTGATGACGGCCTGCTTGGGGTTCACGTAACCCAGCAGCTTGGCCTTGACGCGCTCGAAGCGCCTTTCGAGCGCGGCGTCGACCGGCTTGCTCCAGGCGGGATCCGCGCTCAGCTTCTGCCGGAGCGCCTGGACGCGCTCCGACGACAACGGGTGGCTGCGGTCGAAGCTGTCCTTGGAGTAGATCGCGAGCCGGTATTCGTGGTTCTGCAGCTTCCCGAAGAAGTCGAGCAGGCCCTTGCCGGTGACGCCCGCTTTGGAGAGCAGGCGGGCGGCGGTCGCATCGGCCGTCGCTTCCTGCGCGCGGGTGAAGGCGAGCATGTCTCCGAGCGCGGCGCGCTGGCCGGCCATCATGATCCCCATGCCCGCGTCGCCGGCGCCGGCAGCCATGGCTGCGGCGCCGAGCACCAGCGAAAGGATGGTGATCCCCATCGCGCGGCGTTCCCCCGTCGAAGCGCGGATCGCGTCGCCGGCGACGACGTGCCCGAGCTCGTGCGCGACGACCCCCTGCACCTCGTTGACGTTGTCGGCTGCCTCGATCAGCCCCGACTGGAGGTAGACCGTCTGGCCGGTGGCGACGAAGGCGTTGATCTCCGGATCGTTGAGAAGCACGACCCTGACGCTGTTCGGATCGAGGCCGGCCGCCTGGATCAGCGGCCGCGACATGTCGCGAAACAACAGCTCGGTCTCGGTGTCGCGCAGCACCTGCGGGCCGGAATCGTCCTGCGCCGCGGCCGGCTGCCAGCCGGCGCACGCCAGCATCAGCGCGAGCATCACCAGGCGCACGAAGCGGGAAACCGGCGAGTTCATCGGCCGGCGACTACCACTTTCGGGGCTGAACCGGCGATGAAAATCCTCGTCGTCGCGGCGGAGGTCCCCTAGCCGAAGGTCCGTTGCCACCAGCCGCGGCGCGGCTCGCCCGCGACTTCTGCCGCAGTGTCGTTATTCGCCGCGGGCACGCTCACCGGCTGTCCGGCGGCGGGCTGTCCTTCATTCGGCTCCTCGGCGGCAGGCTGCGCCTCTTCCGACTCCTGTTTCGCCCTGGAGCGGCGTTTGCGCGCGGGCTTCGCCTGCGACGCGGCCTCCTCGGCGCTTTCCGCGGGCGGGGCTTCGGCCGGTGCGGGCTCGACGATTGCGACTTCGGCTTCGGCTGCAGCCTTCTTCGAGCGCCGCCGCTTCGGCTTCGGCTGCGGCTCCGCGGCGGCCTCGGTCTCCGCGATCGGCGGCTCTTCGTCGACGGGCCGCTCGACCATCGGCGAGCTGTCGGGCTCGACAACCGCTACCGCGGGCTGCTGGGCCTCGACGTCGCGCGACTTTGCGGGACGGCGCCTGCGGCGGCGCTTGCCGCCTTCCTCCTCGGGCGCAGCCTCGGGTTGCGGCTCGGTCTGCTGTTCATCCGCGGCATCGGCGGGCTGCACCTCTTCCTGCGGTCCGCCCTCGGCCTCTCCCTCCTCGCGACGTCCGCGCCCGCGCCCGCCACGGCGACGGCGACGGCGGCGGCGGCCCTGGCGGTCGCCTTCGGCAGTGCCTTCTTCGCGCTCTTCGCCCGCGGCCTCGCCCTCTTCTTCCTCCTCGCCCTCGAGCGAAATCTCGACCGTCTCTTCCTCGTCCTCGTCCTCGTCCTCTTCCACGATCGGCGGCGCCTCGACGCGCGGCGCGGCGACCGGCCGGCCGCCCGACGTCTCAAGCGTCATGCGCGCGCCTTCGAAGGTCTCGTCGATCAGGATCTCGATCGACACGCCGTAGCGCTGCTCGATGTCGGCAAGCTCGCCGCGCTTCTTGTTGAGCACGTAGACGGCGGCTTCCTTGCCGGCGCGAAGGCAGATGCGGTCGCCGCGGCCGCGCGCCGCTTCGTCCTCGATGATCCGCAGCGCCGACAGGCCCGCCGAGGCGGCGGTGCGCATCAGGCCTGTGCCGTCGCAATGCGGGCAGGGCCTGGTGGATGCCTCGAGCACGCCGGTGCGCAGGCGCTGGCGGCTCATTTCCATCAGCCCGAAGCTCGAGATGCGCCCCACCTGGATTCGCGCGCGGTCGTTCTTGAGCGCTTCCTTCATCGCCTTCTCGACCTTCCGGACATGGCTGTTCTGCTCCATGTCGATGAAGTCGATGACGATGAGCCCGGCCATGTCGCGCAGGCGCAGCTGGCGCGCGATCTCCTGCGCCGCTTCGAGGTTGGTGTTGGTGGCGGTCTGCTCGATGTTGTGCTCGCGCGTCGAACGCCCCGAGTTGATGTCGATCGAAACCAGCGCCTCGGTCGGGTTGATGACCAGGTACCCGCCCGATTTCAGCTGGACGACCGGCTGGTACATGGCGCTGAGCTGATCCTCGACGCCGTAGCGCTGGAACAATGGCGTGGTTTCGCTGTGCAGCTTCACGCGCCGGACGTGGCTCGGCATCAAGAGCTTCATGAAGCCGCGCGCCGCCTTGTAGCCTTCCTCGCCCTCGACGATCACCTCGTCGATGTCGCGGTTGTAGAGGTCGCGGATCGCGCGTTTGACGAGGTCGCTGTCGCGGTAGACGAGCGCCGGCGCCGTGCTGCTGAGGGTCTTCTCGCGGATTTCGTCCCAGAGCCTGGCGAGATAGTCGAAGTCGCGCTTGATCTCGGTCTTGGTGCGCTGGAGCCCGGCAGTGCGGACGATCAGCCCCATCGTCTTGGGCAGGTTGAGGTCGCCCATGATCGACTTCAGCCGCTTGCGGTCGGCGCCGTTGGAAATCTTGCGCGAGATGCCGCCGCCATGGCTGGTGTTGGGCATCAGCACGCAATAGCGGCCGGCGAGCGACAGGTAGGTGGTGAGCGCCGCGCCCTTGTTGCCGCGCTCTTCCTTGACGACCTGGACGAGAAGCACCTGGCGGCGCTGGATCACGTCCTGGATCTTGTAGCGGCGCCTCAGGTTCTGGCGCTTGCGGCGGAGTTCGTCGGCGGCGGATTCATCGACCGGCGAGCGCGCCGAGCCGGTGCCGGCCTCCGTCGTCGTCGCCGTCGCCGTGGCCGTGTCGCCGTCGAATTCTTCGCCGCTGATCTCGTCTTCAGCAGGCGCATCGGGCTCGTCGAGCTCGGCCGCGCGCAGCCGCTCTTCCTCCGCGGCGTGCTCGGCTTCCTCGCGCAGCAGGGCTTCGCGGTCAGCCTTGGGGATCTGGTAATAATCGGGATGGATTTCGCTGAAGGCGAGGAAGCCGTGGCGGTTGCCGCCATAATCGACGAACGCCGCCTGGAGCGACGGTTCGACCCTGGTGACCTTGGCTAGATAGATATTGCCTTTGAGCTGCTTGTGCTCGGCGGATTCGAAGTCAAACTCCTCGATCCGGTTTCCCTTGACGACCGCGACCCGGGTCTCTTCCGGGTGGCGCGCATCGATAAGCATGCGCATGGACATTGAAATTTCTCCGGGCGCGTAGGTCGAGCGTCAGGTCGCTCGGTCGCGCGATGATTGGGGCCTCGCCGCCTGAGTACTGATCGGCGGCGATGGCAGGATGACTGGAAAGCGTGTCTGCTCGATGCACCATCCCGCGCCCTTGCGCGGGGATCGCCGCTTCACCGAAGAGCGGATGAAGGGCGTTCTGTGGCGTCATTCAAGCTTCAACCTCGTGGAACCGCGGCCCTTCGCACCGTCCGCGGCGTGAATTCCCCGGCGGGCGCCGGAGATCAAACCCGAGTTAGCATCGCCGACTCGCCCCCGCAACCATCGCAGGAGCAGAAACTTTCCTTTGCACAAGAGTGACACAGGCGGCGTCGCTGCTATCTCGTGCCGTTCATGATCAGCACCAGCACTTTGTCGGGGCGCCGCGGCCTGTGGGCGTTCATTCTCGGTGTCATAGCCGTGACGGTGGGGGTGCTGATGCACATCCCGATGTTCCTGATGGGGCGTCACAATCATTTCATCCTCGCCGGCATGCCGATCGGGACGGACATGGTCCTCGGCATGGTGGCGATCGTCGGCGGGGTTGCGATCGCGGCCTACGGCCTGCTTCCGAGGGACATCCCGGGCCTGCTTTCGGCCTCGCAGGACATCGTCGTCACCCCACCCGAGGACGCGCCCCTGTCGCGCGCGCACTGGATGCTGATGGGCGTCCTGGTGATCGCATTGGTCATCGACATCATGAAGCCGGCAACGCTCGGTTTCGTCCTCCCGGGCATGATGAGCGAATACCAGGTCGACGAGGCGACGGTGTCGCAATTCCCGTTTTCGGCGCTCGTCGGGACCGTGGTCGGCTCCGTCATCTGGGGCATCATCGCCGATATCTACGGGCGCAAGGCATCGATCCTGTTGTCCGCGGTGATGTTCGTCGGGACATCGATCTGCGGCGCCATGCCTTCGCTCGCCTGGAACGTCGGCATGTGCTTCCTCATGGGTGTCGCGGCGGGCGGGATGCTGCCCGTCACCTACGCTCTCCTTGCCGAGATGATGCCGAGCAAGCACCGCGGCTGGTCGCTGGTGCTGGTCGGCGGGTTGGGCGCGGTCGGCGGCTATTTCGCGGCGAGCGGCTTTTCGGCGATCCTGCAGCCGCACTTCGGCTGGCGCATCATGTGGCTGCTCAACCTCCCGACCGGCCTGTCGCTGGTGGTGCTCGGCGCGCTCATCCCCGAATCGGCGAAGTTCCTGCTCGCCCGTGGCCGGCGCGACGAAGCGCGGCGGGTGATGGAGCGCTTCGGCTCGAAGGCCCGGCAGATGCGGCCGGCGGAGACGGTCGCGCTGGTAAAGGGCCCGACGGTCGCGCTGACCGGCGCCGCCTTTTTGGGCAAGCTGGTTGCGCTCAGCCTCGCGGCAACCTGCTACGGGCTGATCAATTTCGGACTGCTGCTGTGGCTCCCCGCCGATCTCGTCGCCAAGGGTTACAGCGTCGAGGTGTCGAGCCGCCTGCTGGCGGAATCCGCGCTCATCGCCTTTCCGATGATCTTCGTCGTGGCGTTCGCCTACAGCGCGTGGAGCAGCAAATGGTCGCTGGTCGCCTCGATCGCCGTCACCGCCGCCGGACTGCTCGCAGTGCTGCAGCTCGAATTGACGGGGTCCGGGAGCCCGGTGCTGCCCGTCGCCCTTCTCATCGTCGGGACCAATGCACTGATCGCCATGCTCCTGCCCTTTGCGGCGGAAAGCTTTCCGCTGCGCATCCGCGGCCGAACGACAGGCATCGTCGCGGCGTGTACCAAAGGGGGCGGCACCTTCGCCCAGCTGCTCGCGATCCTTGCGCTGGTCCCGCCGCTTGCCGTCGTTTCGCTCGCCATCCTGGTCCCGACCGTGGTTGCGCTCGCGCTCGTCGCATGGTTCGGCAAGGAAACGCGCGGACGGGATCTGCGCGACCTCGATCCCGACGCGCACACATTTTCTGCCACGGGCATGTAGCCAGGCCGCGGATACGTATTCGGCCTTTGCGCCCGCGCAACGACCCCTATAGCAAGCGCCCGATGGTGGAGAAGGCTTCGACCCTGCTGATGTTCGGCGCGACCGGCGACCTTGCCCGGCGCATGCTGCTTCCCTCGCTCTACGGGCTCGATTCCGACGGGCTGCTCCCGGCCGACCTCAGGATCATCGGCACGGCACGGACGGAGCTCGGCGACGAGGCGTTCCGCGAGCGGGCGGACGCGGCCCTCAAGGAACATTTGCCGCAGGGCTTCTATTCCGAGGGTATCGCCAAGCGCTTCCTCGCGCGGCTTCATTACGTCTCGCTCGATATCGAGGACCAGAGCGGGTTCGGGCGCCTCGCGAAAAGGATCGGCGATCCGTGCAAGGGCGTCGCGATCTTCCTTTCGACCGCGCCGTCGCTGTTCAAGCCGACGATCGACGGGCTCGCGGCGGCCGGGCTCGCCTGCCCGACGGTCCGAATGGCGCTCGAGAAACCGCTCGGCAGCGACCTGGAATCGAGCCGCGAAATCAATGACGCGGTGGCCGGAGCCTTCCCCGAGGACCGCACGTTCCGAATCGACCATTATCTCGGCAAGGAGACGGTCCAGAACCTGCTGGCGCTGCGGTTCGCCAACTCGATGTTCGAGCCGCTGTGGAACGCGACCCACATCGACCACGTCCAGATCACGGTCGCGGAGACCATCGGGCTCGAGGGCCGCGGCGATTATTACGACCAGGCGGGCGCGCTTCGCGACATGGTGCAGAACCACATGCTGCAGCTGCTGGCGCTGGTCGCGATGGAGCCGCCGGCCGACTTCAACTCCACGGCCGTGCGCGACGAGAAAGTGAAGGTGCTGCACGCGCTTCGCCCGATCGCAGCGGCGGACGTCGAAGCGAACAGCGTCACCGGCCAGTACACGCGCGGCGCGATCGACGGCGAGCCGGTGCCGGGCTATGCCGAAGAGGTCGGCCACGAAAGCACGACCGAGACGTTCGTGGCGCTCAAGGCGCATATCGACAACTGGCGGTGGAAGGGGGTGCCCTTCTACCTGCGCACCGGCAAGCGCATGCCGATGCGCGATACGGAAATCTTCATCCAGTTCCGCGACGTTCCTTATTCGATCTTCGCCTCGCGCGGCGCGACGACCAAGCCGAACAAGCTGATCATCGGGGTGCAGCCGGAAGAAACGATCAGTCTTCACCTGATGGCGAAGACTCCGGGACTCGACCGCCAGGGCGTGCGGCTGCGCGAGATCCCGCTCGATATCGGGCTTGCGAACGCGTTCAGCGAGTATCGCCGGCGGATCGCCTACGAGCGGCTTCTGCTCGACCTCATCGAAGGCGACCCGACTTTGTTCGTCCGCCGCGACGAGGTCGAGGCGCAGTGGGGCTGGATCGATCGCATTCGCGGTGCATGGGCCGAGAAGGGAATGGCTCCGCGGCCCTATGCGGCCGGGACATGGGGTCCCTCCGCCGCGATTGCGCTGACCGAGCGCGACGGCATCAGCTGGCACGAATAGCGGCGAAGGACCACATAGGCGCCATGGCTCAAAACCCGACCATCGCAACCGTCACCGACCGGATCATCGAACGGTCCAAGCCCACGCGCCGGCGCTACCTCGAGTTGATGGCCGAGCAGAAGGAGCGGGGAATCAGCCGCCCGCGCCTGTCCTGCGGCAATTTCGCGCATGGCTTCGCCGCTTCGGGCGAGGACAAGCCGGCGATCAGCACGCTTAGCGGTCCCAACATCGGCATTGTAACCGCTTACAACGACATGCTTTCGGCGCATCAGCCCTACGGCCGGTATCCGGAGCAGATGAAGATTTTCGCGCGCGAGGTCGGCGCGACTGCACAAGTCGCGGGCGGAGTCCCCGCGATGTGTGACGGGGTGACGCAGGGCCAGCCGGGAATGGACCTGTCGCTGTTCAGCCGCGACGTCATCGCGATGGGGACGGCGATCGCGCTCAGTCACGGCATGTTCGACGCCGCGGCTTTGCTCGGCATCTGCGACAAGATCGTTCCGGGGCTGCTGATCGGCGCGCTGCGGTTCGGCCATTTACCGGTGCTGCTGGTCCCGGGCGGTCCGATGCCCTCGGGCCTGCCCAACAAGGAGAAGCAGCGCATCCGCCAGCTCTATGCCGAAGGCAAGGTGGACAAGGACGAGCTGCTCCGGGCGGAGAGCCGCTCCTATCACGCGCCCGGCACCTGCACCTTCTACGGTACCGCCAATTCGAACCAGATGATGATGGAGCTGATGGGCCTCCACGTGCCCAATGCGGCCTTCATCAATCCGGGCACGCCGCTCAGGCAGGCGCTGACGCGCGCCGCGGTGCATCGGCTGGCGGAGCTCGCGAAGAGCGCAGAGCGGCCGCTCGCCCGCGTGATTGACGAGAAAGCGATCGTCAACGCGATGGTCGGGCTGCTCGCGACGGGCGGCTCGACCAACCATTTCATCCATTTGCCGGCGATCGCCCGCGCGGCGGGAATCCTGATCGACTGGCAGGATTTCGCCGATTTGTCCTCGGCGGTGCCATTGCTCGCGCGTGTGTATCCCAACGGCGCCAAGGACGTGAACGACTTCCAGGACGCCGGCGGCATGGCGTTCGTCACCTACACGCTCCGGCGCGAGGGGCTGATCCACACCGACCACCTGACCGCGGGAGCGGATTCGATGGATGCGTGGATCGGCAATCCCGAAC
This sequence comes from Sphingomicrobium sp., assembly GCA_035700945.1. GTDB lineage: Bacteria > Pseudomonadota > Alphaproteobacteria > Sphingomonadales > Sphingomonadaceae > Sphingomicrobium. The sequence goes on along the minus strand of DASSOE010000004.1, from coordinate 7,800 downwards.
TCCACGGCGACGAGCTGGTGTGGAAGCCGGCGGAGGAAAGCGCCGACATCGACATGTTGCGCCCGGCGAGCGACCCGTTCCAGCCTGACGGCGGCCTGCGCCTCCTCCAGGGCAATCTCGGCCGCGCCGTGCTCAAGACCAGCGCCATCGACGAGGAGCGCTGGGTGGTCGAAGCGCCGGCGCGCTGCTTCTCCGACCAGAACGAAGTGCTCGACGCGTTCAAGGCCGGCGAACTCGACGGCGACTGCGCCGTCGTCGTGCGTTTCCAGGGCCCGCGCGCGAACGGCATGCCCGAGCTTCACAAACTGACGCCGACGCTCGGCGTGCTTCAGGACCGCGGCCACCGCGTCGCGCTGATCACCGACGGCCGCATGTCCGGGGCGAGCGGGAAAGTGCCGGCGGCGATCCACGTCTCGCCCGAGGCGCTTCCGGACGGGCCGCTCGCCCGCGTGAGGGACGGCGACCTGATCCGGCTCGACGGACGGGCGGGAGCGCTCGAAGCCGTCGGCGTCGACCTTGCCAGCCGCCCCCCAGCCAACTCGCCGCCACCGCCGGTCGGCACCGGGCGCGAGCTGTTCGCGCTGATGCGGATGCAGGTGAACGAGGCGGAAGCGGGCGCGTCGGCGCTGCTCTCGGCGATGGAGGCGGAACAAGCGTGAGGAAGGTCGCGGTCGCCGATGTCGGCGGTACCCATGTCCGGCTCGCGTTGGCCGACATCGACAGCGGCCGCGTCGCCGCATTGGGCGAGCCGGTCACCCTCAAGACCAGCGAGCACGGGAGCTTCCAGCTGGCATGGCAGGAGTTCGGGCGACGGGCCGCGATCGAGCTTCCGAACGAGCTCGCGATCGCCTTCGCGGGCCCGGTCGGCGGGGAGGTGCTGAAGCTCACCAACAATCCGTGGGTGATCCGGCCCGCGCTGATCAAGGAGCGGCTGGGCGTCGACCGGTACACGATCGTCAACGATTTCGGCGCGGTCGCTTATGCGGTGGCGACGCTCGGCGACGAGCATTTCAAGCATCTTTGCGGCCCTGAGCGGGGGCTGCCCGACGAAGGCGTCGTCAGCATCGTCGGGCCGGGAACCGGCCTTGGCGTGGCGGCGCTGCTCAGGAAAAGCGGCGGCTATGAAGTGATCGAAACCGAGGGCGGGCACATCGACTTCGCGCCGCTCGACGTGCTCGAGGACCGAATCCTCGTCGAGCTGCGGCGCAGCTTCCGCCGCGTCTCGGTCGAGCGCATCGCCTCCGGCCGCGGGCTGTGGAACGTCTACGAAGCGCTCGGCGCGATCGAAGGCCAGTCGCTCGCCTTGCATGACGAGAAGGAATTGTGGGCCGCAGCGCTGGCCGGCAGTGACAGCCTTGCCAATGCGGCGCTCGACCGCGTGTGCCTGAGCCTCGGCGCGGTTGCCGGCGACATTGCGCTCGCGCAGGGCGCCGTGGCGGTGGTGATCGCCGGCGGAGTCGGGCTGCGGCTGGCGAAATATCTGCCGAAGTCCGGATTCCGCGACCGCTTCATCGCCAAGGGCCGGTTCGAACGGCGGATGGATGAAATGCCGGTCAAGCTCATCACTCACCCGCAGCCGGGGCTGATCGGCGCCGCCGCGGCGTTCGCCAAGGAGCACGGATGACCATGGACGACATCATGCGCGCGGCGCCGGTTATCCCGGTGCTGGTGCTCGAAGGCGATGAGGATTGGGCGAAGCTCGCGGAAACGTTCGTCGGCGCGGGACTGACCGTAATTGAAGTGACTTTGCGGACGCCGGGGGCGCTCGACGCGATCCGGCAGATGAGCAGGGTGCCGGGGGCGATCGTCGGCGCCGGCACGATCGTCAACGAGCGGCAGCTGGGCGAGGCGGTGGACGCCGGCGCCAAGTTCATCGTTTCGCCGGGACTGACGGAGCCGCTCGCCAAAGCCGTCGCGGGCTCCGGCACCGCCTATCTGCCGGGAGTGGCGACCGCAGGCGACATCATGCGCGGGCTCGACCTCGGCCTCGATCGGTTCAAGTTCTTCCCCGCGGAAGCGTCGGGCGGCATTGCCGCGCTGAAATCGCTTTCCGGGCCGTTCGGCGGCGTCCGCTTCTGCCCGACCGGCGGCATCCGCCCCGACAACGCCGCCGACTGGCTCGCCCTCGACACCGTCCTTTGCGTTGGCGGGACGTGGCTGTACCGGCGCGGCGACAGCATGGACGCGGTCGCCAAACGCGCCCGCGCGGCGGCGGAGCTGCGGAACTAAATTTCCTGTTAACCATGTTGGCGTGATATATTGCGTTGCGGGTCAACGGGTTGGTGGATGAAGCGAGGGTTCGGCAGGGCAGGGGCAATCGCCGGAGCGGCAACGAGCGTGCTCGCCGCGGGCGCGCTGCTGCTCGCGTTCGGCGGGCGCAGCGGCGCGGCCGCCCAAGCGAGCCTGACCGTCAACGTCCCGCCGCCGGTCAGCGACAAAATCTACGGCGCGCCGCAGGCGCGGGGGCGGCCCATCGTCGTCATCGATGCCGGCCACGGCGGCCGCGACCCCGGCGCGACCAGCGTCTCCGGCGAGGTCAATGAGAAGGACCTGGCGCTCGCGCTTGCCCGCGAGCTGCGTGACGATCTGGTGAAGCGCGGCCGGGTCCGGGTCGCTATGACCCGCGACGGCGACCGCTACCTGTCGCTCGACGACAGGGCCGCCGTGGCGCGGCGGCTCAACGCGGCCATGTTCGTCTCCCTGCACCTTGACAGCGCCCCCAACCCGCTCGCGCGCGGCGCGACAATTTACTCATTGTCGGACGTCGCTTCGGATGCCGAAGCGGCGCGGCTCGCGGCCAAGGAGAATGGCGTCGCGCTGGCTGGTCCCGCCGGCGGTTCGGTCGAGGCGATGCTTTCGGACCTTGCCATGCAGTCGCAAATGAGCGCGTCGGCCGACCTCGCCGTGCGGCTCGTGCACAAATCGGCAGGTCGCTTCGGACTGCGGCCGAACCCGCATCGCTTCGCCTCTTTCCATGTGCTGCGCCGCGCCGAGGCGCCGGCGGTGCTGTTCGAAGCCGGCTATCTCAGCAATGCCGACGACGAGCTCCTGCTCCGCTCGCCCGAGCAAAGGGCGAAGATCTCGCTCGCGCTCGCGCAGGCCATCGAAACCGACATTGCGGCGCGCAGCCGGCATTAACCGGCTTTCCGCACCAGTTCCTACAGGCTAGACGCTGCTTCGAATGAAATTCGAGCGCCTGACTTTGCCGGGGTGGCAGCTTCCCGATCTCGTCGCATTCAACGAGAAGGTTCACGCATGGGTCGACCCGTGGTGGGCACACCGGTGGGTGCGGTGGGTCGCATGGGCCGGTGCGGCGCTGTTCGCGCTGGTCGCGGCGATGTGGATCTATTTCGCGTCGGGCCTTCCGTCGGCCCAGTCGCTGCTCGCCTACCAGCCGCCGCTGCCGACCAACGTGCGCGGCTACAACGGCGACCCTGTCCAGACCTTCGCGCGCGAGCGCAGGGTCGATCTGTCGTTCGACGAATATCCGCCCGTCCTGGTGCAGGCCTTCATTTCGGCCGAGGACAAGACATTCTTCCACCACCACGGGATCGACTACGCCGGCTTCACCAAGGCGGTGTTCAACTACGCCACGCATCTGGGCAGGGGCGGCCGGGTAGCGGGCGGCTCGACGATCACCCAGCAGGTCGCGAAATATCTGCTGCGCGACAGCAGCTACAATGTCGGGCGCAAGGCGCGCGAGGCGATTCTCGCGTTTCGCCTGGAGGATACGCTCTCCAAGGAGCAAATCCTCGAGCTGTACCTCAATTCGATCTTTCTCGGCCGCAATGCCTATGGCGTGCAGGCGGCGGCGCGCGCCTATTTCGACAAGGACGTCGACGAGCTGAACCTGCCCGAGGCGGCCTATCTCGCCATCCTGCCCAAGGCTCCGTCCAACTATGACCCGGTGCGCGCGACCGAGCGGGCACTCGACCGCCGCAACTACGTGCTGCGCGAGATGTACCGCAACGGCTACATCACCGAAGACCAGTGGCACTCGGCAGCGGCGACGCCGCTCGGCACGATCCGCTACGGAAGCAACGAGAAGTTCCGCCAGCAGGGCGGCTATTTCATGGAAGAGGTCCGGCGCGAGCTGATCAAGCAGTTCGGCGAGGACGCCGAGAACGGCCCGAACAGCGTCTACAGCGGCGGCCTGTGGGTGCGCACGTCGATGAACCCCGTGATGCAGGATGCCGCCGCCAACGCGCTCCGCGACGGGCTCGTCAAATTCGGCGGCGGGACCGCGTGGAAGGACCTCGGGAAGAGCATCGACCTCACCAAGGATTGGGCCGGCCAGCTCGACCGGGCGCCGGTCGGCACCGGCTATGCCGACTGGCTCAAGGCCGTGGTGCTCGCCAAGGACGATGCTGCGGCGACGGTTGGTTTCACCAATGGCTCGAAGGGCACGCTGCCGGCATCGCAGGCATCGATGCCCGTTCGCGGTCAGGGCGGCCAGGCCTGGGACAAGCTGAGGCCGGGCATGGTCATCATCGTCAAGCAGACCGCGCCGGGCACCTATCAGTTGCGCTCGGTTCCCGCGGTCTCCGGCGGCATGCTGGTCGAGGAGGTCCATTCCGGCCGGGTCCTTGCGATGCAGGGCGGGTTCGACGTCATCGGCTCAAGCTACAACCGGGCGACTCAGGCGCTTCGCCAGCCCGGCTCCGCGTTCAAGCCGATCGTCTATGTGACCGCGCTCCAGAACGGCTTCACGCCGGCGACTATCGAACTCGATGCGCCCTTCTGCGTGTGGCAGGGCGCCGGGCTCGGCCAGAAGTGCTTCGTCAACTTCGACCGCCGCTCGGCCGGCCCGCACACGCTGCGCTGGGGCCTCGAGCAGTCGCGCAACCTGATGACCGTCCGCGCCGCCTCGATCGTCGGCATGCCCAAGATCACCGATACCGCGCGCAAGCTCGGCGTCGGCGACTACGAAAATTACCTGTCGATGGCGCTCGGTGCCGGCGACACGACCGTGCTCCGCCTCGTCAATGCCTATGCGATCCTCGCCAACCAGGGCCGGTCGGTGAAGCCGACGACGATCGACTATGTCGAGGACCGCGACGGCAAGGTCATTTACCGCACCGACAACCGCTGCGCGCTGATGGGCAATTGCAGCGCGGCCGACTGGGACGGCGGGCCGATGCCGCGGCCGCCGAGCCGCACCCGGCAGCTGGTCGACGCCATGGCGGCGTTCCAGATGGTCCACGTGATGGAAGGCGTCATCCTTCGCGGCACGGCAACCGTGCTGCGCGACCTCGACCGCCCACTGTTCGGCAAGACCGGCACCACCAATGGGCCGACCAACGTGTGGTTCGTCGGCGGAACGCCCGACATCGTCGCCGGTGTCTATGTCGGGTACGACCAGCCGCATCCGATGGGCCATGCGGCGCAGGGCGGCCGGATAGCGGCGCCGATCTGGAAACAATGGGCGCTGACGGCGCTCAAGGACGAGCCGAAGGTGCCGTTCATCGCGCCTCCGGGCATCCGCTGGGTGCGCATCGACCGCAACACCGGCAAGCCCGTGTTCGGCACCTTCCCGACCAGCAACGATCCCAAGTCGCCGGTGATCTGGGAGGCGTTCCAGCCGCAGACCGAAGCCGTCCACAGCACGCACAGCACCTACGGCGACCCCTATGGGCCGCAGTACCTGCAATTGTGGCAGCAGGCGGGGCAGCAGGCAGCGCAGCAGGCGGCCGAGGGAAAGGAGGGCGATGAACCGGCGCCGGCAGAGCCGCGGCGTCCGGTGCCGTCGGCGACCCTGCCCGAGGCGGGCGGCTTGCCAACCCAGAACACGCTCTAGTAGTCCGCAAGTCGTCACCCCTGCGAAAGCCGGGGCCCCGCTTTCTTTTCAGGAGTGAGTGACAGGAAGCGGAGTTCCCGCTTTCGCGGGAATGACGAAAGTTTGGAGTGCACGAACATGCGCGCCGAAGCGCAGGCCCATATCGACCAGATCAACGCCGCGACCGCGCTGCTGCGCCGCTTCCTCGACTGGGACCGGGCGCTCAAGCGGCTCGAGGAGCTGAACGCCAAGGTGGAAGATTCGACGCTGTGGGACGACCCCAGGGCGGCGCAGGACGTGATGCGTGAGCGGCGCCGGCTCGAGGAAGCGATCGGAGCGACACAAATTCTCGAGCGCGAGCTCGCCGATACGTCCGAGCTGATCGAACTGGCCGAGACCGAAGGCGACGACGCGATGGTCGAGGATGGCATCCGGAGCCTCGCCGAGCTCGCCGAACGGGCCGACCGCGACAAGGTCGCCGCGTTGCTCGCGGGCGAGGCCGACGCCAATAACGCTTACATCGAGGTCAACGCGGGAGCCGGGGGAACCGAGAGCCAGGACTGGGCCGAGATGCTGCAGCGCATGTACACGCGCTGGGCCGAGCGGCACGGGTTCAAGGTCGAGATGATCGACCACCATTCAGGCGAGCAGGCCGGGATCAAGTCGGCGACGATCCTGGTCAAGGGCGAGAATGCCTACGGCAACCTCAAGACCGAGAGCGGGGTCCACCGGCTGGTGCGGATCAGCCCCTACGATTCCAACGCCCGCCGCCACACCAGCTTCTCGAGCGTCTGGGTCTATCCGGTGATCGACGACGACATCGACATCGAGGTGAACGAGACCGACCTCAAGATCGACACCTACCGTTCGAGCGGCGCCGGCGGCCAGCACGTCAACACCACCGATAGCGCCGTGCGCATCACCCATCTGCCGACCGGAATTGTGGTGCAATGTCAGAACGAGCGGTCGCAGCACAAGAACCGCGCGACCGCATGGGCTATGCTTCGCGCGCGGCTTTACGAGGCCGAGCTGAAGCGGCGCGAGGAGGAGGCGCAAGCGGCAGCTGCCGCCAAGTCAGATATCGGCTTCGGCCACCAGATCAGGTCTTACGTGCTCCAGCCCTATCAGCTCGTGAAGGACCTGCGCACCGGGGTGGAAAGCACCAATCCGTCGGCCGTGCTTGACGGCGACCTCGACCGCTTCATCGAGGCGGCGCTCGCCGAGCGCATACACGCCGACGCGAAAGCTTAAGCCTGAGAGAATAGGCATGGCTGGCCCCATTCGCGGGGCCATCCACCCTTCTGCGCTATTCCGCGGCGCGGGTCGAGAACGGGCTCGTGCCGCTGCCGAACGTGGTCGCCTGCTCAGTGGGCCGCGTGTCGAAGCCGGCTGGCTTCGCGTCCGGACGCGCACCGCTTGCGCCGGGAGCATTCTTGATCTCGGCCAAGGGATCGTCGGAGCGGCGCGATTTCCCTTCGAAATAAGCGCCCTGCTCGATGGCGAGGCTCTGATGGAAGATATCGCCCTCGACATGGGACTGAGCCTGGAGCGTCACGCGCAGGCCCCGGATCGATCCGGTGACGCGGCCGCGCACCACGACATCCTCAGCAATCACGCTACCCATCACCTGCGACTTGTCGCCGAGCAGGAGGGAGCCGCAATGAATGTCGCCCTGAATCTCGCCGTCGACCTGGATCTCGCCCTTCGAGGTCACGTTACCGGTGATGCTCAGGTCCTCGCCGATGATGGACGGAACCATCTTGCTGGCGCTGGGGGTCGGGCTCTTGGCGGCGTAGGTCGCCGGCCGCTCGGTAAAGGGCGTCTTCAGATCGCCGCCCAGCCCCCCGCCCATCTTTGTGACACTCTCTCCCGGCTCGGGTTTCTTCGTGAACATAACTGATACCTCCCCATCGCAACTGTGACGCAGGCGCAAAAGGACTCCCCGACGCTAAGGCAGTTACGAGCAACCGGAATAAGCCGCCTTACGGGCTTGTCGCGGAGTTTCCCGTCTGGGACCAACGCCC
>DASSOE010000003.1:0-2111 GCA_035700945.1 Sphingomicrobium sp. | reverse complement strand
CGACGTCAACGTCCATCCGGCCAAGACCGAAGTTCGCTTCCGCGACCCGAGCGCGGTGCGCGGCCTGATCGTCGGCGGGCTGCGGCATGCGCTCGATGAGGAGAGCGGGAGGAGCGCCGCGCGCGAGCAGGCCGCCGCCCCCGTGATGTGGACGACGAGCGCTACTTGCGATACCGCGCTCAACCGTCATCCCCGCGAAAGCGGGGACCCGCCTGTTCTTGCTGGGATTGAAGGAAGGCAGGCCCCGGCTTTCGCCGGGGTGACGATGGTGGCCGAAGCTCAGCGCCTCTTCTCCCAGGCCCCGGCAGCCCGCGCGGAGCCCGCCATCGAGCCCGTCCCCAGCCACCCGCTCGGAGTCGCCCGAGGCCAGGTCGCCGCCACCTACATCGTCGCCGAAGCGGAAGACGGCCTGGTGATCGTCGACCAGCACGCGGCGCACGAGCGCCTCGTGCTCGAACGCATGCGCGCCGCGCGCGAGGGCGGCACCGTCGCCCGACAAGCACTCCTCATCCCCGAAGTCGTCGAGCTCGAGGAGCCCGATTGCGACCGGCTCGAAGGCGCGGCCGCCGGTCTCGCCGAACTCGGGCTGGAGGTCGAGCGCTTCGGCCCCACTGCGATGCTCGTGCGCACCGTCCCGGCGGCGCTCGGAAAGACCGACATTGCCGGCCTTCTCGCCGACCTCGCCGGAGAGATCGCGGACCTCGGCGGCCCGCTCAGCCTCCGCGACAAGCTCGACCACGTTGCAGCGACCATCGCCTGCCACGGCTCGGTCCGGGCGGGCAGGGTGCTTTCGGTTGCCGAAATGAATGCGCTTCTCCGCGAGATGGAGGTCACGCCGCGCTCGGGCCAGTGCAACCACGGCCGCCCCACCTGGGTGAAGCTCGGGCATGGAGAGATTGAGAAATTGTTCGGAAGGAAATGAGCTGAATGTTGGTGTCCGCTCAGAAGACGCTCAAGCAATCCGCCCGGATGAGGACCGCCGTCAGCATGAAGCTGGTGCACGAGAGCGCCCACGGGTTGGCTGCAAGTCTGTTCAGCGACTTCCAGGCTGCGCCCGTTTCCTGGGCAGTCGAATGCTGATCCGGCTTGCGGTTCGACGTCGCGAGAGGGGCGGTCATGCGAACAACGGATGGGAAAAGAGCAACTGGTAGGCCGTGACCAGCGTCCCGAACGTCGACAGCGTCGTCAGCGCCATCACCGCATAGATTTTCGGCGGCAGGCCGTGCGCCTTGCGGGTCGGCGACGGGACGCTGGCCTGCTCCATCAGCAAGCTTGCAAGCAGATCCGTCGGTACCTCTGCTTCGAACTTAGCCACGTGCGACACTCGCGAGCTGGATCGTGCCGGCCTGCGCCGGGCTGAGAGTGGCGCCAAGCGTCGCAGCGCTGAGGGTGAGCGCGGCGGAAATGGCGATGACGGTGCGTTTCGCGGAAGATGCAGACATGGTGATTGTTCCCTTTTTCAGTCGCCTCGCGGCTCCTGCTCAACTCTATTCATGAAGCGTGCCAACCCCGGAAAACTACCATTTTTTGCTCCCGGGCGTTCCGAACGTCGCGAAGTTGCACCAAGGTTCGGCAAATCATCCCAACCCGCGGAAGTAGCTTGTCCGTAACCATTGGCCTGCTAAGCCTGATCGCAGGGAATGGGGTCTCCCCGGAGTCACAGCGACTCTCAACCGCCGACCGGCCGATGACTCCTGCGGGCGCACTCGTGCTGCAGGTGGAGGTCTATGCTTTATTTGATCGTGTTTCTCGGCGCAGGGATCGGCGGGGCGATGCGCCACGGCGTCAATGTCGCCGCGACCAGGCTGTTCGGGTTGGAATTCCCGTACGGCACCTTCATCGTCAACGTCGCCGGCTCGTTCGCGATGGGGCTGCTGGCCGGCTACTTCGCCTATCGGGCGGGCGTGCCCCAACACGTGCGCCTGTTCCTCACCACCGGCATCCTCGGCGGCTTCACCACCTTCTCCACCTTCTCGCTCGACGCGGCGGTGCTGGTCGAGCGCCATTCGTTCGGCGCTGCCGCCGGCTACATGATCGGGTCGGTCGCGGCCGGAGTGGCGGCATTGTTCTTCGGACTCGCGGTCTTTAGGAGCGGCGGCCACCTTCCCTGA
>DASSOE010000002.1:0-3674 GCA_035700945.1 Sphingomicrobium sp. | reverse complement strand
AGGCGGGGAGAACATCCTTGATGGAGGCCTGCGCGTCCCGTAACATCGGCGGCTCACGGCGATGGAGGCGGGTATGGCTCAGGCGCCGAACTGGTCTGCTGCTCCCGAGTTCCTCGACAAGAACGTCAAGGACTTCTGCGCGAACGGCTACGCCGACGACAGCTTCAACCATTGCGCCCATTTCGTCGCGCACGCGCTCGGGCTGAGCGTCGGCTACACCTGCAAGAAGCAGACCGGCGGCAAGCACGACGGCGCTTCGGTCCGGGTCCACGAGCTGTTCGCCAGCTGCCACCAGGTCGGCCACTGGGCGGACCGGCAGGCGACGCTGCTCGACTGCCTGGTGTTCATCACCCACCCGGGCAACGTCCACCTCAAGACCAAGACCATGGACAACCACCCGACCAAGCATGTCGGCGTCTTCAGCAACGGCTCCGTCGTCCATTATTCCAACACCAAGGACCGCGTCGTCCGGCAGACGCTCGAGGAGTTCCGTCACCACTACCCGCCGCCGCACAACGGCCTGTTCTTCGGGACCGTGCTGGGCTTCGGATGAGCCTGGCGCTGCTCCTCGCGGCGAGCGCGGCCGCGGCGGCCCCGGCGGGCGCTTATGCGCCGGTCCACGATGAAGCGCTCGCGGGGCGTGCGGTGCGCGGCGTGTTCAAGGCTTCGGGGCTGAGCCTCTCCGCGGTGCCGTCGTGCCGCGGCGTCGGCCTGACCCGCGACGCGCGCACGCTCGGCGACTTCTTCGGCGGCACCCTGGCCCAGTTCGCCAACAAGAAAGCGCGCGGGCCGATCCTGCTGGTCGCGGCGCGACCGGGCCCGGCTCGGCGGCAATGGGTGCCGGTCCAGGTCACGCTCCACAAGGCCGAGGGCGAGGAGGAGTGGAACTGGGGCCTGCGGCTCGAGGTCACGGCGCGCGGCCCGCTCGCGATCCGCCGCGTCAGCTGCCTCGTGGCGGGGTAAACGGCGAATTCTTCAGCCTCAACCGAATGCGCGGAACCGAAGATCGATGCGGCGAAGCCGGTATCGGTGGGTGCCCGCGCGCTGGCTCTGCGGACATTACCTATTCCGCCGCCGGTGTCGGTCAGCCTATGGCCAACGCATGAGCACAATCCTTCTTTCGGCGGGGATCGCGCTGCTTGCGGCGACGGCCCCAGCCCAGCCGTCCGGCCACGCGGCCCATCATCCCCAGGTGGAGGCTTCCCCGATGTTCCAGACCCCCCAATCGATCGCGGCCGAGCACCACGAGCTTCACGAAGTGCTTGCCGGAGCGACCAACGCGTCCGGCGATCTCGGCGAGGCGGCGCGGCGGCTTGCAGCGGCGCTGCACCCGCACTTCCAGCGCGAGGAGCAGATCGCGACCCCGCCGCTCGGGCTGCTGGACAAGCTGGCGCACGGGCCGGCGACGGCGGAAATGCGCCAGGTGCTGCCGATGACGGACGCCCTGGAAGCGGAGCTTCCGCAGATGATGAAGGAACATGACGGCATCCGTGCCGCCACCGCCGCCTTCCGCGCCGCCGCGGTCACGGCCAAGCGCGACGATTACGTCCGCTTCGCCGACGGGCTGGCGGCCCATGCCCGGCAGGAGGAGGAAATCCTCTATCCGGCGGCGATCCTGGTGGGCCGGTACGTGAAGGCGACCGCGCCGAAGTAGCGCGGCGAACCTCCCGCCGATCGCCGGCGGCGGCGCGGTGATGCTTGGGTCAGCCCTTCGCCGCTCGCGGCCGCGGCGGCGGCGCGAAGACGGTGTATTTCGCATAATCGAAATCCTCATCGAACTGGGCGAACAGGCGCTTGTGGAGGTCGCTCCGCAGCAGGATCGCGTCGCAGTTGTAGAAGGCGTTGTCGTAGTAACAGGGCTCGGCGAGGTCGAAGAGCGTGAAGCCGTGCGCAGCGACCGCCGCGATGCGCTCGGGAAGCTCGTCGATGGTCGTCTCGACCATCACCACGGCGCACTTCTTCAGGGTCTCGGCGGCGCCGGCGATCACGGCGAGCTCGTGGCCGTCGACGTCGATCTTGAGGAGATAGGGCTCGGCGAGCTTGCGATCCTTCAGGAAATCGTCGAGCGTGGTCCTCGGCACGGTGCGGTAGGTGCGCCCCTCGGCGGCCTCCGACGCGACGTTGCTGTGCGACACGCTGTGCCCGCCGACGTCGATCAGGCGATAGGTTTCGAGCAGCGTTTCGCCGGTCGAATCCGAAATCGCGACGTTGACGATCTCATGGCGGACCCGCCGGTAATTGCGCTCGATATCCGGATTGAAATCGACGACCGGCTCGAACAGCAGGTGCAGCGCTTGCGGGAAGTGCGCCATGAGCTCGGCCGTCCCGGTCAGCACGCCGACATCGAGCACGGTGCCGATCCGGATGCCGCGGTTCCTGAGCACCTGGAACGCCTGGTTCTTGATCGGTCCGCGCACGCAACTCCCTCCCTCGCGGCCGGCGGGGCCACTCCCGTTTTCGCGAGCGCGCCTATCCGATAGGTGACGGGCAGTCCAATCGGCTGCCTGCTTGCGCAGGGATCCTGGGCGTACCGTCCGCGCGGAAGTTGCCAAAGTTGTGACCTCAACGCGTGCGCGCGCATGCGTGAGCGGAGGCGATGGGAGGGCCGAAACGCAGCGATTGCAGCGGTCCCACGCGTGCGCGTGTGCACGTGCGCGAGGAAGCGGCGAATGTTCGCGAATTTTCGCAGTGACGGAGCGACAAATCCGTGAAGGGCCGGTGCGCAGTTCGTCTGCCGGGATCGGGGTGTGAGCGGGTCAGGGTGCCTCCGGATCAATGAGGCAAAGCAGCTATCTCAACCCGGCTGCTGTAGGACAGGATTTCTTTTTCACGCGAAGGCGCGAAGGCGCGAAGTTTGGTGCATTTAGTAAACTGTCACCGGAATCGCTGAGCGGCTCCCTCTGAGCGGGGAAGCCGGCAAATGGGACGAGCTCTCGACGAGCAACAATTCAAAGGTAAATCCGCGAGCTGAGGCTGCATCGTTGAAGGCGCCGGCCGCTTCAACCTAGGGTTTACTACAGTCACGCCCTTGCTACCTTCGCGCTGCCGAGGGGAGGGCGCGTGACCAACAGGCTTTACTACGGCGACAACCTCGAGGTGCTGCGCAACGAGATCGCCGATGCGAGCATCGACCTCATCTATCTCGACCCGCCGTTCAATTCGAATGCGGGTTACAACGTGCTGTTCAAGTCGGCGAGCGGGGCGGGGGCGGACGCCAGCATCGAGGCATTCGACGACACCTGGACGTGGGGTGATAGCGCTAAGGACGCGCTGATGGACATCGCCAAGGGTACCAATCGACCGCTGCAGGTGATGATGAGCGCAATGCACGACGCGCTGCAGGACAGCCCGCTGATGGCCTATCTGGCGATGATGGCGGTGCGGCTGGTCGAGCTTCACCGCGTGCTCAAGGACACCGGCAGCCTCTATTTGCACTGCGACCCGACCGCGAGCCACTACCTCAAGCTGGTGCTGGACGCGGTGTTTGGGGCGGATCGCTTTATCAACGAGATTACTTGGAAGAGATCACACGCTCACAGCGACGCAAAGCAGGGCGCGAAACACTTTGGGCGACAAACTGACATCATATTCTTCTATTCGAAGTCGGCCGATCGAGTTTGGAATCCTCTCTACACGGCCTACGATCAGTCTTACCTTGATCGCGATTATCGTCG
>DASSOE010000001.1:0-7113 GCA_035700945.1 Sphingomicrobium sp. | reverse complement strand
AAGCGCGCTACCTCGCCGACGAAGAGGGAAAGCCGGACGAGGCGTGGGCGGAAATCGAAACGGCGCTGCGGCTCGATTCCGAGTCATGGGAAGCCAATAAGGAAGCCGGTCGATTCCTGTTTCGGCAGGGCCGGATGGAGGCTGCTGTCCCCTATTTCGAAAAGGCCGCGCAGCTCGTCGAAACCGACTTTCACAGTCTTGGCCTGCTTCAGACCTGCTATGGCGGAATCGGCGACATCGAAAACCTTCAGCGCGCAGCCAAAGGCGTGGTCAGCCGTGCGGAAAGGGCGCTCGCCCAGGACCCTAGCAACGGATCCGCGCTCGGGATGGGCGCGACCAGCTTGAGCGAACTTGGCGAGGTCGAACGGGCGAAGGAATGGGCGCAAAGCGCAATGCTGATGGACCCCGACAATTTCACGATGCGCTACAATCTCGTCTGCTCTTTCGCCAAGCGTGACGGCGATGCCGCCATCGACCTGCTCGGAAGCTTCATCGACCGGATCAACAAGATGCTGGTCACCCATATCGCGGTCGACCCCGACCTCGATGGCATTCGTAATGACCAGCGCTTCGTCGAGATGGTGGATCGCGCCCGGACGCGGGTCGGGATCGTCAAGCCCGCGTGACCGTCTCGGCCGCTGTTGCAGCGCTGCCAAATCCACAGCAATTTTTGCTTAACCCCCATTTACCTGCTTGCATCCAGCCGCGCTTGAGGCACAATAGGTAGTAGCGCGAGAGGGGGAGCTCTCAACACCTAGTGTTCTGCGCCGGAATCCCTATATTCCGGCGACGGGCCGACTTGTCCCCGATGTCCACAGGGACAAGCTGTGAAAAGGCCCCGCCCGAGCGCATAAAAGGGACTAGGTTCCTGGCATGGCACCGAGTCGAACAAGTGGTGAACAAGCGGCTCTCGACGAGGCCGTGGAAGGACGGGGAAGCGCGATGGATTTTTCGACCGGCTCAGCAGTACCGAGCGACGACGTTTCGACCACCGAGTCCAGCAGCAAGGCGGTCCATGCGCCGCGGTTCGACGTCACCACCGACGCGACCCGCGACGAGCTGCTAACCGAGTTCGGCAAGGACACGTTGCGCGACCGCTATTTGCTTCCGGGCGAAACCTACCAGGACCTTTTCGCGCGCGTCGCGGCTGCCTACGCCGACGATGCCGCCCATGCGCAGCGCGTCTACGACTATATTTCGAAGCTGTGGTTCATGCCGGCCACGCCGGTCCTGTCGAACGGCGGCACCGGGCGCGGGCTTCCGATCAGCTGCTATCTCAACAGCGTCGACGACAGCCTCGAAGGGATCGTCGGCACCTGGAACGAGAACGTCTGGCTCGCCTCGCGCGGCGGCGGGATCGGCACCTATTGGGGCCGCGTGCGCGGGATCGGCGAGCCGGTCGGCCTCAACGGCAAGACCAGCGGCATCATTCCCTTCGTCCGCGTGATGGACAGCCTGACGCTCGCCATCAGCCAGGGCTCGCTGCGCCGCGGCTCGGCCGCCTGCTATCTCGACATCGCCCACCCGGAAATCGAGGAGTTCCTCGAGATCAGGAAGCCGTCGGGCGACTTCAACCGCAAGGCGCTGAACCTGCACCACGGCGTGCTTGTCACCGACGAGTTCATGGTTGCCGTGCGCGAGGGCGCCGAGTTCGTCCTGCGCAGTCCCAAGGACGGCTCGGAACGCGGCAAGGTCGACGCCCGTTCGCTGTTCCAGAAGCTGGTCGAAACCCGGCTCGCGACCGGCGAGCCCTACATCATCTTCATCGACGCGGTGAACAAGGCGATGCCGAGGCATCACCGCGACATCGGCCTCAAGGTCTCGACCTCGAACCTGTGCAGCGAGATCACGCTGCCGACCGGCAAGGACCATCTCGGTGCCGACCGCACCGCGGTCTGCTGCCTGTCGTCGCTCAACCTCGAAACCTGGGACGAGTGGAACGGCGACAAGCAGTTCGTCGAGGACGTCATGCGCTTCCTCGACAACGTGCTCAGCGATTATATCGCGCGGGCGCCGGACGAGATGGCGCGCGCCAAATATAGCGCCGAGCGCGAGCGCAGCGTCGGCCTCGGCGTGATGGGCTTCCACTCGTTCCTGCAGGCGCGCAACATCCCGTTCGAAGGGGCGATGGCGAAGAGCTGGAACCTCAAGATCTTCAAGCACATCCGCGCGCAGGTCGACGAAGCGTCGATGATGCTGGCTAAGGAACGCGGCCCCTGCCCCGACGCCGCCGACATGGGCGTGATGGAGCGCTTCAGCTGCAAGATGGCGATCGCGCCGACGGCGTCGATCTCGATCATCTGCGGCGGGACCAGCGCCTGCATCGAGCCGATCCCGGCGAACATCTACACCCACAAGACGCTGTCGGGCAGCTTCTCGATCAAGAACCCGTATCTCGAGAAACTGATCGTGGAGAAGGCGAAGGACAGCGCCAACGTGTGGAACTCGATCCTCGAGAATGGCGGCAGCGTCCAGCACCTCGACTTCCTCAGCCGCGACGAAAAGGACGTGTTCAAGACCAGCTTCGAGATCGACCAGCGCTGGCTCATCGAGCTCGCCGCCGACCGCACGCCGTTCATCGACCAGGCCCAGTCGCTCAACCTGTTCATCCCGGCCGACGTCGACAAGTGGGACCTGATGATGCTCCACTTCCGCGCCTGGGAGCTCGGCATCAAGAGCCTCTATTATCTGCGCTCGAAATCGGTGCAGCGCGCCGGCTTCGCTGGCGGCGTCGAGGCCGACAACACCCCCGAACTCAAGGAAATCCAGCTCGCGAGCACCACCGACTACGACGAGTGCCTGGCATGTCAGTAGGGGCACAACCTACAGCCTCCCCCCTCGTGGGGGAGGTTGGAGGGGGGCGGCCGGCGTCTGCGGCCGAAAGGACTCATTTGCTGACGCCATCTGCTGACGCAGATAACGCGTCCCCACCCAATTCTCCCCACAAGGGGGAAGGCTTCAGGCTCCGCAGGTTCGCGAAGGGCGCTGGCGCGGTCGTTCTCGGCTTGGTTGCCGTGGACCTGCTCGCGACGCTCGTTACGCTGGCGCTGGGCGTGGAATTCTTCAAGCGATGAGAGCCGGCAGAATCGCGTTGCTGGCATCCGCGGCAACCGCCGTCCTGCTCGCTTCCCCCGCGCTCGCCGTGCCGGCGGACGACAGCGCAGCGCTCGAGCAGCGCTTCGATGCGCTGATCAGCCCGGCCGACCAGCAGCAGTGGCTCCAGCAGATGTCGTCGGCGCCCAACCATGTTGGCGCGCCGCACAACAAGGCCAATGCCGAGATGCAGCTGGCGCTGTTCAAGCAGTGGGGCTGGGACGCGCGGATCGAGCAGTTCGACGTGCTCTATCCAACGCCAATATCGACCGCGCTCGAGCTGGTAGCGCCGCAGCATGTCGCGCTCGGCGGGCAGGAGCCGCCGGTCGCTGCGGATCCGACCTCCAACCTCGCCGGAATGCTTCCGCCTTACGTCGCCTACCAGGGCGACGGCGACGTCACCGCGCCGGTCGTCTACGTCAATTACGGGATGCCGGACGATTATGACGCGCTTGCCGCGCGCGGCATCGACGTTCGCGGCAAGATCGTCCTCGCCCGCTACGGCGCCGGCTGGCGCGGCCTCAAGCCCAAGCTCGCGCAGGAGCATGGCGCGGTCGGCTGCCTCATCTATTCCGATCCGGCAGACGATGGGTATGCGGAGGGCGATCCCTACCCGCTCGGCGGGGCGCGGCCGGAGGGCGGAGTCCAGCGCGGCTCGGTCGTCGACATGACGCTCTACCCGGGCGACCCGCTGACGCCGGGCGTCGGCGCAACCCAGTCGGCGAAGCGGCTGACGCGCGCCGAATCGCCGGTCCTGCTCAAGATCCCGGCGCTTCCGATCTCCTACGCAGATGCGTCGAAGATCCTCGCCTCGCTCCAGGGCCCGGTCGTCACCGGCAAGCAGCGCGGCGGCCTGCCGATGGCCTATCACTGGGGCGGCACCGACGCGGTCAAGGTCCATCTCGCGGTCAAGTCCGACTGGTCGCTGAAGCCGATCTACAATGTGATCGCGGTGATGAAGGGCGACACCTACCCGGATCAGTGGATCGTCCGCGGCAACCACCGCGACGCGTGGGTGATGGGCGCCGCTGACCCTCTATCCGGGCAGGTCGCGCTGATGAGCGAGGCCAAGGCGCTCGGCGCTCTCGCCCGCTCCGGCTGGCGGCCCGACCGCACGCTCGTTTACGCGAGCTGGGACGGCGAGGAGCCGGGGCTGCTCGGCTCGACCGAATGGGCCGAAGCGCACGGCGACGAATTGAAGCGCAAGGCGATCCTCTACATCAACACCGACAACAACGGCCGCGGCTATCTGTTCGCCGGGGGCAACGGCGAGCTCGAGAGCCTCGTCAACCAGGTCGCTGGCGACGTTGCCGATCCGCAGACCGGGGTCCCGGTCGCCGATCGCAGCCGCGCGGCAACGCTGTCGGCTCATTACCGCTCGCCGGGCAGCGTCGACGCTACCGTGCTCGACGACGCCAAAGCGGGCAAGCTCCCGCTTTTCCCGCTCGGCTCCGGCTCCGATTATTCGGCCTTCGCCCAGCATCTCGGAATCCCGTCGCTCAACATCGGCTTCGGCGGCGAGGATTTCACGGGAGGCAGCTACCACTCGGTCTACGACAGCTTCTACCACGTGATGCACTTCGACGACCCGGGGCTGGCCTACGGCGCGGCGCTGTCGAAGGTCATCGGGCGCCTCGTCCTGCGCTCGGCCGACGCGCCCCGCGTTCCGGCGCATTATTCCGATCTCGCGTCCGACGTTTCGAACTATCTCGCCGACATCCAGAAGCTCGCAGGCGACCAGCGCGAGAAAGACCGCGCGCTCGCGGAGCTCCGCCGCGAGGGCGATTTCAAGCTCTCTTCCGCGCCCTACGATCCGACGATCGCGCCGGCCGATCGCGGCGTTACGCCGCTGATCGACATGCTCGCGCTGCAGAACGCGTCCGACCACCTGACCCGCGCCGCGGCGGCCGCCGACGGCGTGCTCGCGCACGAGGACAGGCTGGCGCCGGCCACCCGGGCCCGGATCGACGCGACCCTGCTCCACATCGACCAGCTGCTGCTCGACCCGCAGGGCCTGCCCGGCCGTCCCTGGTACAAGAACCTGGTTTCGGCGCCCGGCACGCTGACCGGCTACGGCGCCAAGACCTTGCCCGGGGTCCGCGAGGCGATCGAGCAGCGCCGCTGGGACGACGCGCGCGTCTACGTCCAGCGCACCGCCGCCGTGATCGACGCCTACGCCAGCCGCCTCGACCAGGTCGCGGCGATGGGGCACACGCCATGACCGCCGGCCGAATGATCGAGCTCGCCGTCGCAGTCGTGCTGCTGGCGGCCGGCGTCTTCTTCTACCGCCGCCGCGACAAGTCCGACACCTACGGCAGCCAGGGCGCGGTGATCCTGTTCGTGGTCGCCGCGATCCTCGCCATCCACGCGCTCGGCCTGCTCAACTACCGCCCGAGCGCCAGCGAGGCCGAGATGATGGGGCGCGGACGGTGAAGCGCCTGGTCGCCCTCGCCGCAAAGCGGCAATCGCTTTTCTCACGCGGAGACGCGGAGACGCGGAGACAAGAAAAGGGTTTCACGCGAAGGCGCGAAAGCGCGAAGAAATTCAGGCTCACTGGATTCTTGAGCGGCCGAATGTCCGCTCCCATTCCATCCTCCGCGCCTCCGCGTCTCCGCGCGAACCATTTCTTCCTTGCTCTTCGCGCCTTCGCGTTTTCGCGTGGAACTAAATTTTTTGGAGCCATTGGCACGGCGATGACACTGAGCGCCTGCGCCGCGACGCAGCAGTCCGACGCCGTCGCCGCCGGCGCGCCGGGCTTCTGGCTCGGCCTGTGGCACGGCTTCATCTTCCCGGTCGCGTGGGTGGTCTCGCTGTTCGTGAGCGACGTCGCCGTCTACGCCGTGCCCAACAGCGGCGGCTGGTACGATTTCGGCTATTTCCTCGGCATCGTCGTGTTCGGGGTCGGCGCGCGCAAGTCGACGACCGTTTACCGCGACCGAATCGTCAGGGTCCGCGACTGATGCTGATGAGCCTCGTCTTCCTGCTGCTGTTCTTCGTTCCGGTCGCGGCGCTGTGCTGGCGGATCGTCGTCAGCAAGACCCGCGCGCAGTGGATCCGCCCCGGCGCCGCGACCGCGGCGATGATCACCGCGGTCGGCGCCTTCGTCGTCTTCGACGATCTCGCGACCTTCAGCTTCAAGGACTGGCGCGCCGACATCGCCCTTCTCGCCTCGATGACGGGCAGCGCCTACCTGCTCGTCTGGGCGCAGCGCTCGCGCGGCAACCGCCGCCACCGCACGGTCTCGATCATCGCCGCGATCGTCGGCCTCGTCCCGGTCGCCGGCGCCGTCGCCACCGCGCTCCTGTTCGGAGGGCTCGCCGGATGAGCGATTTCATTTCACGCGGAGACGCGGAGACGCGGAGAAGAAGAGAGGGTCTCACGCGAAGGCGCGAAGCCCGTCCTGAGCGGTGTCGAAGGGACGCGAAGGCATCGCCTTGCTCATTGAGCGGCCGAATGGCCGCTCCAAATTCAGCCTCCGCGTCTCCGCGTCTCCGCGCGAACCCCTATATTCCCTCAACTCTTCGCGTCTTCGCGCCTTCGCGTGAACCATTCTTTCCCTGGGAGAAATAGCATGCCCCTCCTCGAAGCCCGCAAGCAGTACAAGCCGTTCGAATACCCCTGGGCGTTCGAGTTCTGGAAGCGCCAGCAGCAGATCCATTGGATGCCGGAGGAGGTGCCGCTGGGCGAGGACTGCCGCGACTGGGCGCAGAAGCTCACCCCGCACGAGCGCAACCTCCTCACCCAGATCTTCCGCTTCTTCACCCAGGCCGACGTCGAGGTGCAGGATTGCTACCACGACAAGTACGGCCGCGTGTTCAAGCCGACCGAGATCAAGATGATGCTGACCGCCTTCTCCAACATGGAGACGGTGCACATCGCGGCCTACTCGCACCTGCTCGACACGATCGGCATGCCGGAGAGCGAGTACTCAGCCTTCCTCCAGTACAAGGAGATGAAGGACAAGCACGATTACCTGCAGCAGTTCGGCGTCGATACCGACGAGGACATCGCCAAGACGCT